>JAEZGJ010000065.1 GCA_023416965.1 Pseudomonadota bacterium | reverse complement strand
CCAGCAGGAGGATGACCAGTGGCTGCGCGATGATCTGCTCGCCCTGGAAGCCGAACAGCATGACAAGCGTCAGCAGCAGCGAGGCGATCGATACCGGCTGCAGTACGGCGAGTGCCCGGTTCATACGCCCTGTGCCGCCGCTGGTGAGAAGCCAGCGGCGCCAGATCTGGGCGGCGATCACCGGCACCACGATGTACAGGCCAACCGACAGCAACAGCGTGTCCCAGGGCACGATGATGGACGACAGGCCAAGCAGCAGGCCGACGATGGGGGCAAAGGCGACGATCATGATCACGTCGTTGAGCGCCACCTGGCTGAGGGTGAAATGCGGCTCGCCGCGCGTGAGGTTCGACCATACGAAGACCATGGCCGTGCAGGGCGCGGCGGCGAGCACGATCAGCCCGGCGATGTAGGACTGGATTTCCGCCGCCGGCAGCAAAGGGCGGAACAGCCAGCCGATGAAGAGCCAGCCGAGCAGCGCCATGGAGAAGGGTTTCACCGCCCAGTTGATGAAAAGCGTCACGCCGATGCCGCGCCAGTGGGCGCCGACCTTGGCGAGAGCGGAAAAGTCGATCCGCAGCAGCATGGGGATGATCATCAGCCAGATCAGCACCGCCACCGGCAGGTTCACGTTGGCGACTTCCGCCGCCGCGATCAGGGTGAACAGGCCGGGCAGGGCGGTGCCGAGGCCGATGCCGACGACGATGCAGGCCAGTACCCAGAGGGTGAGGTAACGCTCGAACAGGGTCATGCGTCAGGCGACCTTCGGGTCCGGCCGCGTCGTGCCTTCGAGCTGCCCGATGTCGCGCAGCCGGGCGCTGAGGTTCAGGCGGTCGAGGCTGGCGAGCGGCAGTGCCGAGAAGACGGTGATGCGGTTGCGCAGGTAGCGGAAGGCGGCGACGAAGGCCGCCTCGCGCTCAAGGTCGCTGCCGGCGGCGCGGGTGGGATTCTCGATGCCCCAGTGGGCGGTCACCGGCTGCCCCGGCCAGGCCGGCGCCACCTCGCCGGCGGCGCTGTCGCAGACCGTGAAGACGAAATCCATCGCCGGTGCACCGGGGCCGGTGAAGACGTCCCAGCTCTTCGAGGCGAGGCCCTCTGTCGGATAGCCGTAGCTGGCGAGCACCTTCAGCGTCAGCGGATTGACGGAGCCGGTGGGATGGCTCCCCGCCGAATAGCCGCGAAACTTGCCCGCACCGTCGCGGTTGAGAATGGCTTCCGCCATGATGGAGCGGGAAGAATTGCCGGTGCAGAGGAAGAGCACGTTGTAGATGCGGGTCGCTTCAATCTGTTCTGTCATGACACGTCCGCCTTGCGTGAGCAGGAGGGCGTAAGGCCCCTGATGATCGGCGCGCAGACCTCCGGCCGCCCGCCGCAGCAGTCCTGCACGAGATGCAGAGTCATGGCGCGGAATCGGTCGAGATCGGCGCGGTAGATGATCGAACGGCTCTGGCGATGGGCGCTGACGAGCTCGGCACGGAGGAGGATCGCCAGATGGGACGACATCGTGTTCTGCGGAACGCCGCAGATCTTCGCCAGCTCGCCGGCGGGCACGCCGTCCGGCTCGCGTGCGACGAGCGCCTTGAAGGCGTTGAGCCGGGTCGGCTGGGCAAGGGCCGCCAGGGCGAGGATCACTTGCTCTTCATCCATATATCCAGAATCATCGATTGATGTGACAGCAGCATGACGACCCGCTACGGGCTTTCCGGATCGGGCGCAGCCAGGAGGAAACCAATCGGCGACCCGGCGGGGCGCGCACGTCCAGCCGTCATGGCGGGGCCAGCGACGCCTCCGTCCGTTCAGACAGGTCGGGTCGGCCGGTCCCGGTGATGGCGACGGAACGGCTGCCCTCAACCTCCTGATCCGGCCATGGCCTCCAGGCGCTGCAACAGCAATCGTTCAAAGGACCCCGGCGCCTCGAGATGCGGGATGTGGCCGACGCGGTCCAGCACGTCCAGCGTCGCCCCGGGGATCAGCCCCGCGATGCGCTCGCCCTGGGGCAGAGGCGTCAGCGTGTCCTCGCGCCCCCAGATGACGGCGGTTCGGACTTGCAGGCCGCGCAGGTTGGCGGGTGTGCCGCTCAGGGCCGTGCGTTCGGGGCGGAACAGGACCGGCACCCACTCGGCATAGGCCTGGGTCGTGCCCACCAGCCTCTGCGGCCGGCGCAGGACATCGGCTACCTCGGGCGTCGCCGCCTCCTTCCGGTGGATCATGGTGGAGAGAAGGTAGCGGGTGAGCCACGGATTGGTGGCGGAGGCGGCGATGGCGAGATTTGCGACGAAGGGCTGGCTGATCAGCGACGTGACCATCCCGTCATGCCGTGGCGGCACCTCGCCCTCCGCCGGGAGGCCGAGGGCGCCGGCCACGATGACGAGGCCCGCGAACAGGTCGGGCCGCATCATGACCGCCTCAAGCACGGGGCCGGCACCGAAGGAATGGCCGACGATGATGGGCCGCGCCGGTGCCATGGCCTCGACCAGCGCGATGAGGCGCGTCGCCTGGTCCTGGCGGCCGTAGCGGCCGGCCGGGTCGCGCTCGGAGAAGCCGAAGGGCGGCAGGTCGATGGCGATGGCCTGGTAACCGGCCTCGCCGATGCGGGTGATCGTCCCGCGCCAGAACCCACTCCACGCCGCCGTGCCGTGAACGAAGATGACGGGCCGGGCCGTTGCCGGCCCGACGGCCTGGGTGAAGATCCGGCCCCGCTCCGTCGCGACGAAGGCTCCGGTCGAAGGCGCGTCCCGGGCCGCATCGCCTGTTTCCCGCAGATAGGTCGCGATGAGCCATGCCGACACAATTCCGAAAAGAGCAAACAGCACAACAACCATGTTGGCTGTCAGTCTCAGGATGGTCCGTCTCATCGGCTGTCTATCGTCACATCCGCGCACTCGCCTTTACCGATTAGACACAGGCGCCCGGCCAGTCTGGCGGGAGATTATGGCAAGCAGGTTCACGATCCATGACCGAGCGGCAGCGCATGTCCCGTCGTCGCGTTCTGGCCGGCCTCGCCGCCACCGGTCTCGCCGCGGCGCTGCCCCGGGGCGCCGTGGCCCAACAGGCCCGCCGGCTGGTGCTGAACGACGCGAGCCGGCTGAGCGCCACCCCCGTCTTCTCCCATTGGATCAGCCGAGAAACGGACGAGGTTAAGGTCGTGGCGGCGCTCCGCGAGCAATTGAGGATCGCCCGCGAGACGAGGCGCCCGGTCGCCGTCAGCGCCGCCCGCCACTCCATGGGAGGCCAGAGCCTGCCGCGCAACGGCGCCGCCATGACGATGGACATCCGCGCCATCGAGCCGGACCGCACCGCGAAAGTGTTCCGCGTCCAGGGCGGCATGCGCTGGCACGAGGTCATCGCCGGGCTGGACAAGATCGGCTTCTCGCCGGCCGTGATGCAGTCCAACAGCGATTTCGGCGTCGCGGCCACGTTCTGCGTGAACGCCCATGGGTGGCCGGCGCCCTATGGCCCGTTCGGCGCGACGGTGCGCAGCTTTCGTCTCATGCTCGCCGACGGCGAGATCGTCCGATGCTCCCGCACGGAGAACGCGGAGCTGTTCCGGCTGTGCATGGGAGGCTATGGCCTGTTCGGCGTCATCATCGACCTCGACGTCGACATGGTCGAGAATACGCTCATGGCGCCCCGCTACGAGGTTCTGCCCGCCGACCGGTTCGCCGAGCGCTTTGTCGGCTCCTTCGCTGCCGATCCGACCGTCAAGATGGTCTATGGCCGGCTGAACGTCGCCCGCGGCAGCTTCTTTCGCGAAGCGCTTCTGGCGACCTGGCGACCAAGGCCGACGCCGGCCGGCGGCATTCCGGCGGCCGATCGCGGGGGCGGGATGATGTCCAGCCTGATGCGCCACGTCTACCGCGCCCAGGTCGGCTCGGAGACGGGCAAGAGTTTCCGCTGGTGGGCCGAAAGCGTGGCGGGGCCGCGCGCCGGCACGGGCGTCGCCACCCGCAACTCGCTGATGAACGAACCCGTTCTCAACCTCGAGAACCGCGACCAGCGGCGGACCGATATCCTCCACGAATATTTCGTGGCGCCCGAGCGCTTCAACGACTTCCTCATCGCCTGTCGTGAGGTGATCCCGAAGGCGCGGTCCGAGTTCCTCAACGTGACGCTTCGCTACGTCGCCCGCGATGACGACAGCGTCCTCGCCTACGCCAGGACCGACCGGATCGCCGCCGTGATGTCGTTCTCGCAGGAGATGACCGGCGAGGGCGAGGCCGACATGATCCGTCTCACCGAGGAACTCATCGACCGTGTGGGCGCGATCGGGGGCAGCTACTATCTGCCCTACCGGCTGCACGCCCGCCCCGACCAGCTGCGCGCGATCTATCCCGACGTCGATCGCTTCGTCGAGCGCAAGCGCCACTACGACCCCGGCCTGCTGTTCCGCAACGGCCTCTGGGATGGTTATCTCGCGGGCTAGAGGGGCGAAGTTTGTCATGGATCCCATCCGACTGATCGCTGCCGTCTATTGCGTCGTTCTCCTCATCGTGACGTCGCTCAACTACGTTCCCGGCCTCACCGACGCGCAGGGGCGCGCCTTCGGCATCTTCGCGCTCGACATCTACGACGATGCCCTGCATTTCGCCTCGGCCGCCTGGGCGGGCATCGCCGCTGGGGTGTCGCGGCGGGCCAGCGAGACCTACTTCAAGGTCTTCGGGACGCTCTATCTCCTCGACGGGCTGATGGGTCTCGTCACCGGTTCCGGCTATCTCGACCTCGGCATCCTGATCTATGGCTGGCAGAGCCTCGGCCTCGGCTTCAAGATCCTGGCCAACCTGCCGCATATCGCCCTCGGGGGCTTCGCCGCCTTCACCGGCTTCGTCCTCGCCCGACGCCACCCGGCCGCGTGATGGGCGTGCTTCGCAAGGCGGCGATCGGGCTGGGGCTGGTGGTCGCGCTGGCCGCGGCTCCCGTGCTGTGGATCGAGACGCGATGCCAGCGTCCGCGCCTGGCGGGCGAGGTCGCCGCATCGCTCCTGCCGCCGGAGGAGCGACGTGCCCTGGTCGACACCTGGCTGACCTATCCCGAATGGTCCATCGTCCATGCTTACGAGGATTTCGCGCGGGTCGGGCGCACGCGCGGCGAAGCGGCCTTCGACTATGTGGGCAGCGTCACCGGCTACTGGACGAGCCTCTGCAGTCTGTCGGGAGTCGCATCGGAGCGTGGCCACATCGCCACGGACATGCGGGTGATGCTGCACATCATCGGCCTCAGCTTCTCCGCCGAAATGGCGGTGAAGGACGCCTGGGAGAGCACGATCGGCCGGCTGGCCGCCTGGTGGCGTGGCCCCCGGCCGACCGCCGAGGATCTCTTCGCGGCCGACGTCAACGACGCCTATGCAGCCTTCCTGCGCCAGACGCCGTGGTACGAGTTCCCCTTCGGCGCGACCCTGCTGCGCTTCTGGCGCGAGACGCCGTTCGGGGATGTCAGCCTCGTGCGCTCCGCCGAGCGGCGCATCGCCCTGTCGCTCGAATACGGCGTCAAGGCGGTGTATGCGCAGGTCTTGGGGTTGGCCGCAGGCCTTGCGCCGGCCAGGTTGAGGATCCGCACCGTCGTCCGGGGACTGGACGAGCAGGACGCCGTGGCCGACCCGCGGATCAGCGTGGTCGAGCGGCGTCCCGATGGCCTCTCGGTGATCGAGACCCCGCGCTACCGCGCCTTCACGGAGGTTCTGCTGGGCCTTGCCGAGCGCCAGCGCGGCCTGGTCGAGATCGCCGGCAACCGGGAGATCTTCGTGACGGTCATTGCCCCTGCCGGCAGCACGGCGCCGGCGGAGACGGACCTCGTCCTGCGCGTCCCGATCCAGTCCCAGCCGGGCTTCGAGCGGCTCGGGCTGACCGTCGCGGTCCGGAACCTCCCCGGTCTGCTGATGCGGACCAGGACGGGTCCGGTCGTTCTGGAGCACGTCTATGACTACTGATCGGGGAAGGGGAACCGAGCCGATGACGTTTGCCGGATTGGCCGGGCTGGCGGCGGTCGCGCTCACCGGCTGGTTCGCCTTCGTCGCGCTGCTCACCCTCACGGTCCAGCCCACGAGCCGGGTGGTGGTGATCGGTGCGAGCCAGGCCGGTGCGCTGGAGGCGGTGACGGCGGCGGGCGGTGATCTGGTCTCGGGGCTCGGCCAAGGCGCGATCGCCGAGGGAGCCAACCGCCCGGGATTCGTCCGGGACCTCTACAAGGCTGGCGCCTGGCTCGTGCTGCCGGCAACCGGCGGGGCCTGCCTTCGCTGACGGCCCCGGCGCTGCCGGCCCGCACGGTTGGGCAACGACATCGCCGCGGCCTGCGCGCGGATCTCGGTGCAGTCCCGCCACCGACGGAGGTGCGGTGCCAGGCTCGCAGCACGTCGGGCGAGCTGTCCGCCGGAACGGCCGGGCGCCGCCATGCGGATCATGGCCGGAGAGGTTCCTCAGCCCGCGTGGCGCTTGGCTCCTGCCACGCAGGCGACGACCGCCACCGTCACCGCAACCATCGCCAAGCTGACGGATTCCCCGAGCAGGCTCGCCGCCAGCATCAGGCCGAAGAATGGCTGCAGCAACTGCAATTGCCCGACGGCGCCGATACCTCCGAGGGCGAGCCCCCTGTACCAGAACACGAACCCGATGAGCATGCTGAACAGCGACACATAGCCGAGGCTGATCCATGCGGGTGGCGGCACCGCGGTGAAGGAGTGCGGCCACGTCCATGCCGCGAGCGCTCCCATGACCGGCAGCGAGAGTGCCAGCGCCCAAGAGATGACCTGCCAGCCGCCAAGGCGGCGGGCCAGCTTGGCGCCCTCGGCATAGCCGAGGCCGCAGACCAGAATGGCGGCGATCATCAGTCCGTCGCCGACAGGGGACGCCCCACCGCCGCGCGCCAGGGAGAAGGCCGCCACCAGCGCGCTGCCGAGGCCGGAGAACAGCCAGAAGAGAGGCCGCGGCCGCTCTCCTGCACGGAGGACGCCGAAGATGGCGGTGGCGAGAGGCAGGACGCCGATGAAGACGATGGAGTGGGCCGCGCCGATGTGCTGCAGGGCGAGGGCCGTCAGCAAGGGAAAGCCGATCACCACACCGAGGGAGACGACGGCCAGGGGGACGAGATCACCCGGCCGCGGCCGCGCCACCTGGAAGAGCCCGATGAGCACCACGGCCAGCACGCCGGCGATGGTCGCCCGCATTCCGGTGAGGAACAGGGGATCGAACGCGGCTACCGCCACGCGTGTCGCCGGCAGCGAACCGCTGAAAATGATCACGCCCATGAGGCCACTGATCCATCCGTCGGTCGTCTTGTCCATCGCTGTCTCCTCACCGGGAGCAGGCTTGGCAGGGGAGCGCTGGTGCCTCAAGGGATGCTTGGGTACAATCTGGCGAAACTGTCAGGTACCGGTAGCAGTACAGACATGGACCAGGGCGATGCTCCAGCGGTTACCCTCACCGAACGCGTGGTTCGTGAAGTCAAGGATCGCGTGGCCCAGCGGGCGCTGACGCCGGGCGCGCGCCTGCCGTCGATCCGCGCTTTCGCCGCTGCGATGAAGGTGTCGAAGTCGACCGTGGTCGAAGCCTATGAGCGCCTGACGGCTGAGGGGATCATCACCTCCCGCCGCGGCTCCGGCTTCTATGTCGATGCGCCGCTTGCGCCACTGTCGCTTGCCGATCTCGGCCCGAAACTGGATCAGGAGATCGATCCGCTCTGGATCACACGCCAGTCGCTCGGACGTAACCCGGACCTGCTCATGCCCGGATGCGGATGGCTCCCCGCATCGTGGATGCCGCAGGACAGCCTGCGACGGGCCCTGCGCACCCTGGCGCGGGCAGACGGGAGCGCTCTCACCGATTACGGCACTCCGCAGGGCCTGCCCGCCCTTCGCCAGTTTCTCACCCGCAGGATGGCGGGGCAGGGGATCGAAGCCTCTGCCGACCAGGTCATCCTCACCGAATCCGGGACACAGGCGCTCGATCTCGCCTGCCGCTTCCTCCTCGAACCGGGGGACACGGTGCTGGTCGACGATCCCTGCTATTTCAATTTCCACGCTCTTCTGCGGGCCCACCGCGCAAACGTCGTTTCCGTACCTTACACCGCGCAGGGGCCGGACCTCGAAGCCTTCGAACAGGCGCTCGCCCAACACCGCCCGCGGCTCTATGCCACCAATGCCGGGGTACACAATCCGACCGGGGCCACCCTCTCCCCCATCGTCGCCCACCGCCTCCTCAGGCTGGCGGAGCGCGCCGACCTGACCATCGTCGAGGACGACATCTTCGCGGATTTCGAGACGGAGCCGACGCCGCGGCTCGCCGCCTTCGACGGGCTCCAGCGCGTCATCTATTGCGGCAGCTTCTCGAAGACCCTGTCCGCCGGCCTGCGCTGCGGTTTCCTCGCGACCCGGCCGTCATGGACCCGGGGCCTCACAGACCTGAAGATCGCCACCAGCTTCGGCGGTGCCGGACTGGCCGCTGAGTTGGTCCTCGCCGTGATGGCCGACGGAGGCTACAGGCGCCATCTCGCCGCTATGCGCACTCGCCTGGCCCGCGCTCGCGCGGAGACCGCCGACAGGTTGCGCGACCTCGAGCTGATCCCGTGGATCCAGCCCGCGGCGGGCATGTTCCTGTGGTGCCGCCTGCCGCGCGACATCGACGGGGCCGAGATCGCCCGCCGCGCCCTCGCCGACCACGTCGTCCTCGCGCCCGGCAACGCCTTCAGCCTGTCACAGACCGCCCGGAGCTACCTTCGGTTCAATGTGGCTCAATGCTCTGAGTCCCGCATCTTCTCAGTGCTCCGCAAAGTCATTCGCACCGCCGGTTGACGTCATCCGTGGCATGGGGCGCACGACAGACGGGACGGGCCGCACACGGAGAACCAAGAACCCGAGATTTGCATGCGGACCTTCTAGGGTGCAGGGCAGGGCGCGTCGGGCCGGACGTGGCCGCGCAGCAGGATGGCGGCGAAGTCGCGCGCCAGCCGGTCGATGGCGTGGCGCTCGGGCCGGTACCATTCCGGCGACCAGTTCATCATGCCGAGGATGGCGAGGGCGATAGTCTCTGCCGGTACTTCCGGCGGGACGAGGCGCGCCGACGCGAGGTCGGCGACGATTGCGTCCCACACCGCCTCGTAACGCTTGCGCACGGGACGCGCCGCCGTCCTGACGGCCTCCGGCGCGTCGGTGAAGGCCTTCAGGCCGGCGGAGGTGTAGTCGCTGTGGTCGAGCAGGGCGTGGAGGTGGGCGGCAATCGCCGCCTCGAGCCGTTCCGCCGGTCCCGCGGTGGCGGGCAGTCCGGCGAGCGCGCGCGTCACCGTCTCCTGCACGCGCTCCACGCCATCGTTCATCACAGCGGCGACGATCTCGTCCTTGGAGGCGAAATGGTAGTAGATGCTTCCCGCCTTGATGCCGACGGCCGCGGCGATGTCGCGCAAGGTCGTCGCCTTGTAGCCGTTGCGCCGCAGGATCCGCGCGGCGGCGTCAAGGATGATCCGGCGCCCGTCACGGGGCGCCGGTTCCTCGTCCGTGCTGACCTCAGATGCGCCCGTGCCGTCCATTCCGCTCATTCCTCCGGCCGGGGCGATGTCCCATGCCGCGCGTCATGCGGCAAGCGGGTTCATAGCCGCTTGGCCACCTCTTCCAGCATGACCTCGGTCGCACCGCCGCCGATGGACTGAACCCGGGCATCGCGCGCCATGCGCTCGATGGCGCTGCCGCGCATGAAGCCGAAGCCGCCGTGGAACTGCAGGCAGCCATACATGACCTCGTTGACCAATTCCCCGCACAGCGCCTTCATCATCGACACCTCGCGCGTCACCTCCTCGCCGCGCGTCTCGCGCCAGGCGGTGGCATAGACGAACTGACGGCAGGCCTCGGTGCGGGCCGCCAGCAGGGAGAGGCGCTGGCGGATGGCCTGCTTGTCCCAGAGCGGCGCCCCGAAGGCCCTGCGGGTCTTCACATAGTCGAGGGTCAGGTCGAGCGCCGCCTGCGACTCCCCCACCGCCATGGCGCCGAGCACCAGCCGCTCGTTCTGGAAGTTCTTCATGATGGCGTAGAAGCCGCGGCCCTCCTCACCGAGGATGGCGCTCTCGGGCACGAAGCAATCCTCGAAGACCAGCTCGGCCGTGTCGGAGGATCGCCAGCCATGCTTGTCGAGGGCGCGCCCAACGCGGAAGCCGGGCGTGCCCTTCTCGATGAGGAACATGGTCACCGACTTCGAGGCAGGGCCGTCGGTACCGGTCTTGGCGGCGACGCAGTAGAGGTCGGCGTGCACCCCGTTCGTGATGTAGAGTTTCGTCCCGTTCAGAACGAAGCCCTCGTCGACGCGGCGCGCCGTGGTGCGGATGCCCTTCACGTCGGAGCCGGCATCCGGCTCGGTCACCGCTACGGCGGTGATGACCTCGCCCGAGATGATGCCGGGCATCCATTTCGCCTTCTGCGCCTGGGTGCCGGCATTGAAGACATGGACAGAGGCCATGTCGGTATGCACCAGCGCGGTGATGGCGACGCCGCTGAATGTCGAGCGCCCGAGTTCCTCCGCATAGACGACGGTCGCGAGCGCGTTCATCGCCGATCCGCCATAGGCTTCGGGATAGCGGATGCCGAAGAAGCCGAGGCTGCCCATGCGGCGCAGGACGGAGCGGGGCACGAAGCCTGCTTCCTCCCAGGCCGCGGCATGAGGCTTCACCTCCTGCTCGATGAAGCGGCGGATCTGGTCGCGCAGCAGGTCGTGCTCCGCCGCGAAGAAGGGCGAGGAGACCGCGGCGCCGAGGTCTGCGGGGTTCGGGCGGATGGTCATGGGCTCTCCGGGCGATCTTGACCTAACAGACGTTAGGTAGGCAGACTGGCCGGGTCAAGCCATGGGATCGCACCGTGACCGCCGCCACCCTCCACCGTTCTGCCCCCGAGCCTTTTGCCGACCTGATCGCAAGACTGCGCGCGCAGCACGCCGCCGTGCTCGCCGGCGGCGGCAAGGCGCAGGTCGATCGTCACCATGCCCGTGGCAAGATCCTGGTCCGCGACCGCATCGACCTGCTGCTTGATCCGGGGAGCCCTTTCCTCGAACTCTCGCCGCTCGCCGCCCATGGCCTTTACGGCGGGGAGGTCCCTGCCGCCGGCATCGTCACCGGTATCGGCATGGTCCACGACACGCCCTGCATGGTCATCGCCAACGATGCGACGGTGAAGGGTGGCTCCTTCTTCGCGGAGACCGTGCGGAAGCACCTGCGCGCCCAGGAAATCGCCGAGGAACACCGGCTGCCCTGCCTTTACCTGGTCGATTGCGGCGGCGCCTTCCTGCCCGAGCAGGACCGGGTCTTCCCCGACCGGGATCATTTCGGCGGAACGTTCTACAATCAGTGCCGGCTCTCGGCCGCCGGCATCCCGCAGGTCTCCGTTGTCTTCGGCGGCTGCACGGCGGGCGGCGCCTATATCCCCGCCCTTTCCGACGAGGTGGTGATGGTGGCCGGCACGGGCCGTATCCATCTCGGCGGCCCTCCCATCGTGAAAGCGGCGATCAACGAGGTGGTCGACGGCGAAACACTGGGCGGCGCCGACATGCATACCCGCGTCTCCGGCGTCTCCGACCATATCGCTGCAGACGAGCGGGCGGCGCTGGCGAAGCTGCGCGCCATCGTCTCCGGCTTCGGCGAGGCACGTCGCATCTCGCCGCCGCCCTTCGCCGCCACGGCGCCCGCGGTCAACCGGTCGCTCGCCGACATCGTGCCGACGGATCTCAAGCGCCCCTATGGCGTCACCGAGGCGCTCTCGGCCATGGTCGATGGCGGCACGCTGCAGGCCTTCAAGCCGGACTACGGGTCAAGCCTGGTTGCCGCCTTCGCCCGCATCCACGGCTATCCCGTCGCCATCCTCGCCAACAACGGCGTGCTCTTCTCGGAATCGGCGGTGAAGGGCGCGCATTTCATCGAGCTCGCCGACCAGCGCCACATTCCTCTCCTCTTCCTGCAGAACATTACCGGCTTCATGGTGGGCACCGAGGCCGAGCGCGGGGGGATCGCCAAGCATTCCGCGAAGCTGGTCTATGCCGTCTCCAATGCGCGCGTGCCGAAGCTCACAGTCATCATCGGCGGCTCCTATGGCGCGGGCAATTACGGCATGTGCGGCCGCGGCTTCCGCCCCCGCTTCCTCTTCGCCTGGCCGAACAGCCGCATCGCGACCATGAGCCCGGACGTCGCCGCGACGGTTGTCACCGATCTCCGGCGCGCCAGCCTGAAGGGGGGCGCGGACGAGGAGGCCATTGCGGCCCTCGACCGACGCACCCGCGCTCAATTCGAGGAACAGAGCGATCCCTACTACGCCACGGCGCGGCTTTGGGACGACGGGATCATCGAGCCCGACCAGACCCGAGATGTTCTCGGTCTCTGCCTCGCCCTCTCTCACGGCGAGCCGCGGGATACTTCACCCCGCCCGGTCTACCGGATGTGAGCCCGATCATGTTCGAGAGCCTGCTCATCGCCAATCGCGGCGAGATCGCCCGCCGCATCATCCGCACCGCCCGCCGGATGGGCCTGCGCACCATCGCCGTCTATTCGGATGCCGATGCCGGCGCACCGCATGTCGCCGAGGCCGACGAGGCCGTGCGCATCGGCCCCGCCGCCGCGCGTGACAGCTATCTGCGCATCGATGCCCTCCTGGACGCTGCGCGACGCACGGGCGCGGAAGCCGTGCATCCCGGCTACGGCTTCCTGTCGGAACGGCCGGAATTTCCTGAATCCTGCGCCGCCGCCGGCATCGCCTTTGTCGGCCCGCCCGCAGGGGTGGTGGCCGCCATGGGCTCGAAGATTGCGGCGAAGCGCCTGGCGAGCGCCGCGGGAGTTCCGGTCGTGCCGGGCTTCGACGCGGATACTGCCCAGGACGCCGCGCTTGTCGCGGCGGCTGCCGATGTCGGCTTCCCGCTTCTGGTGAAGGCGTCGGCCGGCGGCGGCGGCAAGGGGATGCGCGTGGTGGAGGCCCCCGCCGAGATGGCTGAGGCCATCGCCACCGCGCGCCGCGAGGCCAAGGCCGCCTTCGGCGACGATCGCCTGTTGCTGGAGCGGCTGGTGCGCACGGCGCGCCATGTCGAGGTGCAGGTCGCGGCCGACCATCACGGCGGCGTCGTCCATCTCTTCGAGCGCGACTGCTCGGTCCAGCGCAACAACCAGAAGATCCTGGAGGAAGCGCCCGCGCCGAACCTTGCGGAGGCGATCCGCAGCCGGCTTCTCGACGATGCTGTGCGCCTCGCGCGCTCCATCGGCTATCGCAACCTCGGAACCATGGAGTTCCTCGTCGATGCCGCGACGGACCAGCACTTCTTCCTTGAGATGAACACTCGCCTGCAGGTCGAACACCCGGTGACGGAAATGATCACGGGCCTCGACCTCGTCGAATGGCAGTTGCGCATCGCGGCCGGCGAACCGCTGCCGTTCGGACAGGAGGCCATCCGGGCGAGCGGCCATGCCATCGAGGCCCGGCTGCTTGCCGAAAGGCCAGAAGCCGGGTTCCTGCCTGCCTCGGGCCGGGTGGCGATGTGGCGCGAGCCGGAGGCTCGGCCGGGCCTGCGCATCGACTCCGGCATCGACACCGGTTCCGAGGTCACCGTCCACTACGATTCCATGGTGGCCAAGGTGATCGCCCATGGCACCACCCGGGAGACGGCCCGCCAGGCGCTGATCCGCGGCCTCACGGACCTCACGGTCATGGGCCCCGACACCAACCGGGTGTTCCTGGCGGAGGTCGCGGCGAAGGCTCCCTTCGCGGAGGGACGGGCGACCACGGCGATGTTGCGCGACCTCTATCCCGATGGGTGGACGCGCCCGGCCATCGCAACCGATCGGGCCGCGGGCCTCGCCGCCGCTCTTGTCGCCGCGACCGGACGACCGACAGCCTCTTCGCCCTGGAGTGCGTTGCGCGGCTTCCGCGTGCTCGCGCCAGCCGGCCGGCCGGCGGTCCAGGAGTACCGCGTCCATCTCTCCGACGGTCCCGAGACGGCCCGGATCCGCTTCGACGGTGAAACGGTGGCCATGGTCACTCCGGAGGGGCCCGTGACGGTGCACGTCACCGGCGAGCCGGCGGCACTCACCTTCCGGATCGACGGCGACAGCAGGCGCGGTTTGGCCGCCGTCGCGGGCGACACGGTCGTTCTGCGGCTGGGCGATGCCGAGTACCGTGCCCGCGTGCAGATCGCCCTGGACGCCCACGAAACGACGGCCGGCACGGGAAAGGCCGGCGACTCGCTGGTCTCGCCCATGCCCGGCGTCGTTGCAGAGGTGACGGTCGCACCCGGCGACGTGGTGGAGGCGGGCCAGCCCCTGATCGTCCTCGAATCCATGAAGCTGTTCCAGACGCTCACCGCGCCGCGCGCGGGCACCGTCGCGGCAGTCGCCGTCACGGCGGGGGAAACGGTTCCGGCCGGCCACCGCCTCGTCGCTCTGGCCCCCGACGCCACATCTTGAGGAGAAGACCATGCCCGGGCTCTATTTCGACGACTTCGCCGTCGGCCGTCATTTCGCCCACGAGGTGACGCGCACCGTCACGGAGGCGGACAACATCTGGTTCTCCTGCCTGACGCTGAACCCGCAGCCGCTGCATATCGACGCCCATGCTGCCGCACGGAGCGAATATGGCCGGCCCATCGTCAACAGCCTCTTCACCCTCGGGCTGCTGGTCGGGCTCACCGTCGCCGACACGACGCTCAACACTACCGTCGCCAATCTCGGCTTCACCGACGTGAAGTTCCCGGCTCCCGTCTTCCCCGGCGATTCCATCCGCGCCGAGACCCGGGTGCGCGAGGTCCGCCGCAGCCGCTCGCGGCCCGACCAGGGCATCGTCACCTTCGAGCACAAGGCCTTCAACCAGGATGGCGTCGAGGTCGCCTCCTGCCTGCGCGCGGCTCTGATGCGCTGCCGCCCGGCCGCCTGAGCCTTGAGGAGAGTACGATGGGCCTGAGCTATGACGCCTTCGAGCCCGGCGCGACCTACACGACGCCCCGGCGCACCATCATCGAAGCTGACATCACCCAGTTCGCCGGGCTGACGGCGGACTTCAATCCGCTCCACGTGGATGAGGTCCATGCCGCGGAAAGCCAGTTCGGTGGCCGCATTGCCCATGGCCCCATGCTCGTCGGCATGGCCTTCGGTCTTGCCTCCCGCGCCGGGCTGCTGGACGGCACGGTGATGGGCCTCCTCGGCATCACCTGGACCTTCACCGGTCCGGTGAGGGCGCAAGACACGGTCCACGTCGTCGTGACCGTCATCGGCAAGCGCCCGACCCGCAAGGACGACCGGGGCGTCGTCGACCTTCGGCTCGACGTGGTGAACCAGCGCGACGAAACGGTGCAGAGCGGCACGGCGGCACTGATGGTGAGCCGCTCCACGGCCTGACCATCCTGCCGGTCGTGACCGGCATGTGGGACGCGCCTCGGGACCAGCCGGGGATCCGCGGATTGACGTGTGGTCCGCGATCCGCCCCCACGAAGCCTCCCGGGCCCGCTGGTTCAGCCGGATAGCGGGGCAGGGGTGCGATCGTAGACGGAGACCGGGAGTGCCTCGAACCGCGCCTTCAGCTGCAACGCGAGATAGCGGGAATAATGGCGCGACTGGGCGAGGTTGCCGCCGTGGAACCACAGGCCTTCCTGTGCCGTCGGCTTCCACATGTTGCGCAGCTCGCCGACCCAGGGGCCGGGATCGCGAGCGGTTCCCGATCCCATGCCCCAGCACGGGCCGACCCGGTCGGCGACATCCTGAGAGATGAGATCGGCCGCCCAGCCCGTCATCGACCCGTAGCCGGTGGCGTAGACGACGAGGTCGGCCGGAAGGGCGGACCCGTCCGACAGTATCACGGCATCCGCCGTGAGGCCGGCGAGGCCGACGCCGCTGCGCAACGCGATTTCGCGGCGTGCGATGAGGTCCGAGGCGCCCACATCAATGTAATAGCCTGAGCCGCGGCGGGGATACATCAGCCCGAGCCCCGTCTCGTCCTCCCCGAAGGTCAGCATGAAGCCTACGGCGCGCAGGCTCTCGTAGAACTCGGCGTCCTCCTCCTTTATCCGCTGGACGATGGGGCGGAGCATCTGCGGCAAGACGGCGAAGGGCGTCGACGCAACGATGAGGTCGGCGTCGTCCACTCCGATCCCGGACCTGACGGCGGCTTCCGAATAGAGCGACCAGCCGAGCTTCTGGACCGTCTCCGAGCGGACAACCAGGGTCGGCGAGCGCTGCACCATCGTGACCTCTGCTCCGTGCTCCCACAGGTCGGCGGCGATGTCGTGGGCCGAATTGTTGGCGCCGATCACGATGCAGCGCTTTCCGGCATAGGTCTCTCCGCCAGGATGGGCGCTGGAATGGTGCTGCGTGCCGCGGAAGAGGTCCTGCCCCGGTACAACCGGCAGGTTCGGCTTGCCGGACATGCCCGTCGCCAGCACGAGATGCGTCGGTTCCAGGACGGCGTTCACGCCGTCGCGCTCGACCTCGACGATCCACTTGCCCGCGCCGGGGTCGTGGCGGGCCCGGCGGCAGGTGGTGCCGGTCCAGATGTCCAGTTCCATGACCGCGGCATAGGCCTCGAGCCAGTCGCCCATCTTGTCCTTCGGTGTGAAGACGGGCCAGTGCTCCGGGAAGGGCAGATAGGGCATGTGATCGAACCAGACGGGATCGTGCAGGCACAGGGAGCGATAGCGGCTGCGCCAGGAATCCCCCGGACGTGCATGGCGGTCGACGATCAGGGCCGGAACGCCGATCTGCTTCAGCCTTGCCGACAGGCCGAGGCCCCCCTGGCCGCCGCCGACGATGAGTACAAAGGGCTGGCGATCGATGCCGAGCCGGGCGTCGTCCGCCCGCTCGTCCGCCCAGGTCCGCCGGTTTCGGACGGCACCGTGGACAGTGCCGAGGGGGCGCGTCTCGCCGCGCTTCTCCTCATGGCCGGCAAGCTCCCGCAATGCCGTGAACAGCGTCCAGCACCGGCCTGCCCGCAGGCGAGCATGACCTCGACCACGTCCGAGAGCGGTGGAGAAGGTGAACCAGAGATCGACGCCGCCCTCCACCGGTTTCGGTACACCGTCGACCGCGAAGTGTCCGGCGCCGGTCGCGTCGGCGCGTGCGGCGGCCATGGCCGCGATTTCCTCGCGGCCCTGAAAGGTGACTATGTTCCAGGTGAAGGCGACGAAGTCGCGCCAGTGGCAGTCCTCGACGAAGAGGTCGGCCACACGGGCCGGGGCGCTGCGGAGGGCTTCCTCGAAGGCCGTGAGCCAGGTGCAGGCTTCGGCGAGCGGGTCTTGAAGCGACATCGGCGGCACATCCCCTGAACGTCCGCCGATGCTGGCGCAGGCCGCCTCGGGCCGCAATCTGGCCGGGTGGAGGTCAGTGTTGCGCGCGCCGCCACGGCGTTCCGGCATCGCCCTCATCCGCAGGGCGCGTGGCGTGCGGGTGCGCTCTCGCATAGGCTCGACGCGCCTCGACCCGCTTCTCGATGGAAGGAAGTCATCCATGTCGGCACCGACACGGCGTCCGCAGGACAATTCGAGGGATGCCGAACTGCGGCGGCGGGCGAGGAGCGTGATACCCGGTGGACTCTGGGGCCACCTGAATGCCGCAAATCTCCCAGACGGTTATCCGCAGTTCTTCACGCGCGGGGAGGGGTGCCGCGTCGTCGATGCCGACGGTCGTTCGTTCATCGATTTCATGTGCTCGTGGGGTCCCATCGTCCTCGGTCACCATCATCCTGCGGTGGAGGCTGCGGCACGGCGGCAGGCGGCGCTCGGCGACACGCTGAACGGTCCGGCTCCCGTCCTCGTCGATCTCGCGGAACTGATGGTCGAGATGATTCCCCACGCCGACTGGTGCCTGTTCGAGAAGAACGGCGGCGATGCGACGACGGCGGCGGTAACCATCGCGCGCGCGGGCACGGGCCGGCGCAAGCTTCTCGTCGCCCGCGGCAGCTACCATGGCGCCGTGCCCTGGTGTTCTCCCTCCCTCGCCGGCGTGACCGCCGAGGACCGCGCCCACATCCTGCACTACGACTACAACGACGGGGCGAGCCTCGAGGCCGCCGTCGACTTGGCGGGCGACGATCTCGCGGCCGTCCTCGTCACAGCATTCCGGCACGATATGGGCCGCGAGCTGGAACTGCCGGACCCGGTCTTTGCGCGGCGGATGCGCGAGATGTGCGACGCGACGGGCGCGGCCCTCATCCTCGACGACGTGCGCGCGGGGTTCCGGCTGGCGCTCGGCGGCTCCTGGGAAACGGTAGGCGTTCGGCCCGACCTGTCCGCGTTCAGCAAGGCGATCGCCAACGGCTATCCGCTCGGGGCCATTGCCGGCGGCGACCGCTGGCGCGAGGCCGCGACGAGGATATTCACCACCGGGTCGTTCTGGTGCGAGGCGGTGCCCATGGCTGCGGCACACGCGACCCTCGCCGAACTCGCCCGCATCGACGGCCCGGCAGTCATGGCAAGGATGGGGCAGCGGCTGCGGGAGGGGCTGGGCCGGCTCGCCGAACGGCGCGGCGTGGCGATCACCCAGAGCGGGCCGCCGCAGATGCCCCTGGTCCTGTTCGGCGACGATCCCGGTTTTGCCAAGGGCTCTGCCTTCTGCTCCGCGGCGCTGCGGGCGGGGGCCTATTTCCACCCCCGGCACAACATGTTCCTGTCCTGCGCCCATACGGAGGCGGACATTGACCTGGCACTGGAGGCGGCGGACGAGGGCTTTGCCGCTGTCGCGCGCCTCGGCTGACGTCAGCCGAGTCTCGCGAGGCGTTCCAGCAGCGCCGGGTGCGGCTGCGCGAAGCCGAGCGCCGCCTCGATGGCGAGGCCCGCCTGGAGGATGAGGGGCTCGGAGTATTTGGGGCCGACCACCTGCAGCCCCACCGGCAGACCCGAAGCCGAGAGACCGCAAAAGGACGTGGACGCCGGCTGACCGGTTAGATTGAAGGGGAGCGTAAAGGGCACGCTGTCGCGCCAGCGATCATAGGCCTGGCAGTGGTAGATCGTCTCCACCGGCGGCGCGACATGGGGCATGGTGGGGGTGAGGAGCAGATCCCAGTCGCGGTGAAAGATCGCAAATTCCCGACCCAGGGCGGCGCGGGCGGCTTCGGCATCGAGCAACTGGTCCGTCGTCACCGACAGGCCCTTTTCCGCTACGTCCCGGAATGCCGGATCGAGGTCGTCCCAGCGCTCCCGCGGGATCAGCCGCAGGCGCCGCGCAAAGGCGCCGATCCAGTAGGCTTCGAAACGGGCCTTCAGGTCGCCAATGGGCGAAGGCACCTCGGTAATATCGGCCCCGTGGGCCCGCAGCGTGTCCACCGCGGCGTCGACCACCGCCCGCACCTCGCCGTCGGCACCGATCCCGCCAAGGACCGGGGCATAGGCGATACGCAAGCCCTGCAGCCGCGGCGCCAGGCCGGAGAGCCAGTCGGCCGGAACGGGAGGCAGGGCGAACCAGTCGCGGTCGTCGGGGAGCGCCATCACGGCCAGCGTGGCGACGGCGTCCGCCACGGTCCGCGTGATCGGACCGCCGGATACGAGGGTGGCGAACATGCCCTCCTGAAGGTGATGCGGCACGCGTCCGAAGGTCGGCTTGATGCCGTAGAGGCCGCAGAGGTTGGCGGGAATGCGGATGGACCCGCCGCCGTCATTACCAAAGGCGACGGTTCCGATCCCCGCAGCGACGCAGGCGGCCGCCCCGCCGCTGGAACCGCCAGGAGACAGGGAAATGTCCCAGGGATTGCGCGTCGGTCCCGGCTGCAGCGGCCCGTCGGTGAGCCCCTTCCACCCGAATTCGGGCAGGCGCGTCTTGCCGAGGATGACCGCGCCGGCCTCGCGCAGGCGCGCCACGACCGGCGAATCGTGCAGCGCCGGTGTGTCCGGCGTCGTCAGGGAACCGTGGCGCGTGGGAAAGCCGGCAACGTCGACATTGTCCTTGATCGTCACCGTGACGCCGTCCAGAGGGCCGATGGGCGTGCCGCTACGCCAGCGCGTGTCGCTCGCTTCGGCGGCGGCGAGCGCTCCCTCCGTGTCGACGATCTGCATGGCGTTGAGGACCGGGTCGATCCGAGCCAGGCGCTGGAGATGGAGTTCGGCGACAGCCGAAGGCGTCAGCGAGCCGGAGGCATAGCGCTCGCCGAGTTCCGCGACGGTCAGGAAGCAGTCGTCTTCGGTCATGGCTTGCCTCACGCGGCGGGCGGACGGTGCTGCGCCCAGGGGCGCGTCAGTTCGAGCAGGGAGGCGAGCCGCAGCATGTCAGTGTCGGCACCCCACCGGGCGACGATCTGCAGCCCGGTGGGCAGGCCGTCGGCGGCGAAGCCCGAGGGAACCGACACGGCGGGATGGCCCGTCAGGTTGAAGGGATACTGGTAGGACGTCCAGCCCTGGCGGGTGATGCCGCACTTCACGCCATCCACCTCGACCTCGTCGTTGGCGGCGTCGAAAGTGACCGGCAGGGCGCTGCGGGTGTGGGTGGGCATGACCAGGAAATCGTAGCGTTCGAACAGCGCCTGGATCTGGCGGAACAGCCGGGTCCGCGCGAACTGGGCATTGCGGAAGTCGGCGAGCGAGAAGGTTCCGCCGCGCTGCATGAAGGCGAGGGTGACCGGATCCATCCGGTTCTGCCATTTCGGCAGGAAGGGCGCGCAGAACACGGCGAAATTCGCCTGGTAGAGGATGCGGCCCTCCAGTTCGATCCAGTCGATCGCATCGTCGACGTCCTCGACCTCAGCCCCCAGTTCCGCCCAGGCGTCCAGCCCAGACCGGGTGTTGGCGGCGACGTCGGCCGCCACCCGCGGATTGGCGCAGCGGGCGATATGACCGATGCGGATGCCGGAGAGGTCGGCCCCCACGAGCGTCGGCGACAGCCGCCGCCCGTCT
This sequence comes from Pseudomonadota bacterium, assembly GCA_023416965.1. Lineage (GTDB taxonomy): Bacteria > Pseudomonadota > Alphaproteobacteria > Rhizobiales > Phreatobacteraceae > Phreatobacter. Next base: position 50,025 of record JAEZGJ010000065.1, on the reverse strand, counting down.
TCGCCGGCCTGGCTCCAGGGATCCTTTGGGGTGGCCCCGGTGAGAACGGCATGCATGACCGCGGCGTCGGTGACGGTGCGGGCGAGGGGACCGGCGTAGATGTTGTTCCCGAAGGCGTCGCGGGTGGTGTCGTAGGGCACCGCGCCCAGCGTGGGCTTCAGGCCGACAAGACCGCAGCATGCCGCGGGGCCGCGTACCGAACCGGCCCCGTCGGGTCCCAGTCCCAGGGGCGCGCGGCCGGCCGCGACGGCGGCGGCCGCCCCGCCACTGGAGCCGCCAGGCGTGCGGTCCGTATTCCAGGGGTTCCGCGTCACGCCGAAGAGCGGCCCGTCCGTCAGACCCTTGTTGCCGAATTCCGGCGTGGTCGTCTTGCCGACGATGATGGCGCCGGCGGCGCGCAGGCGCGTCACCAGCACATCGTCGGTCCTCGCCACATTGTCGGCGTAGATGGCGGTGCCGTGGGTGGTGCTGACGCCGGCGACGTCGATGAGGTCCTTGATGTGGACCGGAACGCCGTGGAGGGGGCCGAGCCTGTCGCCCGCCATCACCGCGGCCTCGGCGCGGCGCGCGTCGGCCATCGCCTCCTCGTCCATGATGGTCACGAAGCAATTCAGCCGCCTCTGTCCCCTGTCCATGGCCTCCAGCACCGCGGCGACATAGTCGACAGGCGAGAGCTTCCTGGCGCGGATGAGCGCCGCTGCCCTGGTGGCGGAGGTGAAGAGAAGGTCGGCGTCGCGCATGGGCAGCCTCGCGGGGTGAGGATCTGACGGCCGTCGACCGGCCGTGGTCCTCCTCGCCACGATCTTGTGGCCGTGGGCCGGAGCCGTCCAGCCGCCGTGTCGGGAAAAGGGTCTCGTGCAAAGCTGCCCTGCCGGCGCGGCTGGCGGCGCGTCGCCCCCTTGCACGCCCGGCCCATGGGGCTAACCTCGACCTGCCTGACGAACGTGCATTCTCTTGGCCGCTTTGCGGTCCGCTGCGACCACCCCTGCGAGCGAGGAGATCACCATGGCCTTTCCCCCCATGACACGCCGGACAGCCCTTGCCGGAGCCTCGGCCCTCGGGGTCGCGAGCATCTGGCGACCCCGCGAGGCGCTGGCCACGAAACAGCTCAACGTGGTGCTGGAATCGGAAGTCATCATCTTCGATCCACACTTCACGACGGCGGCGATCACCCGCACCTTCGGCTACCACATCTGGGACACGCTGTTCTCCATGGACGGCAAGGGCCAGATACGACCGCAGATGGTGGAGGCGTTCGAGACCTCGCCCGACAAGCTGACGTGGACCTTCACACTAAGGGACGGCCTGAAATGGCACGACGGGCCGCCGGTCACCGCTGCCGAATGCGTCGCCTCGATCAACCGCTGGTCGCCGCGCGACGCGCTCGGCCGGATGCTGCGCGCCGCGACAGCGTCCATGGCGGCGAAGGACGACAAGACCTTCTCCATCATCCTCAAGGAGCCGTTCCCGCTGATGCTGCAGGCGCTCGGCAAGGCGAATGCGCCGCTGCCGGTGATGATGCCGATGCGCTTTGCCTCGACGCCCGGAGACCAGCGCCTGATGGCGATGCCCGTAGGCTCGGGCCCCTTCAGGTTCAGGGCGGATCTGTGGAAGTCCGGCAACTCGATGATCATCGAGAGGAACCCGGACTACGTGCCACGCAAGGAGCCTTCCGACTTCCTGGCGGGTGGCCGGAACGTCAAGGTCGACAGGATCGACCTGAAGGTCATGCCCGACCAGATGACGGGCGCCAGCGCCCTCATCAAGGGCGAGATCGACTACATGCAGTACCTGCCCTTCGACTCGCTGTCGCTGCTGCGACGGGCACGGGACGTGAAGCTCCTCGGCATCGGTGGAATCCACCAGTTCCAGGGTAATTTCCGCCTCAACCACGAATCCGCGCCCTTCAACGACCCCGCCGTGCGCCGCGTGTTGTGGAAACTGGCCGACCAGTCATCCATTCTGTCCGCAATCGGCATTCCCGAGGAATTCCGGGCGCCCCAGTGTCCCTCCTTCTGGATGTGCGATGCTCCGTTGTCGACGACGGCGGGATCGGAGGTCGCGAAGCTCGACCTCGAGGCCGCGAGGGCGGCGCTGAAAGCGACCAGCTATGCGGGCCAGCCGGTGATCATCCTCGAGGTCGCCGGCTCCATCAGCCAGACCGCCGCACAGGTCCTCGCCCAGAACATGAAGAACGTCGGCTTCACCGTGGACGAGCAGACGATGGACTGGGGAACCGTGCTCGCGCGCCGGGCCAAGAAGGACGGCTGGTCCATGTTCTCCGTCTATTCGAACGGCACCGACATGATCTCGCCGCTCAGCCATTTCTATATCGCGTCGACCTGTGCAGATTTCCCGGGATGGTCGTGCGACACCCGCATTCCTGACCTGTTGAAGGCATTTACCCGGGCCGAGGACGACGACGCGCGGCGACGGGTCGCCGCCGAGATCCAGGCCATCGCCTATGAACTCACGCCCGCGGTAATGTGGGGACAGTTCACCATACCCGCCGGCTATCGCTCGGATCTGAAGAACCTGCCGCAATCCTCCTATCCCATGTTCTGGGATGTGGACCGGTAGGCGGTGATCGCCGGCGCCGGCCCGTCCAGGCGTTGCTTGACGAAGGTTGCGAAAGTCGTCGGCAGGCAGCTTACCCTGCCGCGAGGCCCGTCGAAGGATGGCTGGCGGAGACGCCACGGCACCCCCAGTTCGCGGCCGGGATCGTCACGGCGCCAAGGCCCGGCTTGTCATGATCCCGATGTCGATGCCGCCGGGAAGGTCAGACGCCCGCCAGCCAGTCGCGGAGGCGCCTGCCGTTCCCTCCGGTCAGATTCGGTTGCGTTCGGCGGCCACCTCGCCGGACTGGCTCGCGCGGATGAGCGGATAGAGTTGCCAGACGGCAGAGGCGCCGACCAGGATGTAGACAAGCCGGGACAGGACCGCCTGCTGGCCGCCGAAGATGGCGGCGACGAGGTCGAACTGGAACAGCCCCACGAGGCCCCAATTGACGCCGCCGACAATGATCAGGAACAGCGTGAGGAGATTGATCGCCTTCATGAGAGCCCTCTCTGGTTTTGCATGCGCTTGTGCGCTCACCAGGGCAACGGGAGCGGCCCAACAGGGGTTCCTTTGATCGACGTCGCCAAGGGCCCCGCTGCCGTGCGGAGAGGCGGTTTTGGCCCGGAGAGAGCCGGCACGGTCTGCCCTGGCGGGCTCGTCGGGTCAAATCCCGACGATGGGGACACCGCGTTCCGCAGGCCCGCGGTGCCGCGGGATGACCGGCCGCCGCCATTGCCGCTGGTGCGAGCCGCCGAATGGTGCATCCAATGACCCTCTGGCGACGCCTGCACCCGGAGATCGATCATGGCCCATGTGGATGGCCGCGGCCTGCCCATCACCACCCGCTCCGGCGAGGCGGCGGCGCTGTACCGCGACGGCGTCGACCTCCTCCTCTCGGCCTGGCCGGGCGTCGTGGCGACGCTGCGCCGGGCCGTGCAAGCCGATGCCGGCTTCGCCCTTGCCCATGCGGCTCTGGCGCGGGCCCATGCCGTCAGGGCCGAACCGCAGGATGCCCGCAGGCACATCGCCCGTGCGGCCGAACTCGTCCGGGCCAGCGGGACGGAGCGGGAGCGAAGCCACGTGGAGGCGCTGTCCCTCGCCATCGGCGGCCACGGCGCACTCGCCCTTGATCGCGTCCTCACCCATCTCGACACCTGGCCGCGCCAGTCGTCATCTTCGGCCTGCCGCTCGGCGCCTTCGGGCTTTTCGCTTTTTCCGGCATGGCTGACCACGACCAGGCCCGCGTCGACCTCTGCGAGCGGCACGCCGCGCAGTTTTCGGACGAGGACTGGTGGTTCTTGACCTATCGGGGCTGGTCGCAGGCGGAGAACGGAGCCGTCGCCTTCGGCCGCGACCTCGCCGAAAGGGGATTCGCGCTGCGGCGGGCCAATGCCAATGGCGCCCATGCCGTCTCGCACGCCATGTTCGAGGATGGCTCGGGAGCCGAGGCCGAGGCGCTCATCGAGGACTGGCTGCCCACCTATGACCGGTCGGGTGTCCTGCACGGCCATATCGCCTGGCACCAGGCGCTGGCGGCGCTGGAGCGGGGCGATGCCGCGCGGGCTCTGGCGATCTATCACGGGTCCGTCCGACCCGACGCCTCGCTCGGCCTGCCGATCAACATCGTCACGGACACGGTGTCTTTCCTCTGGCGCATGGGGGCCTATGGCCATGATGTTCCAGCAGAGCTCTGGCGGCAGGCGGCGGACTATGCCGAGGAGAAGTTCCCGACGCCGGGCCAGGCCTTCATCGACGTGCATCTGGGCCTTGCCCAGGCGGCCACCGGCCGGGCCGGGCCCCTGCAGCAGCGCATCGATGTCACGACCCGGCTCGTCGAGGCCGGCACGCTTGCGGCCGGTGCCGTCGTTCCCGGCCTCTGCAAGGCCGCCCTGGCCTTCGCGGAGGAGCGCTACGCAGCGTGCGTCGCCATTCTCGAGCCCCTGGCGGCCGAGGTGGTGCGCATCGGCGGCAGCGGCGCGCAGCGCGAGGTCTTCGAGGATACGCTGCTGGTGGCGCTGATGCGCAGCGGCGAGGCCGAGAAGGCCCGCAGGCTGCTGGACGAGCGCCTGCACCGGCGGCCCTCGCCGCGCGACAGCGCGTGGATGCGGAGCCTCGCGGCCTGACCGACCTGCCGCCATCTCCTTGCGCCGGCCCCCGAGATTGCGAACGAAGCGGAAACATCGTTCAGTCGGCCCATGTCCGAGATCATCGATTCGCAGCCGCAGGGCGAAGCCGTCGACCACCTCGACCGGCTCAATCCGGCCCAGCGGGCTGCCGTCGAGCATGGCGAGGGCGGCATCGACGGTCCTCTTCTGGTCATCGCCGGCGCCGGTTCGGGCAAGACCAACACGCTCGCCCACCGCGTCGCCCATCTCATCGTGAAGGGGGCCGACCCGCGCCGCATCCTGCTCATGACCTTCTCCCGGCGGGCGGCGGCCGAGATGAGGAGCCGCGTCGAGCGGATCGCGCGCCGGGTGATGGGGGAGAAGGCCGCGACTCTGACCGAGGGGCTGACCTGGGCCGGGACATTCCACGCGATGGGGGCGAGGGTCCTGCGCGACTATGCCCTGGAGATCGGCCTCGACCCCGCCTTCACCATCCACGACCGGGAGGATTCGGCCGACCTGATGAACCTCGTCCGCCACGAGCTCGGCCTCTCCGGCGCCGACAGCCGGTTTCCGACGAAGGGCACGTGCCTCGCCATCTATTCGCGGGCCGTGAACATGCAGGCCGACATCGCGCCCGTCCTCGCCAGGCATTTTCCGTGGTGCGCCGGCTGGGCCGAGGAGCTGAAGCGGCTCTTCGCCGCCTATGTCGAGGCCAAGCAGGCCCAAAACGTCCTCGATTATGACGACCTGCTCCTGTGGTGGGCGCAGATGTGTGCCGAGCCCGCCATGGCCGCGCATCTCGGTTCGCGCTTCGACCACATCCTCGTCGACGAGTACCAGGACACGAACCGGCTCCAGGCGGCGATCCTGCTGGCGCTCAAGCCGGAGGGCAGGGGGCTCACCGTCGTCGGCGACGACGCCCAGTCGATCTACTCGTTCCGGGCCGCCGAGGTGCGCAACATCCTGGATTTTCCAGCATCCTTTCCCGCGCCCGCCCGGATCGTCACACTGGACCGGAACTACCGCTCGACCGACACCATCCTCGATGCCGCCAACCGGGTGATCGGCGAGGCGGCCGAGCGCTTCACCAAGGACCTGTGGACAGAGCGGCGATCCCCGGAGAAGCCGGAACTCGTGAGCGTGCGCGACGAGGCGGACCAGGCCCGGTTCGTCGCCGCCAGCGTGCTCGCCGCGCGCGAGGAGGGGATCGCGCTGAAGTCACAGGCGGTGCTGTTCCGCGCCGCCCACCATTCCGGCCCGCTGGAGGTGGAGCTGACCCGGCGCAACATCCCCTTCGTGAAGTTCGGCGGCCTGAAATTCCTCGACAGTGCCCATGTGAAGGACACGCTCGCCGTGCTGCGCTTCGCCGAGAACCCGAAGGACCGGGTGGCGGCCTTCCGCGTGATGCAGCTCATGCCCGGCATCGGACCGAGCGCGGCCGCCGGCGCCATGGAGTCCATGGCCATGGCGCTCGATCCGGTGCTCGGCCTCCAGGTCTACCGGGCTCCGGCGCGTGCGCAGGAGCACTGGCCGGCCTTCGTCGACCTGTTCGCCGGCCTGCGGTCGAAGCCGGCATGGCCGACCGACCTCGAACGCGTCAGGCTCTGGTACGAACCCCACCTGGAGCGCCGGCACGAGGACGCGACGGCCCGCCGCGCGGACCTGGTGCAGCTCGAGCAGATCGCCTCCGGTTACGCCTCCCGCGAGCGGTTCCTCACCGAGCTGACGCTCGACCCGCCGGATGCGACCAGCGACGAGGCGGGCCCGCCGCATCTGGACGAGGACTATCTCATCCTCTCGACCATCCATTCGGCCAAGGGCCAGGAATGGACGAAGGTGTTCATCCTCAACGTCGTCGACGGCTGCATCCCCTCCGATCTCGCCGTCGGCACGAAGGAGGAGGTTGAGGAGGAGAGGCGGCTTCTCTACGTCGCCATGACCCGCGCCCGGGACAGCCTGCACGTCATCACGCCGCAACGGTTCTTCGTGCACGGCCAGGCGGCCCGCGGCGACCGGCACGTCTATGCCGCGCGCAGCCGCTTCATCACCGCCGCCATGCTCGACCGCTTTGCCGGTGTGTCATGGCCGCCGCCGTCAGGCGATGCGGCAGGGCGGGCGCCGCGGCCCGACGTGCAGGTGGACCTTAAGGCAAGGATGCGCGGCATGTGGCGCTGACCGGCGCTCCCGTCCACGGATGGCGCGCTGGCAGGGCGACTACAGCCCCTTCGCGCAATACCGGGCGATGTCGGCATGGGTGGCGAACCAGCAGCCGCCCTTCGCCTTCATGTGGCGGATGAGTTCCTCGACGATGAAGATCCGGGATCGATAGCCGATCACGTGGGGGTGCATGGTGAGGAGGAACAGCCCGCCTTCCTCGTGGGCCCGGTCGAATTCGCGGATGAAGATGTCGAGCACAGCGGGCGGCGGCGTATGCGGCCGCAGCCCCTTGAAGCGATCCATGTTGAAATAGGGCGCATCGTCGCGGATCCATTCGACCGGCAGTTCGACGATGCCGGTCGGCACGCCGTCCTCCTCCAGTTCGTAGGGATCATCGTCGGCCATGAGCGAGGAATCGTAGATCAGGCCGAGCTCGCGCTGGATCTTCTGCGTCGATGGCGAGAAGTCCCAGGAGGGCGTGCGCATGCCCACCGCCCGCACGCCGGTGATCGCCTCGAGCTGATCCGCGGCACGGAAGTGCAGGTCGCGCTCCACCGCCTCCGGCAGCACCGAGTTCAGCTCGTGGATCCAGCCGTGGAGGCCGATCTCGTGCCCTTCGGCGATGACCCGGCGCTGCTCGTCGGGATGCAGCATGGCGGCGACCGCGGGCACGAAGAAGGTGGCCCTCACGGATTCCCTCGCGAGGAGCGAAAGGATGCGGGGAATGCCCTTGCGCACCCCGTACTGGCCCCAGGACATGCGGCCGATGGAATTTCCGCCGTCCCTCAGCTCATTGGTTTCGTGGTCGGAATCGAAAGAGAGCGCCACGGCGCAGCGCGCACCGCCCGGCCATGCGGCTGGCTTCAGCGATTTGCCCGCGCGGACCCGGTTCACCCGTCCGCGCCACTCGCCCTCAGCCCAGTCCCACGGTTCCATGGCGATCTTCTCCTGTGTCGTCGGTCAGCGGATGATGGCAGGCGGCGCGCTGGCCCGCCGCAATGTCGCGCAAGGCCGGAGCCTCGGTGCGGCAGAGCGCGCTGGCGGCGGGACAGCGCAGGTGAAAATGGCAGCCCGGCGGCGGCGAGAGCGGCGAGGGCAGTTCCCCCTGGATCGGCCGGAAAGTGACGAACCCGTCGCCCTCCGTCACCAGCTTCGGAACGCTGTCGAGCAGGGCGCGGGTATAGTGGTGCGCTGGCCGCTCGTAGATGTCCTCCGTGCGCCCGATCTCGACGATGCGGCCGAGATACATGATGGCCACCCGGTCACAGATGTGCCTGACGACGCCGAGGTCGTGGCTGATGAACAGCATGGTGAGCTTCAGCTCGCGCCTCAGCTTCAGGAACAGGTTGATGATCTGTGCCTGAATGGACACGTCGAGGGACGCGACGGGTTCGTCGCAGACGAGGATGTCGGGCCGCATGGCCAGCGCCCGGGCAATCGCGATGCGCTGGCGCTGTCCGCCGGAGAACTGGTGGGGGAAGCGTTCGGCGGCGTCCGCCGGAAGTCCAACCGCCGTCAGCCAGCGGGCGACGTCCGCCTTGGCATCGGCGCGGGCGACGAGCCCGTGGGCGACCGGGCCCTCCGCGATGGTCTCGCCGATGCGTACGCGCGGATCGAGCGACCCGAACGGGTCCTGGAAGATCATCTGGACGCGCGTCGTCGTCTTCACCCGCCTCTTACCCCGGCCCATGACCGGCTCGCCATGGACATAGGCCTCGCCCTCGCTGGGCGCGTGGATGCCGGCGACCACACGGCCGAGGGTGGACTTGCCGCAGCCGGATTCGCCCACGAGGCCCAGAACCTCGCCCTCGACGATGTCGAGCGAAACGCGGTCCACCGCGTGGACCGTCCGGGTCTCCACGGGCGCGCCGAGCAGGGCGGCGATGCGCTCGCCGAGCGTCACCGAGGGGGTGAAGCGGCGGGAGACATTGTCGACGCGGACGAGAACCTCGCTCATGCCTCGGCCTCCCGATGCGGATGGTGGCAGCGCCAGCGCCGTGACGCCTCGCCCGCGGGCTGGGGGTCGGCGTCGCAGGCAAGGTCGGCGCGCGGGCAACGCGGGGCGAAGGCGCAACCTCCGGGCAGCGCGACCATGGAGGGCGGCGCGCCGGGAATCTGGGCGAGGTCCTGTCCCGCGACAGCCTTGGCAGGCAGCGAATCCAGGAGGCCGCGGGTATAGGGATGGCGCGGCGCGGACAGCACCTCGCGGATCGGCCCTTCCTCGATCACCCGGCCGGCATACATGACGAGGATGCGCGAGGCGAGCGAGGAGACCGTCGCGAGATCGTGGCTGATCCAGATCATCGCCGTGCCCATGTCGCGGGCGAGCGAGCGCATCTCGGTGAGGATCTGGGCCTGCACCGAGACATCGAGGGCCGTGGTCGGCTCGTCGCAGATGATGAGCTTCGGACGGTTGAGGAGCGCGGTGGCGATGGCGACGCGCTGCCTCATGCCGCCGGAGAACTGGTGCGGATAGGCATCGAGCCTGCGCGCGGCATCCGGAATGCCGACGAGTGTCAGGACATCCGCGACGCGCTCCCGGGCGGCGGCGTCGCCGACACGCTCGTGGGCATGGATGGCGAGCGCCATCTGGTCGCCGATCCTGAGGACAGGATTGAGCGTTGCGGCCGGATCCTGGAACACCATCGCGATCTCGCGGCCGCGGACGCCGCGCAATTCGCGGGAGGGCAGGCCGACCAGTTCACGGCCCTCGAGTTTCACGGAGCCGCCGGCGATGCGCCCCGGCGGGTCGATCAGCCCGAGGATGGAAAAGCCGGTGACGCTCTTGCCGGAGCCGGATTCGCCGACGAGCCCGACAATTTCGCCGGCATGGACGTGGAAGGAGACCTCCCTGCCCGCCCGGACGATGCCGGCGCGGGTGGGGAATTCCGTGGTCAGGCGATCGACGACGAGAAGGGGCTCGCTCATCGCCGCAGCCTCGGGTTCAACTGGTCGCGCACCTGGTCGCCGACGAGGTTGATGGAGGCGATGAGGACGATGAGCGCGATGCCTGGATAGATCGAGATCCAGTAGCGGCCTGAGAGGAGATACTGGAAGCCGTTGGCGATGAGCATGCCGAGGGAGGGCTCGCTGACCGGCAGGCCGAGGCCGAGGAAGGAAAGGGTCGCCTCCAGCGCGATGGAGTTGGCGACCTGCACGGTCGCCACGACGATGAGCGGGGGGAGGCAGTTGGGCAGGATATGGCGCAGCACCACGGTGCGCGGCTTGAGGGGCGTCGAGAGTGCGGCCTCCACATAGTCCTTGGATCGCTCCGACGAGGCGGCGCCATGCGCGGTGCGGGCGAAATAGGCGTATTGGGCCGTCACGAGGGCGGCGATGAGCTGCCATTTCCCCTGACCAAGGACTGCGGCGAGCACCAAGGCGAGGAGGATGGCCGGAAAGGACAGCTGCAGGTCGATGAAGCGCATGATCAGCGCCTCGATCCTGCCGCCGAAATAGGCTGCGAAGGTGCCGAGCGTCGCTCCCAGCGAGAAGGCGATGATGCCGGCGGCGAGGCCGATCTCGATCGAGACCCTGAGGCCGTAGAGGATTGCCGAGAGAACGTCGCGCCCCTGGCCGTCGGTGCCGAGCCAGTGGGTGATGCCGGTACCGGGGCTGACGAAGCCGGGCGGCCGGCGCGCGTCGGCGAGGCGCAGCGTCGCCATGTCGTAGGGGTTTTGCGGCGTGATCCACGGAGCCGCCAGCGAAAGCACGATGATGGCGGCAACCACCGCCAGCGCCAGAACCGCCACTCGATTGCCGCGGAATTCGTCCCAGAAGCGGGCCAGCGGACTGTCGCTCACGTCGCCCTCCGGAGCCTGAGGCGCGGGTCGAGCGCCACATAGGCGATGTCGATCAGGAGGTTGATGACGATGAAGAAGAAGGCGACGAGCATGAGGTAGGCGACCATGACCGGCCGGTCGAGAGTGTTGATGGAATCGATGATCAGCTTGCCGACCCCCGGCCAGGAGAAGATCGTCTCCGTCACCACGGCGAAGGCGAGCGTCGAGCCGAACTCCAGTCCGAACACCGTGACGATGGGGATGGCGATCAGCCGCAGCACGTGGCGGCGCAGGATGGTCCACTCGCTTTCCCCTGCGGCGCGGGCGAACTTCACCGTGTCGGTGAGCATGAGTTCGCGGGTGCCGGCGCGGGCGAGGCGCACCATCATGGCGAACTTGAACAGGGCGAGGTTCATTGCCGGCAGGAACAGGTGCTGCCAGCCGGAGAGCGTCAGCACGCTCCAGTCAGTCCCGAGGAATTCACGGGTTTCCCCCCGGTTGCCGGCGGGGAGGATGCCGAGCTGGACGGCGAAGATGAAGATGAGGACCAGCCCGATCCAGAAGGTCGGGACGGAGAAGCCGAGGATCGACAGGCCCATGATGGCACGGGAGGCGAGACCCTGCGGCCTGTAGCCGGCATACATGCCGAGCGGCACGCCGATCAGGGTCGCGCCCACGACGGCGACAAGCGTCAGTTCCAGGGTGGCCGGAAGCCGCGACAGGATCAGCGGCAGTACCGGCATGCCGAAGACCAAGGAGCGGCCGAAATCCCCCTGGATGAGCCGACCGAGGAAGTCGAGGTATTGCTTCCACAGAGGCTGGTCGAGGCCGTAGGTGCGGATCGCCTCCTCGCGGATCTGCTGCGTGGCATCAGGCGAGAGCAGAACGTCGATCGGGTTGCCGATGGCATAGACGCCGCAGAAGACGAGAACGGAGATGACCAGCGTCACCACGAGGGCCTGCATCAGCCGCTGGATGACGTAGCCGAGCATGGCGGCCTCAGGCCCAGCCGTCGGCGATGACGGCGCGGGTTTCCTCCACCGCCACGTCCCAGATCGCCTGCATGTCCTCGTCGGGCCGCTGGTAGAAGCCCCCGTAGTTGCCGTCGCCGAGCAGCGCCTTCTTGGCGCCGGGGTCGAGTTGCTGGAACCGGCCGAGGTCCAGCATCGGCTTCTGCCGATCTGGCGCCCCGACATTGGGCAGACGCGTCCAGGGGAAGTTCTCCATCCAGGAGGCATGCGAGGCGACCGGATCGATCGCCTGCACCTTGGCGAAGGTCTTCGGCGCGTTCCACCAATTGTGCCACTTCACCTGATGGCCGCGATTGCGGTCGAGCCATTCGAGCACCGCCCCATGGACGGGGGAGTTGCCGCCGTGGCCGTTGACGATGGTGATGCGGCGGAAGCCCGAGCGGGCGATGCCGTCGAGAATGTCGGTCACGACGGCGCAGAGCGTCGACAGGCGCAGCGTCACCGTTCCGGGATAGTCGACGAAGCTCGGGGTCAGGCCATAGTTCACCACCGGGAAGACCGGGACATGGATGGGCGCGCAGGCTTCCACCGCGACCTTTTCAGCCAGAATGGCGTCGACGCAGAGGCTGAGGCCGGCATGCTGCTCCGTCGATCCGACCGGCAGCACCGCGCGGTCGTCGCCCTTCACATGGCCCTCGACCTGCATCCAGTTCATTTCGGCGATGCGCATGGCGTGCCGTCCTCAGTCCGGTGGGTCGTTGGCGTGGAACATGCCGAGCACGACCTTCGCCATCAGGGTCGACAGAAGCTCGCGCTCGACCAGCGAGAGAGGCTGCAGCATCTCCTCCTCCAGCGCCACGAAGCGAGGCATGGCCTCGTCGAGCAGGGCGCGTCCGGAGCCGGTCAACCGCAGCGGCTGCGCCCGGCGGTCCGAGGCGTCCGTGCCGCGGGCCACGAGACCCAGCTTCGCCAGGCGGCTGACCGCGCGGCTCAGGGTGTTCTTCGGGAAAGCGGTCGAGGAGGCGATCTCGGAGGCCGTGACTCCGTCCATGAGGCCAAGGCTGTAGAGGATGACGAATTCCGGCCGCGACAGTCCGAAACGCTCCTCGACCCAGCCGTAGAGCGGCTGGTTGTAGCGGAGGGCCAGGTAGTTGAAGCGCGCGGCGAAGCCGCAGGGGTTCTTCCAGAGGCGGGCATGGGTGAAGGCGTCAAGCCGCCTCTCGGCGCTCGCCACCTCCGGCTCGGCGATGTCCTGCTCGCGCTCAACCAGTTCCAAATCGAACTTCCTTCCGCTCTCAGCCCACTATATCGGCAGCAGAAAGTTCCACAAGGGATTGACTACCTGCTGTGCACGCCATTTGAATGGGCACCGACACGCTTGCCGCGAGGGCAGGGGTGGGGTCAGCCCCGGGAGGATTCCATGCGTATTCTCAGACGTTCCCTCATGCTCGGTCTCCTCGGCGTCGCCGCCCTCGGTGCCGCTTCCGGCTCCCCGGCCGCGGCACAGACGCTGACCATCGGCGTCCGCGGCGGACCGGAATCGATCGATCCGCATTTCACCGCGACCGGAACCCACGCGGAGGCGCTGAAGCACGTCTTCGACACCTTGGTCTGGTCCGGCAGGGGACTGGAGCTGGAACCGCGCCTGGCGGAGAGCTGGAAGGCGATCGACGCGACGACCTGGGAGTTCAAGCTGCGCCGCGGGGTCAAGTTTCACGACGGTTCGGACTTCACCGCCGAGGACGTGAAGTTCTCCATCGAGCGCATTCCCACGGTCTCAGGCCCGAACCCGACGACCATCTACGTCCGGCGCGTCAAGGAAACGAAGATCATCGATTCCCACACCCTCCACGTGGTGACCGACGGCCCGGCGCCAAACCTGCCCAACGACTTCATCCGCCTGTTCATCGTCTCGTCGAAGGCGGCCGCCGGACTGACCCGCGAAAACGCCAACGAGGCCTTCAATTCCGGCCGCGCCGCCGTCGGCACCGGACCCTATCGCTATGTGTCGTGGCAGCCGCGCGGCGAACTCGTCCTCGCCCGCTTCGACGGCTACTGGGGACCGAAGGAGCCGTGGGAGCGGCATGTCCGTCGCGAAATTCCGAACGACGCCGCCCGCGTCGCCCAGCTGCGCGCCGGCCAGCTCGACCTGATCACGCGCGTGCCGTCCTCCGATGTTGCGACGCTGCGCCGGGACAACCGTCTCACAGTGCAGACGGTCGACACGGTCTACGTGTTCAACCTCGAGATGGACATGCGCGAGAAGCCGAACAACGTCACGGCCAAGGACGGTTCGGCCCTGCCGTCGAATCCGTTCCGTGACCTGCGCGTGCGCCAGGCCATCGATCTTGCCATCGACCGCAACGCCCTCGCCGAGGTGGCGATGGAGGGGCTCGGCAAGCCGGTCAACCAGATGGTCACGCCCACCATTTTCGGCTTCAACACGGCCCTGCCGGCGCGCCGCCACGACCCCGCCGAAGCCAGACGCCTGCTGGCGGCGGCCGGCTATCCCAACGGGTTCCGCATGCAGCTCTCCTTCACCAGCGACCGGCTGCCCGGAGATCGTGAGGTCGGAACCGCCATCGCGCAGATGCTGGCCGCGGTGGGCATCGACGCCCAGCCGAATGCCCAGCCGGCGGCGGTCTTCTTCCCCGCACGCACCCGCGGGGAGCTGTCGGTCTCCATGTCGGGCTGGGGCACGCTGACCGGCGAGGCGCACTACACCCTGTCCTCGCTCGCCCATTCCAATGACCGCGAGCGGCGGATGGGGGCCTTCAACGTGCTCGGCTACAACAATCCGGCCATGGACAAGCTGCTCCAGGAAGCCGCCGTCGAGATGGACGAGGCCAAGCGCCGCCGACTGCTCGAGGAGGCCAATGCCCTGGTCGACGCCGACAAGCAGCGCCTGCCCATCGTGGCGGTCTCCTCGGCCTGGGCGATGAACAAGGCCAAAGTGATGCTGTCGCCGCGCGTCGACGAGGACACGCTCGCCATGGACATCCGTCCCGCGCGATGACGCCATTCGCGGGGCGGCAGGTCCGCCCCGCGACCTTCCCTGCTCGACCAACCGGGAACCACCGTCATGACCGACAAACCCATCCTGGTCTGGGGAGCCGGTGCCATCGGCGGAACGCTGGGAGCCTATTGGGCGCGCGCTGGCCTCGACGTGCTGCTGGTCGACCAGGTGTCCGAACATGTGGAGGCCTGCCGGTCGCGGGGGCTGCACATTTCCGGCCCCATCGAGGATTTCACGCAGGTCGTTCCCGCCGCGACGCCCGACGAGGTCACCGGCACCTTCGACATCATCGTCCTTGCGGTGAAGGCTCAGGCGACGGAGACGGCGCTGGCGCAGCTCAAGCCGCATCTCGCCACCGACGGCTATGTGCTCTCGGCCCAGAACGGCCTCAACGAACTGACCATCGCCAAGGCCGTCGGCGATGCGCGGACGATGGGCTGCTTCGTCAATTTCGGCGCCGACTGGCATGGGCCGGGCGAAGTGCTTTTCGGCAATCGCGCAGCCGTCGTGGTCGGCGAGATCGACGGCGCGATCCGTGAGCGGACGCGGGCGATGCATGAGCGGCTCAAGCTGTTCGAGCCTGAAGCGGTGCTGACCGACAACATCTGGGGCTATCTCTGGGGCAAGCTCGCCTATGGCGCCATGCTCTTCGCGACGGCGCTGACCAACGATTCCATGTCGGAGAATTTCGCCGATCCGCGCCGCACCGTCGTCTTCGAGACGCTCGGTCGCGAGGTGATGGCCGTCGCGAGGGCGCGCGGCGTCACGCCCATCGGCTTCAACGGTTTCGATCCCGAGGTCTTCGCTCCGGGAGCTCCGGCCAAGGGTGCCCGGCATTCGATCGCGGCGCTGGCCGAGTTCAACCGCCACACCGCCAAGACCCACTCGGGCATCTGGCGCGATCTCGCCGTGCGCAGGCGCCGCACCGAGGTCGACCCGCAGATTGGCGTGATCGCACAACTCGGGGTCGAGGTGGGGATCGCGACCCCGGCCATCGTCAAGCTGGTGGACCTGATCCACGCCATCGAGGACGGCGCCAAGCCCATGGTCTTCGAGACCTTCCAGGAGCTGATCGACACATGCGCATCGACCTGACGGGACGGCTCGCTCTGGTCACGGGTGCCGCACAGGGCATCGGCCAGGCCATCGCGCTGGAACTCAAGGCGGCGGGGGCGACCATCGTCGCAGCGGACCTCGACGCCGAGGGTGTCGGCGCCTTTGCCGCCGGGAACGGCTTCGAGGCCCGTGTCCTCGATGTGTCCAGCCGGGCGGCCGCACACGATCTCGTCGGGTCGGTCATCGCCGGCCATGGCCGCATCGACATCGTGGTCAATGCCGCGGGGGGTGTCCGCGGGCAGGTTGGCAGGCCGATCGCGGAGATCACCGAGCGCGACTGGAAGGTGCTGTTCGAGGCCAATGTGGACGGCGCCTTCTGGCTCGCCCAAGCAGCGTCGGTGCCCATGGCAGAGGCCGGGTTCGGCCGCATCGTCAACATCGCCTCGGGCGCCGGACTGCGACCGAGCCTCACCGGCATCCAGGCCTATACGGCGGCCAAGCACGCGCTGGTCGGGCTGACGAAGCAACTCAGCCAGGACCTCGGCCCGCTCGGCATCACCTGCAATGCCGTCGCCCCCGGTTTCGTCCGCTCCAATCCCGCGACCGAGCGGCAGTGGAACGCCTATGGCGCCGATGGCCAGAAACGCCTCCTCGATTCCATTCACACCCGCCGCCTCGGCACCGCCGCGGACGTCGCCCACGCCGTCGTCTTCCTCGCCGGCGAGCAAGCCTCCTGGATCAGCGGCCAGGTGCTCTCCGTCGACGGCGGGCGGTCCTGAAGCCGGGCGCGGCTGGAATACGGCACTGGATCGCGGGTGCGACCCCACTCCGGCGCCGTGTCGCGACGCCGGGTTGCGAACGCCACCTGCGGAACGGAGGGCCTGCGGACCTCGGAACGCCGATCTGGTCTCGTTGCCCTCGTCGGTTCCGGCCGACACCATGGTGAGGGCGCATCCTAGTCCCGATCAGGCGCTCCGAGAGGAAAATAGTGCCGGAACGGGCGCGCCTCCTCCACCGCGCGGGCAAAGGACGGCCGCTGCAGCAGACGGGTTCGATAGGCGCGGAGGCTCCCGAAACGCGCGGAGATCGGATGGGTCCAGTCCGCGTAGAACAGGGCCGGCGCAGCGGCGCAGTCGGCGAGGGTGAAGCTCTCCCCCACCGCCCAGGTCCGCCCCCGCATGCGCTCGTCGAGCCAAGCATAGCTGGTCTCCAGCATCTTGCGAGCCTCTTCGACGCCGTGGGGGTCGCGGTGTTCCGCCGGCCGCAGCGCGTCGAAGACGAACTTGCCCTGGGGCGTCATGACATAATTGTCGAAGACGCGGTCGAGCATCCGCGCCTCCAGGGCAAGCGTCGGTTCGTCCGGGACCAGCCGCGTCGGGCCGGGATGGTGGATCTGCAGGTATTCCATGACGATGGAGGCTTCCAGCACGACCTCGCCGTTTTCGCGCAGGATGGGAAAGCGCTTCATCGGCCACAGCGCCGCGAGTTCGTCGCCGACCCCCGCGTCCTCGATCATCCGGTAGGTGAAGGGCACGTCGTTCTCGTAGAAGGCGATGAGCGCCTTCTGGCAGTAGGACGAGAACGGATGGGCGAAGAGTTCGATGGTCATGAGAAGGCCCTCGGCTCGCGGCCTTCGATCACAGCCACCAGATTGTCGATATGCCAGGTGGTGCCATGCTCGCGGCCCTGGACTGCTTCGACGCCGCCGACGAGGTAGGAGCCCTGTTCCGTGTGCAGGAGGCGGGTGTTGTCGCCCTCGGCCCTGAACTCCAGCGTCAGAAGCGAGACGGAGAGCTTATTCTGGTCGTGGAACAGGTCGTAGACGAGGATGATCCGCTCGTTCTCGACAATGTCGTGATAGGTCGCCTGGAAGTCGGTGACCATGCCGCTCGGCCAGCGGGCGTGGAAGCGCTCCGTGCCGCCGACGCGGAAGTCGAGATGCCGCTCGAGGGTCTCGATATCCGCCGGGGCCCTGAACCAGGCGCTCTTCGCCTCGATCGTTGTATAGGCCGCAAAGACGCGGGCCGGCGACGCGTTCAGCACCCGTTCGATGGTGAAGCTGGCATTGGTGATGGTCATGGGTCGCTGTTCTCCGCGGCGGTCCTGGCAAGATAGGCTTCGAGCTGGTCGTACTGGCGTTCCCAGAACCGCTTTCTCTCGGCGATCCAGGTCTCGACGCGGTCCATCGCGCCGATGTCGAGTGAACAGGTCCGGACGCGGCCGACCTTCGCGCTCCTCACGAGACCGGCCTCCTCAAGGACCTTCAGGTGCTGGACCACCGCCGACAGGGTCATGGGCAGCGGCCTCGCGAGGTCGCTGACCGAAGCTGGGCCGATGCTCAAGCGTTCCACCATGGCCCGACGCGCGGGATCACAGAGGGCGTGGAAGGCACGATCGAGGGGGTGCGGCTGATACTGAAGCATTTGCTTAAGTATCATGGCAAGCCGAAGGTACGTCAAGATGGTGGTGCGGTTGGGGTCGCGCCTGTGCGCTGGTGGCGCGGAGGGCAGGGGCCTCAGAGCGTGTCCGGCCCGCCGTCGGTCCGGGCGAGCCGCGCCAGGGTCTCGGGCCTGTGGCAGGTGATCACGCGGCCCCTGACGGTCACGCCGTGATCGGCGAGAGCCGCGAAACTGCGCGACAGACTTTCGCGGGTCATGCCGAGGAAGCTGGCGAGCTTGGCCTTCTCGAAGGGAATGCGCACCTCGATGGTGTCGCCGCGGCGGGTTCCGCGGGCGAGCAGCCAGGCGGCGAGGCGTTCCAGCCCCGAACGCATCTTCTGGCTCTTCAACTGGCGCACCACCTCGCGGTAGCGCTCGGCGAGTTCGCGCACGACCGAGCCGGCGAAGGCGGGGTCGCGGGCGAAGACGTCGCGGATCGCCGGGGCCGGGATCATCAGGATGCGCGATGGCTCCAGCGTGCGCGCCGATTGCAGATAGACCTTCTCCACCAGGACCGCCGCCAGGATGAAGGTGGAGACCGGCTCGAGGAAGCCGATGGTCGTCTCCTCGCCGTCGCTGGTGGAGAACATCTCCACCATCCCTTCCACGATCACATGCAGGAAATCGGCCTGGTCGCCCTCGTGGATGAGCTGGGTCTGCGCGGGGAAACGCTGCAGGAAGGCCGCGCCCATCAGCGCGCCGAATTGCGACTCGCTGATGTCGGAGAAGAGCGGCAGGGACCGGACGGTCTGGGTGTCTTCGGCGCGCAATGTCGGGATCTCCGCCACCATCCTCTGCATTAGAAATTGACAAATGTCAAACTAGAAGACGATATTAATCAATACCCCGCGATATTTCTATCAAATCGGGGTGTGCGACGCATCAATACTGTCGCTTTATTGAAGATGCGGGCAGGACGGTTGATTTCAATCAATACAGATTGACGCGCTTTCGCCTTGGGTGACGCCGTTCCTCGCGGCCTCGCAGCCACAGCCACCCAAGGCTTCCGTCATGACGATCCCGTCAGCCCCGTCCAGGTCCGACCAGAGCCGCGCGCTCTGGCTGTCGACCCTCGCCTTCACGCTCTGCTTCGCTGTCTGGACGATCTTTTCGATCATCGGCGTCCAGATCAAACGCGACCTGGGGCTCACCGAGACCCAGTTCGGTCTCCTCGTCGGCACGCCGATCCTGACCGGATCGCTCATCCGCCTGATCCTCGGCATCTGGGCCGACCAGTATGGCGGCCGCATCGTCTATGCGGCGACCATGCTGGCTGCCGCGGTGGCAACGCTGCTGCTGACCTTCGCCTACGACTACCCGACCTTCCTTCTCGCCGCCCTCGGCGTCGGCATCGCCGGCGGCTCCTTCGCCGTCGGCGTCACCTATGTGTCGAAGTGGTACCCGAAGGAGAAGCAGGGGACGGCGCTGGGGATTTTTGGCGCCGGCAATGTCGGCGCCGCCGTCACCAAGTTCGCCGCGCCCTTCGTCATGATCGCCTATGGCTGGCGGACCGTC
The DNA here is from genome assembly GCA_023416965.1 of Pseudomonadota bacterium. Classification (GTDB taxonomy): domain Bacteria; phylum Pseudomonadota; class Alphaproteobacteria; order Rhizobiales; family Phreatobacteraceae; genus Phreatobacter. The sequence continues at coordinate 30,423 of JAEZGJ010000065.1, read as the reverse complement.
GCCGTGATCTGGGCTCTCGCGCTCGCGGTCATGACCGTCGTGTTCTGGCTCGGCACGAAGGACGACCCGGACCTCGCGCGCCGCCGCTCCCTCGGCCTCAAGCCCGAGCCGATCTCGGCCCTGCTCGAGCCGCTGAAGAACGTCCAGGTCTGGCGCTTCGCCCTTTACTACTTCTTCGTCTTCGGCGCCTTCGTCGCGCTGGCGCTGTGGCTGCCTCGCTATCTCATCGGCGTCTATGGCCTCGACATCGCCACCGCCGGCATGGTGGGGGCCGCCTATTCGGTCCCGGCCTCGATCTTCCGCGCCTATGGCGGCCACCTCTCCGACAAGTTCGGCGCGCGCACCGTCATGTACTGGACCTTCATGGTCTCGGTGGTCTGCACCTTCCTCCTGTCCTATCCGCCGGCCGACTATGTGGTGCGCACCACCACCGGCACCGTCACCTTCCACCTCGAGATCGGCCTCGTCGCCTTCATCGTCATCGCCTTCGTGCTCGGCTTCTTCATGAGCCTCGGCAAGGCGGCGGTCTACAAGCACATCCCCGTCTACTATCCCAACCGCGTCGGCCCGGTCGGCGGCATTGTCGGTCTCATCGGCGGCCTCGGCGGCTTCGTCCTGCCGATCGTCTTCGGCCTGCTCAACGACCTCACCGGCGTCTGGCAGAGCTGCTTCTGGCTGCTCTTCCTGATCGCCGCCGTGGCGCTCGTCTGGATGCACTTCGCCATCATGGCGATGGAGCGCGAGGCGCGCGAGCAGGGGGTGCCGCGGGCCAGCCTGCCGGAACTCCCCGAGATGCAGCCGGTGCACGGCAAGGCCCAGCAGGGCGTGCTCGCCGCCTCCGGCGCCATCCAGGACTGGTCGCCCGAGGACCCGGCCTACTGGGCCGCGAAGGGCAGGGCGGTCGCCCGCCGCAACCTGTGGATCTCCATCCCCAACCTCCTGCTCGCCTTCGCGGTCTGGATGGTCTGGTCGGTGGTGGTCGCCAAGCTGCCGGCTGTCGGTTTCCGCTTCACCACCGACCAGCTGTTCTGGCTCGCGGCCCTGCCGGCCCTGTCGGGCGCCACCATGCGCATCGTCTACGGCTTCATGCCTCCGATCTTCGGCGGACGGTTGTGGACGACGCTCGCCACCTGGTCGCTGATGATCCCGGCGGTGGGCATCGGCCTCGCGGTGCAGAACCCGTCCACCCCCTACGTCATCTTCCTCGCCCTCGCGCTGCTCTGCGGCTTCGGCGGCGCCAATTTCGCCTCGTCCATGGCCAATATCGCCTTCTTCTTCCCGAAGGCCGAGAAGGGCAATGCGCTGGCTCTGAACGCGGGTCTCGGCAATCTCGGCGTCTCCGTCGTGCAGTTCGTGGTGCCGCTGGTGATCACCGCGGGCGTCTTCGGCGCCCTCGGCGGCGAGGCCCAGTTGGCGTCCACCGGCGAGCGGCTGTTCCTGCAGAACGCCGGCTACATCTGGGTTCCCTTCATCGCCGCCTCGGCCATCGCCGCCTGGTTCGGCATGGACGATCTCGCCAGCATGAAGGCTTCCTTCGCTCAGCAGGCCGTCATCTTCCAGCGCCGGCACAACTGGATCATGTGCTGGCTCTATGTCGGCACCTTCGGTTCCTTCATCGGCTATTCCGCCGGCTTCCCGCTGCTGACCAAGACGCTGTTCCCGGACGTCAACGCCCTGCAGCTCGCCTTCCTCGGACCGCTGGTCGGCGCCATGTCGCGCTCGCTCACCGGCTGGGTCTCGGACCGGTGGGGTGGCGGCCGGGTGACCCTGTGGGTCTTCGCCGGCATGGCGGTGGCGGTCCTGTCGGTGCTCTACTTCATCACCATCAAGGACCAGCCCGGCGCCTTCCTCGGCTTCTTCGCCAGCTTCATGGCGCTGTTCTGCCTGACCGGCATCGGCAATGCCTCCACCTTCCAGATGATCCCCGCGATCATGCGCAAGGACATGGCGCGGCTGATGCCGGGAGTGGACGAGCCGACCCGCGCCCGTCAGGCGGAGATGGAGGCGGCCGCGATCATCGGCTTCTCCTCGGCCATCGGCGCCTATGGCGGCTTCTTCATCCCCAAGGCCTACGGCACCTCCATCGCCATGACCGGCGCGGTCAACGGCGCGCTGTGGGCCTTCTTCGCCTTCTACCTCACCTGCATCGCCATCACCTGGGCGGTCTACACGCGCAAGGGCGGCGTCCTCCACGACGTCGAACGGCGCCGTGACCCCGCTCCCCTCCTTCAGCCCGCGCAGTAAGTCCCGGAGACCCGGCCATGTCGCATTTTCTCGATCGACTGAGCTTCTTCAGCCGCCCGCAGGGCTCCTTCTCCGGGGGCCACGGCATCACCACCAGCGAGGACCGCGGCTGGGAGGACGGCTATCGCAAGCGCTGGCAGTCCGACAAGATCGTCCGCTCCACCCACGGGGCGAACTGCACCGGCTCCTGCTCCTGGAAGATCTACGTCAAGGGCGGGATCGTCACCTGGGAGACGCAGCAGACCGACTATCCGCGTACGCGGCCGGAACTGCCCAACCACGAGCCCCGCGGCTGTTCGCGCGGCGCCTCCTATTCCTGGTACCTCTATTCCGGCAACCGGGTGAAGTACCCGATGGTCCGCTCGCGGCTCGCCAAGCTCTGGCGCGAGGCGCGGGCCACCATGACGCCGGTGGCGGCCTGGGCCTCCATCGTCGAGAACCCCGAGAAGCGGAAGAGCTACACCTCCAAGCGCGGCCATGGCGGCTTCGTGCGCTCGAGCTGGGACGAGACCAACGAGATCGTTGCCGCCGCCAACGCCTATACGGCCAAGACCTACGGGCCCGACCGCATCTACGGCTTCTCGCCGATCCCGGCCATGTCGATGGTCTCCTACGCGGCCGGCTCGCGCTACCTGTCGCTGCTCGGCGGCGTCTGCATGTCCTTCTACGACTGGTACTGCGACCTGCCGCCGGCATCGCCGCAGACCTGGGGCGAGCAGACGGACGTGCCGGAATCGGCCGACTGGTACAATTCCGGCTTCCTCATCCTGTGGGGCTCCAACGTCCCGCAGACCCGCACGCCGGACGCGCACTTCTACACCGAGGCGCGCTATCGGGGCGCCAAGTCGGTGGTCATCTGCCCCGACTATTCGGAAGCGTCCAAGTTCGCCGACCTGTGGATCTCCGTGAAGCAGGGCACCGACGCGGCGCTGGCCATGGCCATGGGCCACGTCATCCTCAAGGAGTTCTACGTCGAGCGGCAGGCCGCCTATTTCCACGACTATGTCCGCCAGTACTCGGACATGCCGATGCTGGTCCGCCTCGTCGAGCAGGACGGCCGCCTCGTCCCCGAGCGCCAGCTCCGCGCCTCCGACTTCCAGGGCGCGCTCGGCGAGACCAACAATCCCGAATGGAAGACGGTCGCCATCGACGAGGCGACCGGCGAGATCTGCGTGCCGCACGGCTCGGTCGGCTTCCGCTGGGGCGAGAAGGGCAAGTGGAACCTGGAGGAGAAGGATTCCAGCGGCCATGCCACGCGGCTCCGCCTCACCCTCGACGGCCCCGGCCGCGCATTCGCCGACGTCGCCTTCCCCTATTTCGGCAACATTCCGCACGAGCATTTCGCCTCGACGACGGATGAGTCCATCCTCACCCGCAAGGTGCCGGTGAAGCGCGTCACCCTCGCCGACGGCGAGGCGCTGGTGGCGACCGTCCACGATCTCATGCTCGCCAATTACGGCGTCGACCGCGGCTATGTCGGCGACAGCACGCCCGCCTCCTACGACGAGACCGGTCCCTACACCCCGGCCTGGGCCGAGAGCATCACCGGCGTGCCGCGCGACCAGATCATCACGGTGGCGCGCGAGTTCGCCCGCAACGCCGAGAAGACCCGCGGCCGGTCCATGGTGATCATCGGCGCGGCGATGAACCACTGGTACCACGCCGACATGAACTACCGCGGCGTCATCAACATGCTGGTCATGTGCGGCTGCATCGGCCAGTCCGGCGGCGGCTGGTCGCATTATGTCGGCCAGGAGAAGCTCCGGCCGCAATCGGGCTGGGCGCCGCTCGCCTTCGCCCTCGACTGGGCGCGCCCGCCGCGCCAGCAGAACTCGACCTCGGCCTTCTACGTCAACACCGACCAGTGGCGCTACGAGACCGTCTCGCCCGACGAGATCCTGTCGCCGACCGCGCCGAAGGGCGACTGGGACGGCGCCATCATCGACTACAACGTGCGCGCCGTGCGCATGGGCTGGCTGCCGGCCTACCCGACCCTGCAGGAGAACTCGCTGGAGATCGCGGCCAAGGCCGAGGCCGCCGGGCTGGAGGTGAAGGACTATGTCGCGAAGGCGGTGAAGACCGGCGAGCTCAACTTCGCCTGGGAGGACCCGGACAACCGGCGAAACTGGCCGCGCAATCTCTTCGTCTGGCGCTCCAACCTGCTGGGATCCTCCGGCAAGGGCCACGAGTACTTCCTCAAGCACCTGCTCGGCACCACCCACGGCGTGCTCGGCAAGGATCTCGGCGGCTTCGGCGGCAAGAAGCCGAAGGAGGTGAAGTGGCACGAGGAGGCGCCGGAAGGAAAGCTCGACCTGCTCGTCACCCTCGACTTCCGCATGTCCACGACCTGCGTCTATTCCGACATCGTGCTGCCCACCGCGACCTGGTACGAGAAGAACGACCTCAACACCTCCGACATGCACCCCTTCATCCACCCGCTCACCGCGGCGGTGGACCCGGTCTGGGAGTCCAGGTCGGACTGGGAGATCTACAAGGGCATCGCCAGGACCTTCTCACGGGTCGCGCCCGAGGTGCTCGGCGTCGAGAAGGACGTCGTGCTGACGCCGATCATGCACGACAGCCCCGGCGAGATTGCCCAGCCCTTCGACGTGAAGGACTGGAAGAAGGGCGAGATCGAGCCGATCCCCGGCAGGACCATGCCGGCCGTGACGGTGGTCGAGCGCGACTATCCGAACCTCTACGCCCGCTTCACCTCGCTCGGTCCGCTCATGGCCAAGGTCGGCAATGGCGGCAAGGGCATGGCCTGGAACACCGAGCACGAGGTCCAGCTCCTGAAGGAGCTGAACGGCGAACATCGCGACGGGCCGACGAAGGGCCTGGCGAAGATCGAGACCGACATCGACGCCACGGAGGTCATCCTGATGATGGCGCCGGAGACCAATGGCGAGGTGGCGGTGAAGGCCTGGACCTCGCTCGGCGGCTTCACCGGTCTCGACCACACCCATCTCGCGACACCTAAGGAGGACGAGAAGATCCGCTTCCGCGACGTGGTCGCCCAGCCGCGCAAGATCATTTCCTCGCCGATCTGGTCGGGCCTGGAGAGCGAGAAGGTCTGCTACAATGCCGGCTATACCAACGTCCACGAACTGATCCCGTGGCGCACCCTGTCGGGGCGGCAGCAGCTCTACCAGGACCACCTGTGGATGCGGGCGTTCGGGGAGGCGCTCTGCGTCTACCGGCCGCCGGTCGACCTCAAGGCGACCAAGCCGGTCATCGGCCTCAAGCCGAACGGCCAGAAGCAGGTGGTGCTCAACTTCATCACCCCGCACCAGAAGTGGGGCATCCACTCCACCTATACCGACAACCTGATGATGCTGACGCTCTCCCGCGGCGGCCCGATCGTCTGGCTGTCGGAGGAGGACGCCGCCTCGGCGGGCATCGTCGACAACGACTGGATAGAGGCCTTCAACGCCAACGGCGCCCTCGTCGCCCGGGCCGTGGTCTCGCAGCGCATGAAGACCGGTACGGTGTTCATGTACCACGCCCAGGAGAAGATCGTGAACGTGCCGGGGTCCGAGACCACCGGCAACCGCGGCGGCATCCACAACTCGGTGACGAGGGCGGTGCTCAAGCCGACGCACATGATCGGCGGCTATGCCCAGCTCGCCTACGGCTTCAACTACTACGGCACCATCGGCACCAACCGCGACGAATTCGTCATCGTCCGCAAGCTCGCGAACGTCGACTGGCTCGAACGCCCCTTCGACGAGGCCAAGGCGCGCCAAGGCGCGGCCCCGGCCGTCGCGGCCGAGTGAACAGGAGAACCCAGATGAAGATCCGCGCTCAGATCGCGATGGTGCTGAACCTCGACAAGTGCATCGGCTGTCACACCTGTTCAGTCACCTGCAAGAACGTCTGGACGAACCGCGAAGGCGTCGAATACGCCTGGTTCAACAATGTCGAGACCAAGCCCGGCATCGGCTACCCGAAGGACTGGGAGAACCAGGACAAGTGGAAGGGCGGCTGGAGGCGCAAGGCCAACGGCAAGATCCAGCCGCGCATCGGTTCGAAGTGGCGGGTTCTTGCCAACATCTTCGCCAATCCGGACCTGCCGGAGATCGACGACTATTACGAGCCCTTCACCTTCGACTACGAGCACCTGCAGAAGGCGCCGGAGCTCGAGGCATTCCCGACCGCCCGCCCGCGTTCGCTGATCACCGGCGAGCGGATGGAGAAGATCGAGTGGGGCCCGAACTGGGAGGAGATCCTCGGCGGCGAATTCGCCAAGCGCTCGAAGGACAGGAACTTCGAGGGCGTCGAGAAGGAGATCTACGGCCAGTTCGAGAACACCTTCATGATGTACCTGCCGAGGCTGTGCGAGCACTGCCTCAACCCGACCTGCGTCGCCGCCTGCCCGTCGGGCGCCATCTACAAGCGTGACGAGGACGGCATCGTCCTGATCGACCAGGACAAGTGCCGCGGCTGGCGCATGTGCGTCTCCGGCTGCCCCTACAAGAAGATCTATTTCAACTGGGAGACCGGCAAGTCGGAGAAGTGCATCTTCTGCTATCCGCGCATCGAGGTCGGGCAGCCGACCGTCTGCTCGGAGACCTGTGTCGGCCGCATCCGCTATCTCGGCGTGGTGCTCTATGACGCCGACGGCATCGAGAAGGCCGCCTCGGCGCCGAATGAGCAGGACCTCTACGAGGAGCAGCTGAAGCTCTTCCTCGATCCCGCCGATCCCAAGGTCATCGAGGAGGCCCGCCGCCAGGGCATTCCCGAGAACTGGCTGGAGGCGGCCAAGCGCTCGCCGGTCTGGAAGATGGCGATGGAGTGGAAGATCGCCTTCCCCCTCCATCCCGAATACCGGACCATGCCCATGGTCTGGTACGTGCCGCCCCTCTCGCCCATCCAGTCGGCGGCGGAGGCCGGAAAGATCGGCATCGACGGCGACATGCCCGACGTGAAGTCGCTGCGCATCCCGGTGAAGTACCTCGCCAACCTGCTGACCGCCGGCAAGGAGGCGCCGATCGTCACCGGCCTCGAGCGGATGCTCGCCATGCGCGCCTACATGCGCGCCAAGACCATCGACGGCGTCATCGACGAGACGATCGCCGCCCGCGTCGGCATGACCGGGTCCGCGATCGAGGACATGTACCACGTGATGGCCATCGCCAATTACGAGGACCGCTTCGTCATTCCGACCACGCACCGGGAATGGACGGAGGACGCCTACGACATGCGCGGCTCCTGCGGCTTCTCCTTCGGCAACGGCTGCTCCGGCGGCGACAGCAAGACCGGCCTCTTCGGCAAGCCCAAGGCCAAGAATCCGATGGAGGTCGCGTGATGAAGACGTTCAAGGTTCTCTCGGCGCTCGCCGCATATCCCGTACAGGAGATGATCGCCGCCATTCCCGCCATGCGGGCGGTGCTGGCGAAGGAGGGGCTGGTTCCCGCATCGTCGCTCAGGCTGATCGAGCCGCTGGTCACCGATCTGGCGGACGGCGACATCATGGACCAGCAGGAGCGCTACGTGTTCCTGTTCGACCGCACCCGCTCGCTCTCGCTGCACCTGTTCGAGCACGTGCACGGCGAGAGCCGCGACCGCGGCCAGGCCATGGTCGACCTCAAGCGGCTCTACGAGGAGGCGGGTTTCGACCTCAACACCAGCGAACTGCCGGACTACATCCCGGCCTTCCTCGAATATCTGTCGTTGCGCCCGGCCGGCGAGGCGGTCTCCCTGCTCGGCGAGACCGTCCACATCCTCATCACGCTGGCGCAGCGCCTGGAGAAGCGCTCCTCGCCCTATGCCGGGCTGTTCCGCACCATGGTGGCGCTGTCGAAGGCGCGGCCGAAGGCGGAGGACATGGCCGCCATCGTCGCCGACGACGGCATCGAGGCCGACGATCTCGAGGCCCTCGACGCCGTCTGGCAGGAGGAGGAGGTCACCTTCGGCCCGGGTGCGGCGACGGCCGCCTGCGGCAAGGACGCGCTCGGCGCCAAGCTGCGCGCCGCCAACCGCCCGGCGGAGGGCATGCCGCCGCCCGTACCGGCCGGCGTGCGCACCGTCGTCACCCACAATCGCCTTCCCATCGCCTGAAGGAGCCCGCGCCATGGCCGCAACGCTCAATCACATCGTCTTCGGATGGTATCCCTATTTCGCCCTGACCGTGTTCCTCGCAGGCAGCCTCATCCGGTTCGACCGGGAGCAGTACACCTGGAAGGCCTCGTCCTCGCAGATCCTGCGCAAGCGACAGCTGCGCTGGGGCTCGAACCTCTTCCACCTCGGCATCCTCGCCATCTTCGCCGGCCATCTCGTCGGCCTGCTGACGCCGATCCAGGTCTTCGACGCCATCGGCGTATCGCATGGCGCAAAGCAGGTTCTCGCCATCGTGGCGGGCGGCGTCGCCGGCATCGCCTGCTTCGTCGGCCTGTCGCTGCTGCTGCACCGCCGGCTTTTCGACGCGCGGATCCGCTCGACCTCGTCCTTCGCCGACACGGCGATCCTCGTCATCCTCTTCGTCCAGCTCTGCCTGGGACTCCTGACCATTCCGCTGTCGCTCGGCCATCTCGACGGCCATGAGATGGTGAAGTTCATGACCTGGGCCCAGGGCATCGCCTATCTTCAGCCGGGCGCCTCGCAGGCGATTGCCGACGTGCACCCGATCTTCAAGGCGCACATCGCCCTCGGCCTGACGATCTTCCTCCTCTTCCCCTTCACCCGGCTCGTCCACGTCTGGTCGGCGCCAGTCTGGTACCTCGGCCGCCGTGGCTACCAGATCGTGCGCACCCGCGACCGCCGCCGCGTCGCCGCGGCCTCCCGCTGACCGGCCGCCCCAGAGGATCCCGCCATGAGCGCGACAGCCCCCGTCCACACCCTCGTCTCCCGCCGGCCGCGCCAGCCGGTCAGCGTCAACGGCGTCGTCATCGGCCGGCAGGACATCCTGCGCGAGGCGCGCAACCACGCCGACCTGCCGGCCGCCGAGGCCTGGCAAGCCGCGGCGACCGCCCTGGTGGTGAGGGAACTCCTGACCCAGCAGGCCCGGCGAAGCGGCGTCACCGGCGTGCCGGCGACGGACGGCGAGGGGCGCACGGAGACCGACGAGGAGGCGGCCATCCGCACCCTCGTCGAGGCGGCGGTGACCGTCCCGGAGGCGACCGAGGAGGAATGCCTCCGCTATTTCGCGGCCCATCGGTCGCGGTTCCGCTCGGCGAGCCTCAGCGAGGTGGCGCACATTCTCTGCGCTGCCGCTCCGGGCGACGGGGAGGGCAGGGCGGTGGCGCAGGCGCTGGCGGCAAGCCTGTGTGACGCCCTGGCGGAGAACCCCGCCGCCTTCGCAGACCTTGCGCGGCAGCATTCCCGCTGCCCGTCGTCCGGGCAGGGCGGGTCCCTCGGCCAGATCCAGCCGGGCAGCACCGTGCCGGAATTCGAGGCGGCGCTCGCCGCCATGACGCCGGGAACGATCAGCTGCGAGCCGGTGGAGACGCGGTTCGGCTTCCATGTCATCCGGCTGGAGCGGCGCATCGACGGCGTGGCGCTGCCCTTCGAGGCCGTGCACGACCGCATCGCGGGCTACCTCCGCGCGGCCGCCGCCCACCGCGCCCAGGCCCAGTACGTCGCGCGCCTGGTCTCGGCCGCCGACATCCGCGGCATCGCCCTCGCCGGGGCGGACCAGCACCGCGTCCATTGAGGAGAGAGCCATGCTGCTCGGAGACCTGATCGCCCGCTTCGCCGACCCGCTCACCGTGGATGCGGCGCTTGCGGCCGTCGACGACCTCGCCCTCGTCACCCGCATCACGGTCAGGGCCGATGCGGCCGGCCTGTCCACCGGAGCCTTCGCGGCGGAATGCGTGGCCCATTACGCCGACACTGCCAGCGACGAGGAATGGACGACGCTGATGGGCCAGATGGGCCGCTCCGAGGATCCGGGCATCGTCCTGATGCGCCGGGCCCTCGATGCCGGCTGCTCGGAGGGCACCGGCGGCTGCACCTGCGGGGGCCATTGATGTCCGACGCCGATGCCCCGCGGCCGCTCGTCGACGGTTTCGGCCGCGCCGTCACCTATCTGCGCCTTTCGGTGACCGATCGCTGCGACCTGCGCTGCTTCTACTGCATGGCGGAGCGGCCGGACTTCGTGCCGAAGCGCGACCTGCTCAGCCTGGAGGAGATGGAGCGCCTGGCGACGACCTTCATCCGCCGCGGCGTGCGCAAGCTGCGCATCACCGGCGGCGAGCCGCTGGTCCGGCGCGGCGTGGTCGACCTCATGCATGAGATCGGCCGCCATCTCGTCACCGGCGGCCTCGACGAACTGACCCTCACCACCAACGGGACGCAGCTCGCCCATCATGCGGAGGCGCTCGCGCGCGCGGGCGTGCGCCGGGTCAACATCTCCCTCGACAGCCTCTGCGCCAACCGCTTCGCGGCCATCACCCGCGGCGGGCGGATCGCCGACACGCTCGACGGCATCGCGGCGGCTCGCGCCGCCGGGCTCGCGGTCAAGATCAACACGGTGGTGCTCGGCGGTGTGAACGACGACGAACTCGACGTTCTCGTCGCCTTCGCCCACCGCCAGGGAATGGACCTCACCTTCATCGAGGTCATGCCGATCGGCGAGGAGGGCTACGGTCGCAGCGATCGGTTTCTGCCGCTCGACCAGGTGCGCGAGAGGCTCGGCCAGCGCTGGTCGCTGGTCCCGAGCCTCCACCGCAGCGGCGGTCCGGCCCGCTACTGGCAGGTGGCGGAGACGGGCCGCCGTCTCGGCTTCATCGCTGCGACGAGCTGCAACTTCTGCGCGGCCTGCAACCGCGTCCGCATCACCGCGACCGGCCGGCTGGAGACCTGCCTCGGCCATGAGGCGGGAGTGGATCTCCGGGCGCCGCTGCGGCTCGACCCCACGGGACGCGGGCTCGAGGCCGCCATCGACTCCGCCATCGCCGTCAAGCCGGCCGGCCATTCCTTCGCCGAGGCCTGGCAGCGGCCGGCCACGGCGCGCGGCATGCACGTCACGGGAGGCTGACTTGGTCCTCGACCATCTCTTCGATCGCAACGTCGCCTGGGCCCAGCGCAAGACGCGCGACGACCCCACCTATTTCGTCCGCATGGCGGAACAGCAATCGCCGGAACTCCTGTGGATCGGCTGCTCCGACAGCCGCGTCACGGCCAACGACGTTCTGGGCCTCGACCCGGGCGCCGTCTTCGTCCAGCGCAACATCGCCAACATGGTGCACACCAGCGATATGAACCTGCTGGCGGTGCTGGAATTCGCGGTGGAGACGCTGGCGGTCCGCCACGTCATCATCTGCGGTCATTACGGCTGCGGCGGCGTCGCCCGCGCGCTCGGCGACGACCGTTCGGCGCTGGTCGATCACTGGCTGCAGCCGCTGGTCATGCTCCACCGCAAACACAGGGCCGTGTTCGACGGGCTGGCGCCGCGGGCCCGCCTCGACCGTCTTTGCGAGCTCAACGTGCAGATGCAGTTGCGCCGCGTCGCGCAGACCCCCATCGTCGAGGGCGCCTGGCAGCGCGGCCAGCCGCTCCACGTGCACGGCTGGATCTACGGCGTGGAGGACGGCCTGCTACGCGAGGTCGAGCCGCCGGTCGCCTCGCTCGAGGCCCGCGACGCGCTGGCGACCATCGATACCTGTGCCGGCATTCCGGCCGAGCCGCAAAGCGCGGTGCGCCGGCAGGCGCTCGCCGCCTTCGCCGTGCCCTCGTCCGAGTGCTGCGGCTGCTCGGCCCAAGCAGGGGCGTAACCGCAGGAGCCACCATGGCCACGACGATGGACTTGCAGCGCGCCTGGAGCGGCCCCGCCCTGTTCAGCTATGGCTTCCGGCCATTCTTCCTGTCGGCGGCGGTGCTCGCGGCGCTGCTGGTCGCCGCCTGGGTGCCCTGGCTGTTCGGGTTCGGTCTCCTTCCCGGCGCCCTGCCGCCCGTCGCCTGGCACCAGCACGAATTGCTCTTCGGCTTCGTGCCGGCCGTTGTGGCGGGCTTCCTCCTCACCGCGGTTCCCAACTGGACGGGGCGGCTTCCCGTGGTCGGACGACCGCTCATCGTGCTCTACGCCCTGTGGATCGCCGGGCGTCTCGTCATCCTGGGCTCGGCCCATCTTCATCCCGTTGCGGTGGCGGCGATCTCGCTCGCCTTTCCGCTGGCGCTGCTCGCGACGCTCGCGCGAGAGATCCTCGCCAGCGGCAATCGCCGCAACCTCAAGGTGCTCGCCGGTGTCGGCATGCTCGCCGCGGCACAGCTTGTCTTCCACGTCGAAGTCGGCCGACAGGGCCACGCGCTCCTCGCCGACCGTCTCGCCGTCGGCGCGACGGTGATGCTGGTGATGATCGTCGGCGGACGCATCGTACCAAGCTTCACGGTCAACTGGCTGAAGCGGGAAAATCCGGGGCGCCTGCCGGTCCCCTTCGGCCGCTTCGACATGGCCGCAATGGTCGGCGCAGGCGCGGCGCTGGTCCTCTGGATCCTCTCCGCCGGACTGCCGGCGCTCGAGCCCGTTGCCGGCGCCGCCATGCTGCTCGCGGGCTCCGCCCAGGCCGCCCGGCTGATGCGCTGGGCCGGCGACCGCACGCTGGCCGAACCGCTGGTGACCGTGCTGCATGTCGGCTTCGTCTTCGTGCCCGCCGGCTTCGCACTCCTGGGCGCGGGCCTGCTGATCGGGGACGTGCCGCTGCGCTCGGCCGGCATGCATGCCTGGACGACGGGCGCCATCGGCCTGATGACCCTCGCCGTCATGACCCGCGCCACACGCGGCCACACGGGCCAGGAACTGACGGCGCCGCCTTCTACCGTCGTGATCTATGGGCTCGCCCTTGCTGCTGCGGTCCTGCGCATCGCCGCGTCCCTGGCAGGCCCGACCAGCCTGCCGCTCATGGGCCTCGCGGGCGCCGCCTGGGTCGGAGCCTTCTCCCTGTTCGCCCTCGCCTACGGTCCGCTTCTCGTCCGCCGGCGGGAGTGAGGGGAGGCCCCCGTTGCCGGCGCGGCTCGTCTCTTGCTTTGTTCACGGAACCGAGCCGGAGACATCGCCTTGCCCATCGACATCACAGCCGCCTTCGCCTTCTGGCCGCCCGTCGCCGCCATTGCCGCGGCGGTGAACGAGGGGCGGAGCACGGCCGCTGCCGAGGCGGCCCGAGCCTTGGCGCGCATCCGCGACCTCGACGCCGAGATCGGCGCCTTCACCAGTGTCGATCCCGCCGACGCGGGGCGCCGGGCGGCGGCCGTCGATGCGCGCGTCGCCGCGGGGGAGCGCCTGCCGCTCGCAGGGGTTCCCGTGGCGATCAAGGACAATATCTGGGTCAAGGGCCGTCCGATCACCCAGGGGTCGATGCTTTTCCGCGACTTCGTCGCGCCGGAGGATGCGGAGGCGGTGGCGCGGCTGGAGGCGGCGGGGGCGGTGATCGTCGGCATTGCGAACACGTCGGAATTCGCCGCCAAGGGCCAGACGACCAATCTGCTGCACGGCGCGACGCGCAATCCGTGGAACACCGCCATGACGCCCGGCGGGTCGTCGGGCGGACCGGTGGCGGCTGTGGCGAGCGGCATGGTGCCGCTGGCGATTGGGACGGATGCGGGGGGATCCAGCCGCCGCCCTCCCGCCCATACCGGCCTCGTCGGCCTCAGACCTTCGTTCGGCGCCATTCCCTATGGCCCCGGCTTCCCCGAACCCTTCTTCGGCATTTCCTGCATCTGCCCCATCACCCGCACGGTGGACGAGGCGGCACTCGCCTTCGAGATCATGGCGGGCGCGAGCCTCGTCGACCCCCATTCGGCGCTGCTGCCGCCGGACGGCGGTCTCCGGCCGGACCGGATGCGGATCGCGTACACCCCGCGCTGGGGGCTCGAGGTGCCGGTGGAGCCGGAGGTCGCCGCCCGGGTCGATGCCTGCGTAGACAGGCTGCGTCACGCGGGGTTCACCATTGTCGATGCCGATCCGCGCTGGCCGGCCGGTGCGGCGGAGACGGGGCTCGGTGCCATCCAGCAGAGCGGGCTCGCCGCCTTGCACGGCGAGGCGTGGCGCCAGCGGCCGGACCTGATCGACCTCGACCTCGGGGCGCAGATCGAGGCCGGGCTCGGGCTCTCCGGCGCCGACGTCGCCCGCGCGCTGCTGCTCTCGGAGGAGGTGGCCGCGGCCGGCGCCGCCTTCTTCCGGGAAGGCGGGATCGACGCGGCCATCGGACCCACCACGCCCTGCACCGCCTGGCCGGTGGAGCAACTCGGCCCCGCCACCATTGCGGGGGTGCCAGTGGGACCGCGCGGTCATGCCGTGTTCACGCCGCTGTTCAACCATACCCGACAGCCGGCGATCTCCATTCCCTGCGCGATCGACGGGGCCGGCCTGCCGCTCGGCCTGCAGATCGTCATGCCCCGCGGGCGCGACCGCGAGCTGTTGCGCCTGGCATCGGCGCTGGAGGCCTGTCTCGCGGCCTGAGCACTCAACCGCCCGGTTCGACGCCAGTCGCCTGCCCAAAAAAGAGGCGGATCGGGGACCGCGCGGCGGCGAGTCCGGTCCATTCCGTTCCGGCATGGCTCTTGCTGCCCGGGCAGGGGTCGCGGATCCGCGGCGAGAGGAGTTTCGACATGGCAGTCTTCAACCGTCACGGGATCGATCGGCGCAGCCTGCTGGCAAGCCTCGGGATCAGCGGCGCGATGGTCGCAGCGCCTTCGGTGCTGAGGGCGCAGACGCGCGAGATCGTGGTCGGCGGCGCTGCCAGCCACAAGCCATGGGTCGAGGCGCATGTGGCGCCGCTGTTCGAGCGGAAATACAACGCCAAGCTGACCTTCGAGGGCACCCGCTCGCTGGTGAACCTCGAAAAGATGCAGAAGAACAAGGACCGGCCCTATCTCTCCGTCGTTCAGATGGACGATCCGGTGATGATCCTCGCCGTGAAGGAGCAGCTGCTGGAGCCGATCACCGCGGCCAAGGCGTCGAACCTCGCCAAGCTGAAGCCGGGCACTGTCCACATGGACGGGCAGTGGGCGAACTACCTGCAGCCCTGGCAGGGGATTGCCTACAACACCAACGTCATCAAGACGCCGCCGGCGTCCTGGGCGGAGGCCTACGACCCGAAATACAACGGCCGCATCATCATCCCGTCGCTGCAGAACACCGAAGGTCTGCCGAACCTGTTCATGGCCTCGCACCTGGCCACCGGCAAGCCCATGGCGGAAGCAACGCGCGACACGGAATCGGGCTTCAAGAAGCTGATCTCGCTGAAGCCGAACCTCCTTACCGTCTACAACCAGATGCCCCAGGCCTTCAGCCTTCTGGAGCAGGGCGAGGCGCACATGATCGTGGGCGCGCTCTCCTCCTTCGCGCTGCAGCGCCGCCTCGACGGCGCGCCGATCGGCCTCGCCGCGCCGAAGGAAGGCATTTTCCCGGTGCCATCGGGCATCGCCGTGGTGAAGGGCGGGCCGAACCAGGATCTCGCCTTCGCCTATGTGAACGAGCTCCTCGGCGCCGAGGTGCAGTCCAAGATTGCGCCGCCGACCTTCGCGCTGCCGACCAACGTGGACGTTCCGCCGCCGCCCGGCATGCCCACGGGCGTCGCCGTCCACACCATCGACTGGGCCTTCGTGGCGGACAACCGCAACGACTGGGTGAAGCGCTGGGACCGCGAGATGTCCATGTAAGACGGCAGGACGGCGCGGCGCCCGACGCCGCCCGTCCGCTCATGCCATGACCCAGACCCCCGCCTTCCTCGATGTCCGCCGCGCCGCCAAGGCCTTCGGCGGGACCATGGTGCTCGACGGCGTCGACCTCGGCGTCGCGCCGGGCGAGTTCGTCTCGCTGCTCGGCCCGTCAGGCTGCGGCAAGACCACGCTGCTGCGCATCGTGGCCGATCTGCTCGCCGCCGATTCCGGCTGGATCGTTCTCGACGGCGAGGACATCTCCGCCAAGCCGCCGCATCATCGCGACGTCGGCGTGGTATTCCAGAGCTACGCGCTGTTTCCGCACCTCACGGTGGCGGAGAACGTCGCCTTCGGCCTGGAAGCGCGCGGCGCGCCGAAGGAGGAGATCCGCTCGACCGTCGCGCGTTTCCTCGACCTCATCCACATGAGCCACCTCTCGGACCGGTCGGTGCGGGCGCTCTCCGGCGGTCAGCAGCAGCGCGTGGCGGTCGCCCGGGCGCTTGCGGTCAAGCCGAAGCTGATGCTGCTGGACGAGCCCTTCTCGGCGCTCGACCGCAAGCTGCGCGAGACCATGCAGATCGAGCTGAAGCGCCTTCTGCGCGAGGTCGGCACCACCGCGATCTTCGTCACCCACGACCAGGACGAGGCGCTGATGATGTCCGACCGCATCGCGGTGATGAACCGCGGCCGGATCGAGCAACTCGCCGACCCCGGCACGATCTACAAGAAGCCGGCGACACCCTTCGCGCTGGGATTCGTCGGCCTCTCGACCCGCATCCCCGGCACGGTGGTGGAGACGACCGGGGAGGGCGAGGTTGCGGTGGACACGGCCGCCGGCCGCGTCCGCGCACCTGGTCGCTTCGTGACGGGAAGCCCCGTTCTCGTCGCGGTCCGTCCCGAACTGATGGCCTTCGGCGAGAACGCGGCCGAGAACACGATCCGGGCGCGGCTGACCGACGTCGTCTTCCAGGGCTCGCGGGTCCAGGCTCATTTCGATGCGCCGGCCGACATGCCGATCCAGATCGAGAGCGTCGCAGGCTTGCCTGCTGGTACCGCCCCCGGGGCCATGCTGGCGCTGTCCTGGCGCGTCGCCGACACGCTGCTCTATCCCATGCCGGACCGCGCGGCATGAGCACGGCTGCGCATAAGGATCCGATCGGCTGGCTCGCCTTGCCGGCCGTCGCCTATCTCGGCCTCGTCTATGCCCTGCCGCTGGTCTTCCTGCTGGCGCGCAGCGTCACCGGCCCGGAGGGCTTCACCCTCCAGCTCTTCGTGCAGTTCTTCGCCGATCCCTATTCCTGGCGGGTGATCTGGAACACGCTGCGCATCGCCCTGATGACGACGCTGGTCTGCCTCCTCATCGGCTTTCCCGTCGCCATCGCCATGGCGCGGGCGAAGGGGCTGATGCAGGTGGCGCTCCTGGTGGCGATCATCCTGCCGCTCTCCATCGGCGTGGTGGTGAAGGCCTTCGCCTGGCAGATCGTGCTCCGGCGCGACGGTGTCGTCTCCCAGCTGCTCGTCGGCACCGGCATCTGGAGCGAACCGCAGAGGCTGCTCTTTACCGAGACCGGGCTCGTCATGGGCGCGGCCAACGTCTTCCTGCCCTTCATGATCCTGCCGATCTATTCGGTGGTGAAGCTGATCGACCCGCGCCTGTCGGAAGCGGGGGCGACGCTCGGCGCCAGCCCGCTCTACCGCTTCCGCCGCATCTTCCTGCCGCTGACGCTGCCGGGCCTCGTCTCCGGCATCGCCTTCGTCTTCTCCATGTCGGTGTCGATGTTCGTCATCCCGAGCCTCCTCATCGGCGACCGCTTCCAGATGCTGGCGACGCTGACCGGCCGGTCCTTCCTGCTCATGCGCAACGAGGCTCTGGGATCGACCACGGCCGTGGTGCTGCTGGTGCTGGCGGTCTCCATCGTCGTTGCCTCGTCGTGGCTGGCCAAGCGCCTTGGAGGCACGCAATGACGGCGATCGAACGCGTCGCCTCCGCGCTGGTCTGGGCCATGGCGCTCTTCGCCATCGTCTTCCTGCTGACGCCGCTGGTGGTGACGGTGGCGGTGTCCTTCGGGTCCTCGGCGGTCTTCACACTGCCGCCGCCGGGCTGGTCCATGCGCTGGTACAACCAGCTCCCCGGCACGCGGGGCCTGTGGCCCTCGCTCGCCACCTCGCTGCAGATCGCCACGCTGTCGACGCTGGTCTCGCTGGTGCTGGGCACGCTCTGCGCCATCGCCCTGGTGCGCGGGCGCTTTTCCGGCCGCGACGCCATCGCCACCTTCCTCGTCTCGCCGCTGATGCTGCCCGGGCTCGTGGTCGGTATCGCCATGCTGCAGGGCTTCAAGACGGTGGGGCTGCGCGAGGCCTGGCCGAGCCTGCTCGTCGCCCATGTGGTGATCACCATGCCTTATGTGGTGCGCACGGTGCTGGCCGCCCTCAGCCTCTTCGACTTCACGCTGATCGACGCGGCGCGGACGCTGGGCTGCTCCTATGGCAAGGCCCTGCGCAAGGTCATGGTGCCGGCGCTGGCGCCTGCCTTCCTGACCTCGGCCATGTTCGCCTTCCTCGCCTCGATGGACAATTACCCGATCTCCATCTTCTTCACCGACGCCTGGACCAAGACGCTGCCGATCCAGATGCTACAGTTCGTCGAGGAGCGCCCGGACCCGGTCATCGCCGCGATCTCGACGGGCCTCATCCTGCTGGCGGTGATCGCGCTCATCATCGGCGACAGGCTCGTCGGTCTGAGGCGCCTCGCGGATTTCTGATGCCGTCGTTCCCCGTGCCGGCCACCGACCGCGACTTCCGCGGCTATGGCGCCTCTCCACCCGCCATCCGCTGGCCGAACGACGCGCGTCTGGCGGTCTCCATCGTCGTCAACGTGGAGGAGGGGGCCGAGCTCTCCCTCGGCGCCGGGGACGAGGCCAACGAGTTCATCTACGAGGCGGTGGAGCGCATCGAGGGCTCCCGCGACCTCTGCATGGAGAGCCACTACGAATACGGCACCCGCCGCGGCTGGCCCCGCATCCGCAAGGCGCTCGCGGATCGCGGCATCGCGGCGACGCTGAACGCCTGCGGTCGCGCCATCGCCCTGTCGCCGTGGCTCGCCGAGGAGGCGGTGGCCGACGGCCACGAGATCTCCTGCCACGGCTGGCGCTGGGAGAAGCATGTCCACATGGCGGAGGGCGCCGAGCGTGAGGCGATCGCGCGGACGGTGGAGGCGATTGCGGCCGCCTCCGGCGCGCCGCCGGTCGGCTGGCACACCCGCTCCGCGACCTCGGTGAACACCCGGCGCCTGCTCCTCGAGCACGGTGGGTTTCTCTACGATTCCAACGCTTACAACGACGATCTACCCTTCATGCATGAGGACGGGGGGCGGGATCTCGTCATCCTGCCCTATGCCTTCGACACCAACGACATGCGCTTCCAGCCGGGCGGCGGTTTCGTCCAGGCCGACGACTTCGCGCGCTACTGCATCGGCGCCTTCGACCGGCTGCTGGCGGAGGGCGGCAGCGAGCCGCGCATGCTCTCCGTCGGCCTGCACCTGAGGATCATCGGCCGTCCGGCGCGCATCGGCGGGCTGGAACGCCTGCTCGACCACATGGCGGCGACTCCCGGCGTCTGGTTCGCGCGGCGCGACGCCATCGCCCATCACTGGCGGGCGGGTCTCGGGCTTGACCCGTGGCGGCCTCATCTGCGGGTGGAGCGCTGAACCGGGGCGCCCCGTTCAGCGCCGCTCCAGAACGGCGGCGGGCACCTTCAGGCGGGCGCAGGTGCCAGTGGGAACGTCGAGATAATCGACCTGACTGTCGAGGCTCTTGGCCATCGAGGCGATGATGCGGCTGCCGAGGCCCGAGCCCCGCGCCGGCCCGGCGCCGCGCCAGCCGACGCCGTCGTCGGCGACGGTGAGCTCGATGCCCTCTGGATCTGCAGCGAGCGCCACCCGGACCTCACCGGCCCTGTCGGGATAGGCGTATTTCAGTGCGTTGGTGACGAGTTCTGTGACTATCATGCCCACAGGGACCGCCTTGTCGGTGCGGCACAGCACGCTGGCGGGCTGGAAGCTGACCGTCGCCGCCGAGCCGGTGTCGGCGACCGACAGCCGCACCGCGTCGAGGACGGAGGCGAGGTAGGCGCCGAGATCAACCGAGCGCACGTCATCGGAGGTGTAGAGGTTGCGGTGCAGGTCGCCGACGGCCGCGATGCGGGCCTGGGTGGTGACGAGGGCTGCCTTGGTCTCCGGATCCTTCGACGCTGCTGCCTGCATGCGGATCAGCGAGGATACGAGCGCGAGGCTGTTGCTGACGCGATGATTGACCTCGGCCAGCAGCACGAGGGCATGGTCGCGCGCCTCGGCCACCTCGCGCTCGGCCTTTTCCTTCAGCCGCAGGAGGATGCCCTTTTCCACCGCCTGGGTGATGGCGGAGAGCAGCAGGGTGTCGAAGTCGTCGCCGACCGTCTTGACGACGTAGTCGAAGGCGCCGGCCTTCAGAGCCTCGACGGCGATGGCCAGTTCGGTGGAGGCGGTGACGTAGATGACGGGCAGGGAAGGCGCATGGTCCTTGAGGCGCGGCAGGAGGTCGAGGCCCGTGGAGGTGCCGAGGTCGTGGTCGAGGATGACCACGTCGAAGGCGTCCCCGGCGAGGACATCCAGGCCGGCGGCGGCATCGGCGGCATGGACCACGACGAAGCCGTGGCGCGCGAGCCGTCGCTGGACGAGCCGACCAAGGGCGGCGTCGTCGTCGACATAGAGAATTCGCTTCTGGGCTTCGGGCATGGTCAGGTTTGATGGCTCAGTCGGCTTCCGGCACCTGCATCACCGCAAAGAACAGGCCAAGCTGGCGGATCGCCTGGGCGAAGCCGTCATAGTCCACCGGCTTGGTGATGTAGACGTTGGCGCCGAGGTCGTAGCAGCGCTGGATCTCGCGCTGGTCATCCGTCGTCGTCAGGACAACGACGGGCGCCCGCTTCGTGTGCGGGTTCGACTTCACCTTCTCCAGGATGTCGACGCCGCCCATGTCGGGCAGGTTGAGATCGAGCAGGATGAGGAGTTGTCGGCCGATGCTCACCTCGCCGGACCCGTCGGGGCCGAGCAGGTGGGAGAGCGCCGCCGTGCCGTTGGTGAACGGAATGATCTCGTTGGAGACACCGGCGCGGCGGATGTTCTTCTCGATGAGGCGCGCATGGCCCTCATCATCCTCGATCATGATGATGGTGACGGGGTTCCCGCTCCGGGTCATAGCGCGGCTCTCCTCTTGAACTCGTTGAAATCGATGGGCAGCCTGACAGTGAAGGTGCTGCCGCTGCCGAGGGTCGACGACAGGCTGATGTCGCCGCCGAGATTGCGGGCGAGGGTGCGGACATGGGCGAGGCCGATGCCTTCTCCCGCAACCGTCTGGGCGCCGGAACGGCGGAACAGTTCGAAAACCCGCTCGGTATCGGAGGCGGCGATGCCGCGGCCGTTGTCCTCGACCTCGAGATAGGCCCAGTTGCGGTCGCGCCGGCCGCGGATCTCGATGCGGATCGGCCGGTCGGCGGCGCGGTACTTGATGGCGTTGTCGAGGAGGTTGCCGAGGATCTGGTCGACCGACAGCCGGTCGCTGACGATCTGGATCGGCGGCACCTTGATGCGGATGCCCTCGTCCTCGCCGTCGCCGGAGGCCTGGTGGTGGACGGCGGCGGCGCCGGCTTCCGCCAGAGCCTTCAGGTCGATCGTCTCGGGTTTCAGGGTGCGCGTGCCCACCCGGGAGATCTTCAGGATGGCGTTGATGAGATTGTCCATCTTCTGGGTGGACGAGCGAATGAAGCCGATGGCCTCCGGCAGGTCCGTCTCGATGGCCTGGCGCGCCTCGTCACGATCGTGGGGGTTCGCTTCCTTGTTCTCCAGCAGGGTGGCGACAGGCTTGATCGAGGCTTCCAGCTCGCTGGTGAACCCCATGATGTTGACCAGCGGCGCGCGGAGGTCGTGGGTGACGATATAGGCGAAGCGCTGGATCTCCTCGTTCGCCTTGGTGAGCGCCTCGGTGCGTTCGTTGACCCGCTGTTCCAGCCCGGTGTTCAGCACCTCCAGCTCCGCGCGGGAATAGGCCAGTTCGCGTGTATAGCTGGCGATCAGCCAGGCGGCCGCCGCGGCGAGGCCGAGGATGATGATCGCGCCGGCGATGGAGACGAACTGCAACTGGTCGGTGGTGGCGTCCTGCGCTGCGATGGCGCGGCTGAGCGACCGTTCGCCCCGCTGCAGGACCTCGCCGAGATCGGCCCTGATCTCGTCCATCAGCCGCATGCCCGATCCGGTGCCGACCTCGGCGACGGCCTCTGCGAACCGGCCCGCCTCGCCGAGCGCGACGCGGTTGCGCAACTCCTCCATCTTGCGGCGCAGCCTCTCGTCCAGCCGGGTGGCGAGGCCGGCGAGCTCGGCCTCTGCCGCGATGGACTGGCGGAAGGCGCCGATCCTCTGCTCGAAATTGGCGACGGCCGAGTGATAGGGGCGGAGGAAAACGGGATCGCGGGTAATGAGAAAGCCGCGCTGGCCGGTCTCCGCATCCTGCATCAGCGAGAGCAGGTCGGCGGTGGCGCTGCGAATGGCGCGCGAGGCGACGACCTCGCCGAAATGCTGCTGCGAGCGGGCGGTGAGCCAGAGTGATGCCGCGACGATCAGGATCAGGACCGCGATACCGGCGGCCAGCATGAGAGCGGTGGTTTTGACGAAAGAACTTCTTAAAATGCCCATGGAGCCCTGCTGAACGGGGCTCTTGTGGGCACAAACGTCGCTTTTGGCAAGCGCCGGCGACGCCGGGGAGATGCGCGCCCCGGCGCCAGAGGGCGCCGGTCCGGACCTGACGCGGCGGCCGCCGGGCCCGGCGCTCAGTTCGGCTTGATGCCGTTCGTGCGGATGATGTCGCCCCATTTGCGGGCTTCCGCCTGCATGAAGGCGCGAAGCTCGGCCGGGGTGGAGATTGCAGGCTCGGCGCCGACCTCGATGACGCGGCGGCGGATCGCCGGGTCCGCCATGGCCTTCGTGTAGGCGGAGTGGAGGCGGGCCACGACGGGCGCCGGTGTGTTCCTCGGCGCGAGCATGGCGAACCAGCCATAGGCCTCGTAGCCCTGCAGTCCCACCTCGGCAACCGTCGGCACGTCGGGAAGCACCTCGGAACGGCGATTGGCGGTGATGGCCAGGGGCCGCACCTGCCGGCCCTGGATCTGGCCGAGGACATTGGGGAGCAATTGGAAAGACTCCTGGAGCTGCCCTCCGACGAGATCGCTGACGAGCTGGCCGGTGACCCGGTAGGGGACATGGGTCATGCGCGTTCCCGTCACCTGCTCGAAATAGGCGGCGGCCAGATGCTGGGAACTGCCGTTGCCGATGCTCCCGTAGTTGAGCTTGCCGGGATCCTTCTTCGCGGCGGCGATCAGGTCGGCCACGGAATTCAGCGGCAGTCCCGCATTGACGACGATGACGTTGGGCAGCGTGGCGATGAGGGAGATCGGCTCGAAATCGACGAGCGGATCGTATCCGATGTTCGGGAAGAGCGCCTGATTGACCGCCAGGGGCCCCGAGGCGGAGACCAGGATGGTGTAGCCGTCGGGCTCGGCGCGCGCCACCGCGCCGGTGCCGAGATTGCCGCTGGCGCCGGCCTGGTTCTCCACCACGAAGCGCTGCCCGAGATCACCGGCCATGGCCTCGAGCACGATGCGCCCGACAATGTCCGAGGCGCTGCCGGCGGCGAAAGGCACGATCACCCTGATTGGCCGCTCCGGATAGGCGGATTGGGCGCGGGCGGCGGGCGCCGCAAGTGCCGCGCCCGTCAGGGCGAAAGCGGCCATGGCCGTTCTGCGGGTCAGCGTCATTGTGCGTTCCTCCGATTGCCTTGTCTGCTCAGGCGGTCTTGCTGCCGCCTCGGCCGGCGACGGGCCCCGGCTGTTTCCCTTCGAGGGCGTCAGGTGTCGATGACCTCGTCCAGATACCCCTTGTAGGTCTGGGATTTCGGCTTCTCGCGGTCCTCGGCATTGACGTAGGCGATGGAGGACCGCCCGTGGAGCGCGGCGGGCAGGACCATCACGCGGATGAAGCGGCTGGGGCGGTCGGCCGCGGCCTGGGCGAAGACCGGATCGGGGCCGCTCTCGAACCAGGCGGCGCCGGGGCCGTAGCTCGCCGAATGGCCCATGGCGTCGATACGAATGCCGCCGTCGATGAGGCAGCGGATGCCAGGTCCCTGATGCGTATGCAGATAGGCGCAGCCGCCCGGCGGGAAGGACACGCTGTCGGCGCGGATCAGGACCCGGTCCGCCACCGGCCATGCAAGGGTCTCGCTCAGCTTGTCGCGCGTCACGCCGACACCGTGCGGCAGGCGGAAGACGCCCCTCCCGGCGGGCGCCAGTTCATAGCGCCAGACGGTTGCGCCGGCCGCACCGGCGATCACCACCGCCGCGCTGGCCAGGAGCACCGCCTGGTCGTCCTCCAGGCGCCCGCTGCCCGCCTCCACGGCACCGTGGACGACATAGAGGACACGATGGACGCCATCGTCGGGGAAGGAGAGGCGCGCGCCAGCCGATATGACGTCTTCGACGAGTCTTAGAACCATGGCGGGCGCGGTCATGCAGCTTCCCCGGAGAGCTGGCGGGACGTTCGGCGAGATTCTACAGGGGCTGCGAAGGCGTTGCTTACCGATGCGTCCGGCGACTTACCTTTTCGTCCGGTTTAGTGGATGCTACCCGCACAGTCCGCCGGCAGAGCGGGCGCTGGAGGAATCATGACCGGCGTCATCGGCGTCCATCAGGGGCTCTTCGGTCGCGTGACGCTGTTCCGCACCAATCAGCCCGTCCATGTCCACGCCCACCCTCATGTCCATGCCCTCATCAAGGTGGAGGGGCAGGACGGAGCCTATGACGTGGAAGGGACCCGCTGCCCGATCACCGACGACGAGATGGTGCTGCTCAACCCGTGGGTGCCGCACGCCAACTGGCGCGCCAGTGCCGATCCGCCCATCACCATCCTCGCGCTCTACATCGAGGCCGGATGGCTGGTCCGCGGCAGCGGAGGCACGTCGCGGCGGCCGTTCAGCCGGCAGTCCGCGCGGGTCGACGACACCATGCGCCGCCTTGTCGGTCGTATCGCGGCCACCATCGCCGATGCCCCCCTGACGGCGGCGGGGCACGATCTGGAGAGCGACATCCTCCAGCTTCTCAAGCGCATTCTCGCCGCCAACTCTCCCGAGAGGCTCGTTCCGGCGGAGCCGCGCGCGGTCGACCACCGAATCCGCAAGGCGATCGGGCTGATGCGCGCCGATCCCGCCAGGCCGCAGACGATCGATGGCCTCGCCCGGGCGGTGGGCCTCTCGCGCTCGCGGTTCTTCGAGCAGTTCAGCGCCAGCACCGGCATGACACCGACAGTCTACAACGACACGCTGAGGGTGGAATATGCCATCGAGCAACTGATCGGCAGCGACCGGCCGGCGGGCGACATCGCGCTCGACCTCGGCTTTTCGGCGCCGGGGCATTTTTCGCGCTTCTTCAAGAACAAGATCGGCTTTACGCCGCGCGAGTATCGGCGCGGAGCCCACGCCGCCGTCGCCTCATGACCCCCGGGGGCGGCGCTCACCCCTCGACGGCGATCTCCTTGCGCTTGGCATTGATCCAGGGGACGAGCGCGGTTGCCAGGATGATTGCCGAGGCAAGCACGAAGAAGGCGGAGATCGGCCGTTCGATGAAGGTCATCCAGCTGCCGCGCGAGAGGATCAGCGCCTTGCGCAGGTTGTTCTCGAACATGGGCCCCAGCACGAAGCCGAGCACGAGGGGCGCCGGCTCGTAGCCCCAGCGCGCCACCAGCCAGCCGCCGACGCCGAAGGCGATCATCACGTAAAGGTCGAAGATCTGGCCCGAGGTGGCATAGACGCCGATGCAGCAGAAGAGGAGGATCAGCGGAAACAGGATGCCGTAGGGGACCTGCAGGCATTTCACCCAGAGCCCGATCAGCGGCAGGTTCAGCACCAGCAGCATGACATTGCCGACATACATGGAGGCGACGACGCCCCAGAAGAGGTCCGGGCGCTGGGTGATCATGGTCGGGCCGACCGGCACATTGTGGATGATCAGCGCACCCAGCAGCAGGGCGAGCACGGCATTGGGGGGAATGCCCAGCGTCATCAGCGGGATGAAGGCGGAACCTGCGGCGGCGTTGTTGGCGGCCTCGGGACCTGCGACGCCCTCGATGGCGCCCTTGCCGAAGCGCTCCGGCGTCTTCGACAGGCGTCGCTCCATCGCATAGGAGACGAAGGAGGAAATGACGGCGCCGCCGCCGGGCAGGATGCCGAGCACGAAGCCGAGGGCCGTGCCGCGGACAATCGCCCAGCGCGACTGGATCCAGTCGGTCGAGGTGAGCCAGAGCCGCCCGACCTTGCTCTCCACCACGGTGCGGTCGGTGCCCTGTTCGAGATTCTTGAAGATTTCGGCGACGCCGAACAGGCCCATGACGACGGGCACAAGGCCGATGCCGTCGAGCAGTTCCAGCCGGTCGAACGTCAGCCGGGGCAGGGCGTTGATGGAATCGATTCCGACCAGGCCGAGAATGAGGCCGATGCCCGCCATGACCAGCGACTTGATGACCGAGGCCTGGGACAGGTAGGCGATGAGGCACAGGCCGAGCAGCATCAGGGCGCAGTATTCGGCGGGTCCGAAGGCGAGCGCGACGGTGATCATCAGCGGCGCGACGAGGATCAGGCCGACGAGGGCCACGGTTCCGGCGAAGAACGAGCCGATGGCGGCGACGAAGAGCGCCGCGCCGGCGCGGCCCTGCTTGGCCATTTCGTGGCCGTCGAGGCAGGTGACGACAGAGGCGGCCTCGCCGGGGATGCGGACGAGGATGGAGGTGGTCGAGCCGCCATACATGGAGCCGTAATAGATGCCGGCGAGCATGATGACGGCGCCGGTGGGGGGGATGGCGAAGGTCGCCGGCAGCAGCAGAGACATCGCCGCGATCGGGCCGATCCCGGGCAGAACGCCGACCAGCGTGCCGATCAGAACGCCGACGAAGCAGTAGAAGAGGTTGTCCGGCGAGAGGGCGACCGCGAAGCCCGTTCCGAGCTGGCCGAGAAGCTCCATCGGTCAGGTCCCGAACATGGTGTTGACGAGGATGCCGGCCGGCAGGTTGCTGCCAAGGAGCCGGGCGAAGAGATACCAGCAGAGCAGGGCGCCTGCGACGCCCATGCCGAGCGAGACCTGCCAGCGGTAGCCACCGACGAAGGCAAAGAGCCCGGCGAGCAGCGCCGCCGATGTCGGGATGAAGCCGATGGGCTGGAGCGCCAGCGCATAGCCGACGAGGGCGGCGATGCCCATGAGGGGCTGTGCGACGGGTCCACCCGCCGGCGGCATGTCGGACGGCTGGCGCCCTGCCGGGGCGAGGAGGCCGGTCAGTCCGAGGGCGCCGCCCGCCAGGATCATCGCCGCCCCGATCCACCAGAACATGAAGCCGGAGCCCGGCTCCGTCGGCTCGCCGAGGCCGAGATCGGCGCCCTCCCGCACGAGAAAGGCGCCGAGGCCGGCAATGGCCACGGCGGCCACGAGATCGGGAATGCGCATGTCGGCGGCTTTCGCGGGATCAGCTGCGGCGCAGGCCGAGGCGTTCCACCTGCTGGCGCATGTCCTCGTACATGGTCTTGACGAAGGCCTCGTAGGTGGCCGTGTCCATGTAGTCGACCTCCTGGTCGAGCTGGTCCATGACGCGCATGTGGTCCGGCTCCTCGATGCCCTTCTTGAAGGCGTCGTGCAGCACCTTGACGATGCCCGGATCCATGCCCTTGGGGCCGGCAATGCCGAAGGGGGAATTCGACACGATGTCGATGCCGCTTTCCTGCAGCGTCGGCACGTTCGACCACGTCTTCGTGCGCTTCTTGCCCCAGGTGGCGAGGAGGCGGAGCTGGCCCGCATTGACCAGCGGCGCCCAGCCGCTCGAATCGGCCTGCGCCGTGACATGGCCGCCGAGCACCGCGGCATTGGTCTCGGAGGCGCCGCGGAAGGGCACGTGGGTCCACTTGATGTTCTCGCGCGCGGCGATGTCCATCATGGTGATGTGCAGCGAGGTGCCGGCGCCCGGCGTGCCGTAGGTGACCTTGTCGGGATTGGCGCGGGCGAACTCAATCAGGTCCTTCATCGTCTTGTGCGGGCTGTCGGCGCGCACCGTCGTGCCGAAGCAGTAGCCGGCAACGTGGACCACGTAGCTGAAGTCGGTCAGCGGGTTGAAGGCGACCCGCGTCATGTGCGGGAGGCGGAACATGGTGATCGGCATCTGCGCCAGGGTGTAGCCGTCGGGCTTGGCGCTGGCCGCCATCTGGGCCGGGCCGAGAGTGCCGCCGGCGCCGGGCTTGTTCTCGACGATGATGCGCTCACCAAGATGTTTCTGCGTTGCTTCCGCGAGGGCACGGAAGCCCATGTCGGTCGAGCCGCCGGCCGTCCAGGGGACGATGAGCGTCACCGGGCGGCTCGGAAAGCGAGTCTGGGCAAGGCCCGGCGCCGCGAGGCCGGCGAGAGCCGCGGCCGACGAGGACGTGATGAAGCGGCGCCGCGACGGCGTCCAGAGCGTCTTGGTCATGGGTCTTCCTCCTGGGGGACCCCGTCGCGCTCTGTCGGCGCTGTTCGGTGGTCCGGCATGTCCTTCCAGGAGGCAGTAGACCGGACTTCGGCGGGCGCTTCAAGGCCGCCGGCCACGCGGGCTAGCGATCCATCAGGGCCGGAAGGATGGTCATCAGGCCGGGGAAACCCAGCGCGATAGCGAGGCCGACGCCCTGGAGGATCCAGAACGGCATGATACCACGATAGACGACGCCCATGGAGAGATGCGGCGGCAGGGTACCCTTCATGTAGAAGAGCGTGTAGCCGAAGGGCGGCGAGATGTAGCCCATCTGGATGGTGATGGCGTAGAGCACGCCGAACCAGATTTCGTCGAAGCCGAGGAACTTCACCACCGGAATGAAGACCGGAACGGTGAGGAGGATGATCCCGATTTCGTCCAGCACGGTGCCGAGAAAGATCAGGATCGCCATCATCACCAGCAGGATGACGATGGGCGCGACATCCAGCGACTTGATCAGGCCGAGCAGCGTGTCGGCGCCGCCGAGGCCCGTGAAGATCGCCACATAGGCCTTCGCCCCGATGGTGATCCACAGGATCATGGCGGTCGCCTTGGCCGTGTCGATGGCCGAGGAGACGAGGGCTTCCCGCGTCAGCCGCCTCTCCATCGCGGCGGCGATGATAGCGCCGAGCACGCCGACGGCAGCGGCCTCGGTCGGAGTGGCGATGCCGAAGAAGATGGAGCCGAGGATCATCACGATGATGAAGGTCGGGAGGATCAGCGAGGTGAGAGCGGCGAGCTTCTCCTTCAGGGGTACGTCGCCGGTATCGTCGGCCAGCGGGGCCAGCTCCGGCTTCAGCCACGAGACCACGACGATGTAGAGGATGTAGAGGCTCGCGAGGATGATGCCCGGGACGATGCCGGCCATCAGCATCTTGCCGATGGAGACCTGGGCGGTCACCGCATAGACGATGGTCAGCACTGAGGGCGGGATGAGGATGCCGAGTGTGCCGGCGGCGCAGATGGTGCCGGTGGCGAGTTCCGGCGAATAGCGCCGCCGCAGCATCTCGGGAAGGGCGAGAAGGCCCATGGCCGTCACAGCCGCGCCGACGACGCCGGTCATGGCCGCCATGATGACGCAGATCACCACCGTGCCGATCGCGAGGCCACCGCGCAGCCGTCCGAACCACAGTTCCATGGCCCGGTAAAGTTTCTCGATGACGCCCGAGCGCGACAGCAGGGCCGCCATCAGGATGTAGAGCGGGATGCCGAGCAGCGCCTCCGACTTCATCGTGTCGAAGATCTGCAGGACGAGGATGACCACTGCCTGGGGGTTCCACAGGGTGACGGTGATGACGAGCGACAGGCCGCCGAGCACGAAGGCGATGGGCAGGCCCGTCATCATGAACAGCGTCAGGCCGCCGAACATGAGGACGAGGATGGCGGTAGAGGAGAGCGCCGGGGTCATGATGCGACCGCCTCATAGCCGGGGTCGCGGAACAGAAGCCGGAGGAACTCGGCCACTGCCTGGGCGAGGAGCAGGGCGAGCGAGAGCGGCACCGCCGCCTTGGCCCACCAGATCGGCGGGTTCCAGGCGGAGAACGATGTCTCGCCGTAGTTCCAGGAGTCGACCGCCAAAGGCCAGGAATACCAGAGCAGGATCGCCGCGAAGGCGATGATGATCGGCATGTTGACGAGGTCCATCAGCCGGCCGGCCGCGGGCGACAGCCGCTGGCGGATGATGTCCATGGCCACGTGGCCCTTGAGGTGCAGCACATAGGGGCCGGCGAGGAGGAAATAGGGACCGAAGATGAGGACAGCCAGTTCCATCGCCCAGACCGTGGGGCTGTTGAAGACGTAGCGCATGGCGACGTCGACCAGCATGACCGGAACCACGGCGTAGATGGAGAGGGCGGCGAGATGGAAGGCCGCGCGATTGACCGCGGTGACGGCGCGCGTAAAGGCGCTGATGATCGGAGGCACGTCCGTCTCCTCGGGACTGCAGGCGAAGGGTGGCGGCCGGGCAG
>JAEZGJ010000003.1 GCA_023416965.1 Pseudomonadota bacterium | reverse complement strand
ACCGGCGGGCGCGGCGCGGCCCCGGCTTCGACCTCGCCGCCAGCCTCAAGGCGGCCATCCGCAACGATGGCGAGGTCATGGCGCTGAAGCGCTGGCGGCGGAACACGCGCGTCCGGCCGGTGCTTCTCCTGATCGACGTGTCCGGCTCCATGAAGCAGCGCACCGACGCCAATCTCGCCTTTGCCCATGCCCTCGTGCATGTGGCACCGCGGGTGGAGGTCTTCACCTTCGGCACGCGACTGACCCGGCTCACCACCGTGCTGAAGCGCCGCAACCGTGCCCGGGCGCTGGCATTGGCCGCCGATCTCGTCGCCGACTGGGACGGCGGCACCCGCATCGGCGATGCGCTTCAGGCCTTCCTCGCCGTGCCGCGCTTTGCCGGCTATGCCCGCGGCGCCGTCGTCCTCGTCCTCTCCGACGGGCTGGAGCGCGGCGATCCGCGCGCCATGATCCAGGCGGTCGGGCGGCTGGCCGCCCGCGCCCATCGCATCGACTGGCTCTCGCCGCTCGCCGCAGATGGCGCCTATCGCCCGGAGACGGAGGGCCTCGCCGCCATCCGGCCGCTGCTCGCCTCGCTGACCAATGGCGGCTCCACTGCCGCCGTCTGCCGCCACGTCCTGTCACTCGGCCGGGAGCGCGCCGCATGATCGACGCCCATTTCCACATTTGGCGGCAGGCCGACCTGCCCTGGCTCACCGGCCCCATGCAGCCGCGCATCTTCGGCCCCTACGAGCCGATCCGGCGCGATTATCCGATCGGCGAATACGTGGCCGACGCCACCTCCGCGGGCATGACCGGAGCCGTCTATGTCCAGGCCAACTGGCCGGTGGACCGCTTTGTCGAGGAGGCTGCTTTCGTTGCGCAGGCTTCCGACGAGAGCGGCTTTCCCATCGCCATCGTCGCCTATGCCGACATGCTGGCCGCCGATATCCGCCCGCAACTCGACGCGCTGGCCGCCAATGCCCGTGTCCGCGGCGTGCGCATGCAGCTCCACTGGCACGAGAACCCGCTCTACCGCTTTGCCGGCGGGCCCGACCTCGCCCGCGATCCCGTGCTCCAGCGCAATGTCGCGCGGCTCGCCGATTACGGCTGGAGCTTCGATCTGCAGGTCTTCGCCGGCCAGATGGCGGGAGCCGCCGAACTCGCCGACGCCTGTCCCGCCGTGACCTTCGTTCTCCAGCACGCCGGCATGCTGGAGGACCTGACGCCGGAGGGGATCGCCGCCTGGCGGGCCGGCATGGCGCTGCTCGCGGCGCGGCCCAACGTCGTCAGCAAGCTCTCCGGCCTCGGCACCTTCCTGCGCCGCAACGATGCCGCCCACGTCGCCATGATCGCCCGGGAAACGCTGGCGCTGTTCGGCGCCGACCGCTGCCTCTTCGGCTCGAACTTCCCCATCGAGAAGCTCTGGACGAGCTACGCCGAGCTCTTCGCCGCCCATCGGGCCGCCGTCCCCGAAGGGGACCGGGCCGCCGTCTTTTCTGCAACTGCCAAGCGGGTCTACCGGCTGGCCTGACACATTCGGAGGGAACGATGCCACTCGAGATCAAGGTCCTCGACTACGGCGACATCGAATTGGAATCGAGCTTCCTGGTGCTCGGCCGCGGCTGCGGCCAGCGCAAGCGCACCTACACCTTCGGCTTCCTGATCCTCGGCGGCCCCTGGCCGGTCGTCGTCGATACCGGCTACCGGCACAACCAGATCATGGAGAGCCTCGGCATGCGCGGGCTCCAGTTCCACGAGAACATGATCGAGAACCAGTTGATGAAATACGGCGTGCGCATGGGCGATGTCCGCTATGTCGCGCACACCCATCTGCACATCGATCACGCCGGCAAGGACGAGCTCTTCCCGATGAACACCACGGTGATCATCAACCGCCGGGAGCTCGAATATTCCGTCTCGGGCCTGATGCACCCGCAATATCCGGCGCCCGACATCAAGCACCTGATCGACCGGCTGCACACCAAGCACGCCCTTCGGCTGGAGGACCTCGAACTCACCGGCATGATCGAGCTCTTCCCCGGCTGCTATCTCGAGGCGGCGGGTGCCCATACCGAGGGCTCGATGAACGTCCATGTCGACACGGCCGAGGGCCGGGCGACGATCTGCGGCGACGTCATCTATGACTTCAACGACCAGATCATCAATCCGTACCACGAGATCCATGCCGACGAGCCGCGCGTCACCGGCAATCACGGCACCACCAAGCGGCAGGAGAAGGCGGCGATCAAGAAGCTGCTGAACTCCTCCCGCTTCCTCCTGCCGGTGCACGACAAGCCCGCCAAGGTCGAAGCCGGTCAGGTCGTGGCGCGCCTCGACATGGCCGTGCCGGGGCCGGTGACCCAGTCCCTGCCGGCGCGGTCCTGGTTCCCCGCCTGAGCCGCCCCGCCCGTCGGAGCCCCCGCAAGCGAGATCGCCCATGACCACCCATGTCGCCGTCACGCAGGCCTTCGAGAGCCTCATCGACCTCTGGGCCCCGGTGCGCCAGCTCGGCACCGGCTTCCAGTTCACCGAAGGGCCGATCTGGCACCCGAAGGAGGGGTTCCTGCTCTTCTCCGACATGCCGGGCGACGTGCGTCGGCGCTGGGACCGGACGGGCATCCGCGAGGTCATGCGCCCGGCCAACAAATGCAACGGCATGACCTATGATGCGGACCTCAACCTGATCGTCTGCGAACATGCCACCTCCAACCTCGTGCGCGAACGGCCGGACGGGCGGCGCGAGGTGCTCGCCTCCCATGTCGACGGCCGGGAGCTCAACAGCCCCAACGACGTCGTGGTGAAGTCAGACGGCGCCGTCTATTTCTCCGACCCCTGGTACGGCCGCATGCCCGTCTATGGCGTCGAGCGGCCGCGCCAGCTCGGCTTCCAGGGCGTCTATCGCATCGCCCCCGGCGGCGGGCCGCCACAGCTTCTCGTCGACCGCTATCTCTTCGAGCAGCCGAACGGCCTCTGCTTCTCGCCAGACGAGAAGCGGCTCTACGTCAACGACACGGTGCAGCAGCTCATCCGCGTCTTCGACGTGCTGCCGAACGGCTCGCTCGGCGCCGGCCACGTCTTCGCCTCCGGCATCGCCTCACCCTCGGAACCCGGCGTTCCCGATGGCATGAAATGCGACGCGAGGGGCAATGTCTGGGTCTGCGGCCCCGGCGGCGTCTGGGTCTATGCGGCCACCGGCGAGCTCATCGGCAAGGTCCGGGTGCCCGAACTCGTCGGCAACCTCACCTGGGGCGGTCCCGATTTCCGCACCCTCTTCCTCACCGCCACCCATTCCCTCTATGCGGTGGAGACCAAGGTGGGCCCCCGTGCCGAGCCCTACATGCTGGCCGCGGGCGGCGGGCCGCGAGCAGCCGCGGGATCGGCGCCGCAGACGACAGCCGCCGCGGCGGTCGCCCGCAACGGCGCGCTCAAATGCGCGCCGGGCTACGTGCTCGACCCCGGCCGCTGCGCCGTCATCGTCCAGGACATGCAGAACGACGTGGTGATGGAGGGCGGCGCCTTCGCCGCCTCCGGCTCGCCCGCCCATTGCCGGGAGCAGAATGCCGTCGCCAATGCCGCCCGCCTCGCCGCCGCGGCGCGGGCCAAGGGCGTGCCGGTCATCCACGTCTGGTTCATCGTCGAGGCGGGCTGCCCGGGCGTGACAATGAACGCGCCCCTCTTCGAGGGCCTCGCCGACTCCAAGGCCATGGTGCGCGGCACCTGGGGCGCGGCGCCCGTGCCGGGACTGGAGGCCGTCTCGGGCGACCACGTGGTGGAGAAGCAGCGCATGAGCGCCTGGGAGGGCTCGCGCCTCGAGACCGTGCTGAAGGCGCTCGGCCGCGACATCGTCATCGTCACCGGCGCCTGGACCAACATGTCGATCGAGCACACGGCCCGCACCGGCGCCGACAAGGGCTATTACATGATGGTGCCGGAAGACTGCTGTTCGACCATGAACGCGGAATGGCACACCGCCTCGGTCAACTACGCCCTGCAGAATGTCGCAGTGGTGACCGACGCCGACGCGGTCATCGCCGCCTGGCAATAGCCCGGCGGCCGGAACGCCGGCGTCGGCGGAGCGTTGTCGAGGTCGGGGCGAGGGCCGGGACCGGACGGAGCGATGGCGAGAGGCAGGCGGGCGGCGCCCGGCGACACCGAGACGTTCAAGCTCGCCACCTTCAACATCAACGGCATCAACCGCCGCCTGCCGAACCTCCTGGCGTGGCTGGAGGCGGCAAGGCCGGACGCCGTCTGCCTGCAGGAGCTGAAGGCCGAGCAGGACCGCTTTCCGCAGGCCGCGCTGGAGCAGGCCGGGTACGGCGCGGTCTGGCGCGGCCAGCGAACGTGGAACGGCGTCGCCATCCTCGCGCGGGACACCGTGCCGGTGCAGACGGCCGACCGGCTCCCGGGTGACGCGGACGACGACCAGAGCCGCTATATCGAGGCGGCGGTGGGCGGCATCCTCGTCGGCTGCCTCTACCTGCCGAACGGCAATCCGCAGCCGGGACCGAAATTCGACTACAAGCTCGCCTGGTTCGAGCGGCTGCGCCGCCACGCGGCGCGGCTGCGCAAGGCTGGCCACCCCGTGGCGCTGGCCGGCGACTACAATGTCGTGCCCACCGACGCCGACATCTATCCGACCCGGTCCTGGGACGACGACGCCCTGCTCCAGCCCGAAAGCCGCGCCGCCTTCGCCCGGCTGGTGAAGGCGGGCTGGACCGACGCGCTGCGCAAGCTCCATCCGGACGCGCCGCTCTACACGTTCTGGGACTACAAGCGGAACCGCTGGCCGCGCGATGCCGGGCTGAGGCTCGACCACATCCTGCTCTCGCCCGCCCTGGCGCCGCGGCTCGTCGGCGCCGGCGTCGACCGGGCCGTGCGCGGCGAGGAGGGCGCGAGCGACCACGCCCCGGCCTGGGTCACCCTCGCCCGCTCCGGCTCGTAGTCTCGGCGAAGCGGGCCTGCTGGTGCGCCAGTTCGTCGGCGAACTCGGCGTGGAGGCTCCGCTCGTCCCGCTCGTCGGGCATGGTGAGCAGGCCCGTCTCGCACAGGCGCCCGTCGTCCCAGCCGGGATAGTCCAGCACCGGATAGAGGCAGATGCCCTCCACCGGCACGCCCTCCGCCCGCGCCCGCCGCACCTCGGCGCAGACATAGTGCAGCCAGGAGGATCGGGCGCTCCGCTCCGCCCCGGTCTCGGCGATGACGATGGGCCGGCGGTAGCGGGCGAAGGTCTCCTGCAGGATCTCCGAGAAAGGGCGGTAGCCGTGGTGACCGAGCGGGAGCGTCGAGCTGCGATGCAGCCACTGGTTCCGCGGGTAGTAGTTGAGCCCGACGATGTCGATGAGATCCTCCCGGCCGCCGAGTTCCGGCGCCACGCGACCGGCCATCATGTCGAGGGCCTCGAACTGGGCCAGGCGGTACATCTCAGCCGCCCGGCGCACCGCGGCGCTGCGCGAATAGCTGTGGATGTGGATGGCGGGCTCCGCATAGAGGAACCGGCTCGCCGGCTGCACCGCCCGGATCGCGTCGATGGCGGACACCGATGCCCGTACGAGCTGTTCCTTCAGCGGCCGGCCCCGCTGCCGGGCGCAAGGATTGATCGCAGCCACGTCACCGCCCGCCCATGCGAGGAACGACATCTCGTTGACCGCGCAGAAGACCGGAATGCCGTCGCTCTCGGCGACCACGAGTTCGGCCGCGGCCGCCGAGAAGCAGGCGAAGCGCTCGACGAAGTCCGGTGACCAGATGTCGATGTCGTCTGGCCAGCCGAAATGGCAGAGGTCCCAGATCACCTGGACATTGGCCTCCCGGGCGGCGCGCAACATGGGTAGGACGCTGGACCAGTCGTAGACGCCGGGCGCCTGTTCGATGAGGTGCCAGCGGAAGCCGTCGCGGATGGTCCGAAGCCCGAGGCCGGCGACGGTCCTGTAGTCGCTCGCCGCCAGACGGTCGTGGCCGGTCGCGGCAAGGAGGTCGAGCCTCCGGCCGTCCCGGCGCCGGTGCGTGGCACATTCGAACCCGGCCATGAAGAAGCTCTTGAACAGGGGCTCGTCGGCCAAGCGGTCAGTGCCTTTCGGTCGAAACACGGATCCCCCGACAACAAGCCCCCCGGCGGCCTGTTCCTTTTTGCCGCCCGGGGAGAATCGCGGGCGGCAGGAGCCGCTGCGGCTCAGCGCCAATAGGAACTGCGCCGTAAGGCCGCCCGTTCATCTCACGGCCGAGGACCACAGCCCCGCGACCGGATCATCCAAGTGACAGCTGTAGTGAATGAGAAGGTTGCGCATGAACGCCATCAATCGCCGCCCCCAGCTCGTGTGCTTTTCCCACCTGCGGTGGGATTTTGTCTTTCAGAGACCGCAGCATCTTCTGTCGCGCGCTGCACTGGACCATGACGTTTACTTCATCGAAGAGCCTCTCTTCGAGGACGGCGCCTGGCCGCAGTTGCGCGCGAGCCGCCGTCCCGAGGGCGTCACCGTCATCGTCCCGGTCCTGCCCCCGGCAGACGAGGATGCAGCGGCGTCCATGATCGCAGAACTTCTGGAACCGATCCTGCCGCCGTCTAGCCGGCAAAGGATTCTCTGGTACTACACGCCGATGGCCATGGCCTTCAGCCGCGGACTGGAAGCCGACGCGGTCGTTTACGACAATATGGACGAGCTCTCCGCCTTTCGCGGCGCGCCGCCGCGCCTTCTCGACCTCGAGGCCGAACTCTTCTCCCGCGCCGACATGGTCTTCATCGGCGGCATGAGCCTCTATGCCGCCAAGCGGCGCCGCCATCGCAATGTCCATCCCTTCCCGTCGAGCATCGACGTCGCCCATTTCGATCAGGCGCGGCGCACGCCGGCGGAGCCCGCCGACCAGGCCGTCATCGGCGGTCCGCGGGCCGGCTTCTTTGGCGTCATCGACGAACGCATGGATCTCGACCTCGTGGCCGAGACGGCGCGGCTGCGGCCAGACTGGCAGTTCGTGATGATCGGTCCCGTGGTGAAGATCGACCCGGCGAGCCTGCCGAGGGCCGCGAATATCCACTGGCTCGGCGGCAAGTCCTACCGCGAGCTTCCCGCCTATCTCGGCGGCTGGGACGTCGGCCTGATGCCTTTCGCGCTGAACGAATCCACCCGCTTCATCAGCCCCACCAAGACTCCCGAATTCCTCGCTGCCGGCCTGCCTGTGCTCTCCACCGCCATCGCTGACGTGATCTCTCCCTATGGCGAGAGTGGCCTCGTCGACATCATCTCCGACGCGGCCGGCCTCGCCGAAGGCCTCGACCGGCTGAGCAGCCGGCCTCGCGAGCCCTGGCTCGCGGCCGTCGACGCGCACCTCGCCGGCATGTCCTGGAACCAGACCTAGGCCGGCATGCAGCGTCATATCCAGGGCACGCTCCAGGCGCGGCGCCAGCCCGTCGACCTCCGCGGCAGGTCGCGCCCCGCCCTGATCGGGGAAACGGTCCATGTTTGATTGGCTGGTGGTGGGGGCCGGCTTCGCCGGTTGCGTCCTCGCCGAACGTCTCGCCACGCAGCGTGGCGAGCGCGTCCTCATCGTCGACCGGCGTCCGCATATCGGCGGCAACGCCTATGACCGCTACAACGAGGAGGGCCTGCTGATCCACGAATACGGGCCCCACATCTTCCACACCAACTCGGACATGGTCCTCGACTACCTGTCGCAGTTCACCACCTGGCGGGACTACACGCACCGGGTCCTGGGGGAGGTCGACGGGCAGCTCGTTCCGATTCCCATCAACCGCACCACCGTCAACCGGCTCTACGGCCTGTCGCTCGGTACCGACGAGGAGATGGAGACCTGGCTCGCCGCCCGCGCCGAGCCTGTGGAGCGGATCGAGACCTCCGAAGACGTGGTGGTCAGCAAGGTGGGGCGTGAGCTCTATGAGAAGTTCTTCCGCGGCTACACCCGCAAGCAATGGGGCCTCGACCCCTCCGAGCTCGACAAGTCCGTGACCGCCCGCGTTCCCACCCGCACCGACACGGACGACCGCTACTTCGCCGACAAGCACCAGGTCATGCCGGAGCACGGCTACACCCGCATGTTCCAGGCGATGGTCGCCCACCCGAACATCACGGTCATGGTGCAGGCGGACTACCGGGACATCCGCCACCTGATCCCGCACAGGCGGGTGATCTATACCGGGCAGATCGACGAGTATTTCGACTTCCGTTTCGGCCGGCTGCCCTATCGCTCCCTGCGCTTCGAACATGTGACGCTGGACACGCCGCGCCACCAGAGCGTGGGCGTGGTGAACTATCCGCAGACCGAGGATTTCACCCGCGTCACGGAATACAAGTACCTGACCGGCCAGGAGCACCCGAAGACGGCCATCACCTACGAATATCCGACCGCCGACGGCGACCCCTACTATCCGGTGCCGCGGCCGGAGAACCAGGAGCGCTACGGCCTCTATGACGCCCTGGCACGGGCGACCCCCGACGTGTGGTTCGTCGGCCGTCTCGCCACCTATCGGTATTACAACATGGACCAGGTCGTGGGGCAGGCGCTCGCCACGTTCCGCCGCATCGACGAGAAGGTGCCGCGCGAGGACACGACGCCGGGCGCCGGCCGATCATGGAACGGCGCCATGGCGGAGATGCCCGCCGGTCCCTGACAGGATCGGCGGCGCACCGTCACCGCCGGCCTTTCCTGTCCTCGAGCCCGGGATGGTCGCTCCGCGACAGCGAGAAGGCGCTGCGGCGCGCGGCCTCCAGCTCCTTCAGGCCCGCCGCCAGTGCCGCGCCCCACACCAGATGGGCCGCCAGCATCAGGCTGTTGCGGCGCGCGGGATGGCGGCTGCCGAAGGCGAGAATCCGCGCCGCCGGAATCCAGCCGAGATAGCTCGCGCCCCACACCGCCACGCCGAAGACGGCGCCCGTCAGCGGGTCCCGCCGGTCGGATAGCGCCGCGAAGAGGCTGCCTGCGGCTGCCCCGTAGAGAAAGTGATAGGCGAGCGTCGCCACCGAGGGCGGCAGGCCGAAGGCGGGAAGGCTCTCGCTGATCTCGCGCGGCGGCAGCGGATAGCGTTCGCGCCGCGGCAGGCGGGCGTGGAGGCGCGACATGGCCGCGGTCATGGGCAGCGTCGCGACGAAGCCGGCCAGGCCGCTGAGAACGAGTTTGCCACCGATCGACATGACGGGCTCACCGTGCCCGGCGCGGGCAGGTGGCGAGGAAGGCGAGCGTCATCGCCGCGTAGGTGACGGCGATCGAGGCCGGTGAGACCACCTCCTCCCAGCCCGGCGTCAGCCGCTTCGGCACCACGGCATAGTCGACGACGGCGGCGAGTGCCGATACGCCGAGCGCGTCCACCAGCGGCGAGCGATCGGGGCGGGCTTGGCGCAGCCGCTGGAATAGCGCGCCCCAGAGCATGGAGGCTGCGTAATGGGTCGCAAAGCCGAGGAACGTGTGGCTCGCGTCCACGGCCCGCGAGTGCCCAGCGCCCTCCCCGTGAAGCCAGTGGCTGGTGGCATTGACCGGCTGGACCGCATCGCGCCCCTCCGCTCGAGCGAGGAGGCCGAGAACGCCGGCCGTCGTGAGGCTGGCGGCAGTGCCCGTCATCAGGATCCGGGAGAGAAGCGTGGACATGGAGGCCCCTTCGGCTGTCGGTGATGCCCTCAGCCAACCCCGATGCGGGCGGGGACGTTCCTTTGGCGGCCTCAGCCGCCGCGCTCCACCGCGGCCAGCGGCGAGATGGCGGGCCCGTTCAGCACCGCACCGTCGGGCGCGAACTGCGAGCCGTGGCAGGGGCAGTCCCAGCACTGTTCGAAACTGTTCCAGGACAGGTGGCAGCCGAGATGAGTGCAGACCGCCGACCGCTCGTAGATCGTGCCGTCGGGGGCCTTGTAGGCGGCGATCTTCTTCAGGCCGTCGCGGATGATGGCGCCCTGTCCCGGTTCCAGGTCTTCGACGGAAGAGACCTCGCCCGGCACGAGGTAGCGCGCCATGTTCGTCACGGCGGTCAGGTTCTCGCTGATATAGGTCGTCGCCGCCTTCGCTGGCTTCCGGTCGGGATCATAGACCGCCGCGAAGGGGGTGGACCGGCCGGCGATGAGGTCGGATATGAGCAGGCTTGCGACGACCCCGTGGGTCATGCCCTGCCCTGAATCCCCGGTGGCGACAAAGACCCGCCGACTGCCCCCCTCCGGTCCGATGAAGCCGCAGTAATCGAGCGTGTCCATCACCTGCCCCGACCAGCGGAATCGCTCCGGGCCGAGATCCGGCAGGAGCGCGCGGATCCATCCCTCCAGCCGGTTGAAGCGTTCGCCGGCATCGTCGGCCTCGCCGGATTTGTGGTCCTCGCCGCCGACGATGAGGATGTCGGGCTCGCCGCCACCGGCAGCGCCGGAGACAAGTCGCACATAGTGATAGGGATCGGCCGTGTCCCAGTAGTGCGCGTCCTCGAGGAGGCCCCGCGCAATCGCGAAGCCCATGGCATAGGTCCGGTAGGGCGCCTGCTTGGTGTGCAGGGCGACCATGTCGTGGATCGGCGAATTGGTGGCGACGACCGCAAATTTCGCGGTGACGGTGTGGCCGCCCTCGGTCGACAGGCGCACACCGTCCGCCTCCTCCGCCACCTCCATCACGGGCGTGAAGGGATGGATGCGGCAGTTCTCCGCCACGAGGGCCTCGGCGAGACCGCGGAGGTATTTCAGCGGATGGAACGTCGCCTGCCGCGGATAGCGCAGATAGGGCCGCCCGGTGAGGCTGCGCAGCGGCAGGCCCGTACCGCGGTCGACCGAGACGCCGATCTCCTGCGCCGCGGAGACCTCGTCGTCGAGAACGCTCTCGTCGCTCTCCGGATCGAGGAAGAGGAAGGCCGGCAGCCGGCGGAAATCGCAATCGATCGCCAGCCGTTGCTGGATCTGCTCGATGCGGTCGACTGCGGCGGCCTGGCTCGCCTGGAAACCGCGGGCGAGCTCGGCCCCCCGCCTGGACAGGAGATCGGACAGTCCGTCGTCGCAGATGGGCGCGAGATGGGCCGTGGTGCGCGAGGTCATCCCTCCGGCGATGGCGCCGCGGTCGAGCACCACCACGGAGAAGCCGGCGAGCATGAGTTCATAGGCTGTCGAGAGCCCGGCAATGCCGCTGCCCACGACGGCGACGTCGGCGGAGGTGTCACCGGCCAGCGGCGTGGCGCCCGGCGCGACCTCCACATCCATCCAGACGGACGTGCTGCTCTCCGCGATCACGTTCATGGCGGCCGGTCTCCCTGGGGGCCGAACGCACGCGGGAGACGTGAAGGCTCGGCGGTTGCGCTTTTCCCCCCGGGCGACCCTGCCCACCTTACATCCGGGCTCGGCAGGGCTCGCGGGGGGAAGCATGGCGGATCGTGGCGATGGTCTGCCCGACGGCTCCGGCATGCGAGCGTCAACCGGGCCGGAACCCGGTTGTTCCTTTGGCGATCTCCGCCCTCAGCGCTTGCCCGAGCCGGGTTCGGCCATGCGCCGGTGCTGCTCGGCCAGAAGCCCGGCGGGCGTGATGTTGGCCATCGCCGTCTGCAGCTTGTTCTTCCAGCCGGCCACCACGTCGCCCTCGCCGTTCATCATGGCGTCGAAGCCCACCCGCGCCACGAAGGCCGGGTCGTCCTTGTCCTGCTGGCCCACCTTCGTGTCCATCAGGTCGGCGCGGCGGAAGAAGTTGGTCTCGGTGGGGCCCGGCATCAGGCACGTGACGGTGACGCCGCTATCCTTGATCTCGTTCCGCAGGGCGAAGGAGAAGGAGTCGATGAAGGCCTTGGTGCCATTGTAGACCGCCTGGAACGTGCCAGGCATGAAGCCGGCGATGGAACCGGTGATCAGGATGCGGCCGCTGCCCTGGGCGCACATCTCCGGCCCGAGCTGCTGGATGAGGTAGATCGTGCCGGTGATGTTGGTGTCGATCACGTGGCGCCAGTCGGCCACCGGCTGGTCGAAGAAGGCGTGGCCGAGGCCGTGCCCGGCATTGGCCATGAGGAGTTCCGGAACCCGCCCCCCACTGCGTACCGCAGCGCAGAGCCGGTCGACGCCATCGATGGTGGCGAGGTCCGCCACCACCGTCTCCACCTCGCTGCCGGCGCCGCGCAACTCGTCCGCGACGGCATCGAGGTTCTCGTCGGCGGCGATGACCAGATCATAGGCGTTGTCGGCGGCGAGCCGCGCCAGTTCCAGCCCGATGCCGGAGGAGGCGCCGGTGACTACGGCGAGATTTCGGTGGGCCATGGAGATCTCCTCAGGGTTTCAGGACGACCTTGATGCAGCCGTCCTTCTTCTCCCGGAACGTCTTGTAGAGTTCGGGGCCGTCCTCCAGCGTGCCGCGATGGGTGATGACGAAGGACGGGTCGATCTGCCCCTCCTCGATCCGTCGCAGGAGGTCCGGCAGGTAGCGCTGGACGGGGGTCTGGGCCATGCGCAGTGTCAGGCCGCGGTTGATGGCGGAGCCCATCGGGATCTTGTCGAGGAACCCGCCATAGACGCCGACGATCGAGACCGTTCCGAAATTGCGGCAGCAATGGATTGCCTGGCGCAGCACGTGCGGCCTGTCGGTGCCCATGAAGGTCGCGACCTTGACCCGGTCGAGCATAGAATCGAAGCTCGCCATCGTCTCGGCTTCCGTCCCGACCGCGTCGATACAGGCGTCGGCGCCGCGACCGCGGGTGAGGTCCTGGATGCGGTCGTAGACGTCCTCCTCCATGAAATCGATGGTAATGGCGCCCGAAGCGCGGGCGAGTTCCAGCCGCTCAGGAACGGTGTCGACGGCGATCACCCGCTCGGCGCCCAGCATGAAGGCACTGCGGATCGCCATCTGGCCGACCGGGCCGCAGCCCCAGATGGCGATCGTGTCGCCATTCTGAATGTTGCAGAAATCGGCCGCCATGAAGCCGGTGGGGAAGATGTCGGAGAGGAACAGCACCTGCTCGTCGGTGAGATGGTCCGGCACCTTGATCGGCCCGACGTCGGCGAAGGGCACGCGCAGATATTCGGCCTGGCCGCCGGCATAGCCGCCGAGGAGGTGGGAATAGCCGAACAGGCCGCCGGGTGCATGGCCCCAGAGCTTCTCGGCCTTCGAGGCGTCGGGGTTGGTCCGCTCGCAGCCGGAGAAGAAACCTCGCCGGCAAAAGAAGCACTCGCCGCAGGAAATGGTGAAGGGCACGACGACCCGGTCACCGACCTTCAGCGCCTTGTTGTCCTTGCCGACCTCGACCACCTCGCCCATCGTCTCGTGGCCGATCACGTCGCCCGAATGCATCTCCGGAATGATGCCGCCGTAGATGTGCAGGTCGGAGCCGCAGATGGCGCAGGCGGTGACCTTGATGATGGCGTCGCGGCCGTCCTGGATCGTCGGATCGGGAACGCTCTCGCAGCGCATGTCGGCTTTGCCATGCCAGGTCAGTGCCTTCATTCGGGAGCTCCTGTGTTCGGCGACCAACGGACCGGCGAGGGTACTGTTCCAATCGAGGCCACCTCAGGGTGGCGTCAGGCAACCGATGAGCAGCAACTGGTCGAGCGTCGGGTGGAACCCGAAGGCGAGGCGCCCCCAGACAGGGGCGGTGGCGGCGACGGCCAGCACGGCGAAACAGAACCAGCCGGTAGCGACACCGAGGGGCGAGGCGAAATAGCCCGCGGGGTGCACCGGCCGCCTCACGTCGCCCGCTCGCGCATGAGGCGGTCGCCGCGACGGGTGAGAGCAATGCCGGCGACCAGCATTGCCGCCCCCCAGGCGAGGAAGCCGAGATCCCAGGCGAGGCGCTGGGCGGCGGGCACCAGTTCGTTCACCCGGTGCAGCACGAGGATGTGATGGTTGACCAGCCCCTCCACGACGTTGAAGGCCCCGAAGCCGGCCAGCATGGTTCCGGCCAGAAGCGTGTTGGACCAGACGAGGTGCCGGCGCCGCGCATGCCGCCACAGCACGAAGAGGCCGGCGAGGACGAAGAGATAGGTGGCGGAGTGAAAGACGCCGTCCCAGAACGTGTTCAGCTCCAGGGCCTCGACCGACGTGATCGGGTACCAGCTGCTCACCATGTGATGCCATTGCAGCACCTGGTGCAGCACGATGCCGTCGAAGAACCCGCCGAGCCCGAGGCCGAACAGGATGCCCGCCGATTTCGGAAAGGATCCACCGTCCTGCATGGCCCGCCTCCCGGAAAGGACAGCGGCGCCGCACCGGAGCGCGGCGCCCCGTCTGCCTAGTGCTTGGCCGTCTGGCCGCTCGCCTCGCGCTCGAGATACTGCAGCGTCGTCGGCTCGAGGTGCTCGGCAAGCCAGTCCGCCATCTCTTCCTCCTCCCGGAGGATGGCCTGGCAGGCGTCACGCGTCGCGGTGTCGCCGGCCCGCTCGGCAGCGGCGATCAGCACCTTGTAGGAGGCGATCTCCATGTGCTCGAACGTGTATCCGGCCATTGAGCCCTTGATGATCTCGTCGCCGGCGACGAGGCCGCTGAGGCCCTGGCCGATGCCCATGAACTTGCCGGCCATGTCCTTCAGCGTCGACACGTCGCTGCCGCGCCGCTTCAGGCAGTCCTCGATGCTCGCCGCCTGGAGACGCGTCTC
Source organism: Pseudomonadota bacterium (assembly GCA_023416965.1). GTDB lineage: Bacteria > Pseudomonadota > Alphaproteobacteria > Rhizobiales > Phreatobacteraceae > Phreatobacter. The sequence continues at coordinate 7,523 of JAEZGJ010000003.1, read as the reverse complement.
CTCGGCATGGCGAGCGATGCGGGCCTTGAGATCGGGATAGTTCTCGATCCGCTCGGCCATGCTGTCGAGCATCTTCACGGCCTGCTGCTCCATGGCGTGGGCATCGCGCAGCCACTGGTCCAGGCGTTCGTCATCAGTTTGCGACATTGGGGTCCTCCGGTGATGCAGGGCCAACCGGTACCGCGCCCCCCTGTTCCTATCCCGCCCGCCTGCCCTCTTTGGAACGGCCGTCCCGGCTCGCCGTTCTCTTCGGGGAACCAGGAGACAGACAATGATTGACACACCCGACATGCGCGACACTCCCCAAATGGCCGGCGCTCCGGGCATGGGCGCGAACACCACCGGGATGGGCGCGAACGCCACTGACAGGGGCGGGAATGCTACGGACGGCGGCGCCACCGCTCAGCTCAAGGCGGCCGGCATAGACACCGACCGCATGGCCTCGCGGGCGGGCGAACTGACGCAGATGCTGAAGGACGAGGTTGCCGCCCGGCCGTTCCAGGCCATGATGGTCGCCGCCTTCCTCGGCTACGTCTACGGATCGCGCAGGTAGTCCATGGCCGATCCCTCCTCCGAGGGGCGCGACTGGCCGCGGCTGAGTCCCTTCGCCACCGGCATCCGCGGCCGATGCCCGCGCTGTGGTCGCGGGCATCTCTTTTCGGGCTTCCTCACCATCGCTCCGCGCTGCGACGTCTGCGGTCTCGACTTCTCCTATGTCGACACCGCGGACGGGCCGGCCTTCTTCGTCATGATGTTCGGCTGCCTGCCCGTGGTCATCCTCGCGATCATGCTGGAGGTGCAGTACCAGGTCTCGCTCACCACCCATCTCCTGGTGACGCTGCCCTTCGGCCTCGTCACCTGCATCCTGCCGCTGCGCCCCCTCAAGGGCTGGCTCGCTGCGAGCCAGTTCTATTTCAAGGCACGCGAGGGCCGGCTGTTGCGGCCCGGCGACCCCGACTGAGGCCGCCGCGCCGCGCTCTCCGTCAGTAGCCGCCGATGATCGGCAGGATCTCGCCGGTGATGTAGCTGGAGCACTGGGGCGAGGCGAGGAACACATAGGCCGGCGCGATCTCCTCCGGCTGGGCCGGCCGCTTCATCTGCGTCTGGGCGCCGAACTGCGCCACCTTGTCTGCCGGGCGGTCGGAAGGGTTGAGCGGCGTCCAGACCGGACCCGGTGCCACGCAGTTGACGCGGATGCCCTTGCCGATGAGATTGCCCGACAGGGCGCGCGTGAAGGCGTGGATGCCGCCCTTCGTCATCGAATAGTCGATCAGTTCCTTGGAGCCGTCGATGCCGGTGATCGAGCCGGTATTGATGATCGCCGAGCCCGGCTTCATGTGCGCCACCGCCTCCTGCGCCATGTGGAAATAGCCATAGAGGTTGGTCTTCAACGTCGTGTCGAAATGCTCCTCCGTCAGATCCTCGAAGTCGTTCGTGTGGATTTGGAAGGCGGCATTGTTCACCAGCACGTCGAGGCCGCCGAGTTGCCTCACCGTCTCCTCCACTGCCTGGCGGCAGGCGGCGCGGCGGCTGACGTCGCCTGGAAGGAGAATGCAGCGCCGGCCCTCGGCCTCCACCGCCGCCTTGGTCGCCTCGGCATCCTCGTGCTCGTCGAGATAGCTGACGGCGACGTCCGCCCCCTCGCGCGCGAAGAGCACGGCCACCGCCCGCCCTATGCCGGAATCGCCGCCGGTGATCAACGCCACCTTGCCCTCCAGCTTGCCCGAGCCCTTCCAGAACGGCGCGTCGTAGAGGGGTGCAGGGTCGATGCGGGACTCGAGGCCCGGCTTGGCGTGGTGCTGCTCGGGAAAGGGCGGCTCGGGATAGCGCCGCGCGCCCGCCTGCATGGCCGAGGACGAGGAGGATTCGCCGCCGCTCTCGCGATCCCGCGCGTCGACTTCCCTCTGGATGGCGCGCTGCTGCTCGGAAGCCTGGCGGGTGTCGGACATCGTCTCGTCTCCGGTTCGGGAAAGGCCGGGCTCGCACTGCCGCCCTGCGTCGCCGACCCAACGCCACGGGAGAGGCGGCCGTTCCTTTGGCAGATGCCCGAACGGCGACGGGGGCGGCGCTGGCCGCCCCCGTCTGGAGGAGATTCCGGAAAGGCCGCGCGCCTGGCGGCGGGCCTCGGTGAGCCGCCTCTCACGCGATGGAGCGGGAGGCCTCCCGCACCTTGCGTGCGGACACGTCGATGTCGGTCGTCGAGCGGGCGATGGCGCCCATCGAGTGGGAGATGGCCGTGACGCCCTCTGCCGCCGTGCGCATGTTGGACGACATTTCGGCGGTGACCGCGCTCTGCTCCTCCACCGCCGTGGCGATGGCCGTGGCGATCTCGCTGATGGTCGAGATGGTGGAGGAAATGTCGCCGATCGCCTGGACGGCGCCCTCCGTCGACGACTGAACCGAGGCGATCTGCGCGCTGATCTCTTCGGTGGCCTTGGCCGTCTGGCTGGCCAGGCTCTTCACCTCCGAAGCCACCACCGCGAAGCCCTTGCCGGCCTCGCCGGCGCGTGCAGCCTCGATCGTCGCATTGAGGGCGAGCAGGTTGGTCTGGCCGGCAATGTTGTTGATCAGTTGCACCACGTCGCCGATGCGCTGGGCGGCGATGGAGAGGCCGGCGACGATGTCGTTGGTCTTGCGCGCCTGGTCGACCGCCTGAACGGAGATTTCCCGGGAATGGGTCACCTGGCGGCTGATCTCGCTGACCGAGGCGGCGAGTTCCTCGGCGCCGGCGGCGACCGCCTGGACGTTGCCGCTGGTCTGCGTCGAGGCCGCGGCGGCTTCCGTCGCCTCGCCGGTGACGCTGGTCACCGCCTCGCCGATGGACTGGAGGTCCATGTCGATCTGCCCCTGGACCTGCCTGCGGCGCTCGTCCTCGAGCACCTTGGCGGTGATGTCGGTGGCGAACTTCACGATCTTGAACAGCTTGCCGTTCATGTCGAAGATCGGGTTGTAGGTGGCTTGGATCCAGATCTCCCGGCCGCCCTTGGCGATGCGCTTGTACTGCGCCGTCTGGAACTCGCCCTTGTTCAGCATGACCCAGAAGTCGCGGTAGGCCTGGCTTTCCCGCTCGGCCTGCGGCACGAAGATCCGGTGGTGCTGACCGACGACCTCGTCCAGGCGGTAGCCGAGCGCGTTCAGGAAGTTGCCGTTGGCGGTGAGAATCTTCCCGGTGAGGTCGAAGGCGATGACCGCCTGGGAGCGGTCGATGGCGGCCAGCTGGCCCTCGATATCCGCGCTCCGCAGCTTTTCGGCTGTCACGTCGGTGGCGAATTTCACCACCTTGTAGGTCTTTCCGGAGGCGTCGAGCAGCGGGCTGTAGGTGGCCTGGATCCAGATCTCCTTGCCGCCCTTGCCGATTCGCTTGTACTCGGCCTGCTGGAACTTGCCGGCGCGCAGATCGTCCCAGAAGCGGCGGTAGTCCTGGCTGTCACGCTCCTTGGGGTCGACGAACATCGAGTGATGCTTGCCCTCGACCTCGGCCAGCGAATAGCCCAGCGCATCGAGGAAGTTGCGGTTCGCCGTGACGATCGTGCCGTCGGGCTTGAACTCGATCACCGCCTGCGACCGATCCAGTGCCGCGACCTTGGCAGCGGCGTCTCCGCCCGACAGCCACTTCATTCCGAACATGTTTGCCTCCCGCTCAATGGCGCCCGACAGATAAAAGAAAATTGCTTGAAAACACGTTACGTCGCCGCGTTTTCGTGGGGGAACAGCTTGCACTGTGGCTGATATAACAAGCTGTGACGCAATTCCCTTTGGGAATAGAGGGTCATTTTGCTGCGCCGAGGCCTGTATCGGGGACGCCCGTTCCCGATTATTTCGCAAATAAGACAACCGGCCAGATAGTCAACGCGATCGGCAATAGAGAGAAAACGGTTTCTCGTTCAATGAGTATAAAAGACATGGTTCGCTGTTAGGGGAGTGTTGACTCACTTCGTTGCTGATCTTCGTCACCCTGGTCGGAATTGCCCTGCCTCCGCATTTTGGCGATTTTTCCTGCAGATTCCGCAGATCTGTCGCGCGAAAGCCGCAACATATCACCATATCGAGGACGTCCCGCCCCCGGGGGAGCCCGTCTCACGGCTCCTGCCGGACAGGGACCGCCGACTCCCCTGCGTCGACAGGCCGCAGCCCCGCATGGATCTGCCGCATGGTCTCGGCGGAGCGGCGGACCACGCCGGCGATGGCGGTCAACTGCCGGGCAAGCGGGCTGGTCGCGCGCCAGATCATGCCGATCGTCCGCGACGGCCGCGGCTCTCCGAAACGCGACACGGAGACCGGGGCAGAGCGGGTCTCAACCGCGACCGCCATGTCCGGGATGAGCGTCACGCCGACCCCCGCTCCAACCATCTGCACGAGGGTCGACAGGGTGCTGCCGTCGAGGAGTTCGCGCGGGCGCGCAGCGTTGACGCCGCAGAAGGATAGCGCCTGGTCGCGGAAACAGTGCCCCTCCTCGAGGAGCAGCAGCCGCATCTCGCGCAGCATTTCCGGGCTCGGCACCGGCTCCGCCGCGTCGGCCAGGGGCCGCACCAGGACGAAGTCCTCCCTGAACAGCGCCACCTCGGTCATCGAGGGCTCGGAGACCGGCAGGGCGACGATGGCCGTGTCGAGCTTCCCTTCAGTCAGCTCCTGGATGAGCTTCGGCGTCTGCGTCTCCCGGACGCTGACCTCCAGCCCGCCATGGCTGCGGCCGAGGTCGCCGATCACCGCAGGCAACAGATAGGGCGCGACCGTCGGGATGATGCCGATGCGCAGCCGCCCCACCAGCCCCGACCGCGTTGCCCGGGCGAGATCGCCGAGTTCGTCCACCGCCCTCAGGATGTCGCGGGCGCGCGCCACGAAGGCCTCGCCGAAGGAGGTCAGCCGCACCTGCCGGGCGCCGCGCTCGAACAGCACCGTGCCCAGCCCCTCCTCCAGTTCGCGGATCTGCATGGAGAGCGCCGGCTGGGAAATGGCGCAGGCCTCCGCGGCGCGGCCGAAATGAGCGTGGCGCGCCAGTGCGTCGACATAGCGCAGCTGCTTGAATGTGATGTTGATCATAATTTCAGCTTATCGTCACAATCAGATAATTCAACTTAGTCTAATGAGATGTCTTCGCTAGAAGAGGGCGTCGCCGGCCGGACGCGGGTACCCCGCTGCGGCCTGCGGCGGCCGTCCCCCGGCGGCCCCTGTGCGCGGGAAACCGCCGGCGCAGGACCGGCTGCGGCATCAGTCAGACTTCACAGGCGACCGCACGCGGCAAGGGCGGGCAGGTCGGACGGACGATCGGAGAGCACCATGGACGGAATGAACATCGAGGCCGGCGGCAAGTGCCCGGTCATGCACGGGGCGACGAACAACAAGATCCGCTCCAACCGCGACTGGTGGCCGAACCAGCTCAATCTGAGAATCCTCCATCAGAACTCCGCCCTCTGCGACCCCATGGGCGCCGAGTTCGACTACAGGGCCGCCTTCGGCCGCCTCGACTACAAGGCTCTGAAGCAGGACCTCTACGCCCTGATGACGGACAGCCAGGAGTGGTGGCCGGCGGACTACGGCCATTACGGGCCCTTCTTCATCCGCATGGCCTGGCACAGCGCCGGCACCTACCGCACCGGCGACGGCCGCGGCGGCTCGTCCTCCGGCACCCAGCGCTTCGCCCCGCTGAACAGCTGGCCGGACAACGCCAATCTCGACAAGGCCCGCCGCCTGCTCTGGCCGATCAAGCAGAAATACGGCAACGCCATCTCCTGGGCCGACCTGATGATCCTCGCCGGCAACGCCGCGCTGGAATCCATGGGCTTCAGGACCTTCGGCTTCGGCGGCGGTCGCGCCGACATCTGGGAGCCCGAGGAGGACATCTACTGGGGCGCCGAGACCGAATGGCTCGCCGGCTCCGACAAGGCCAACAGCCGCTACACCGGTGACCGCGTGCTGGAGAATCCGCTCGCCGCGGTGCAGATGGGCCTCATCTACGTCAATCCCGAGGGACCGGACGGGCGTCCCGACCCGCTGGCCTCCGCCCGCGACATCCGCGAGACCTTCGGGCGCATGGCGATGAACGACGAGGAGACCGTCGCCCTCGTCGCCGGCGGCCACACCTTCGGCAAGACCCACGGCGCGGGCGACGCCGCCCTCGTCGGCCCCGAGCCCGAGGCGGCCCCGCTCGCCGAACAGGGCCTCGGCTGGATTTCCGCCCATGGTTCCGGCAAGGGCGCCGACACCATCACCAGCGGCCTCGAGGGCGCATGGACCTCCAACCCGATCCGTTGGGACAACGGCTATTTCGACGTGCTCTTCGGCTACGAGTGGGAGCTTGTGAAGAGCCCGGCCGGCGCTCACCAGTGGCATGCCCGCAACCTCGCCGAGAAGGACATGGCGCCCGACGCCCATGACCCCTCGAAGCGCGTGCCGATCATGATGTCGACCGCCGACATGGCCATGCGCATGGACCCGATCTACGAGGCCATCTCGCGCCGGTTCCACCAGAACCCCGACCAGTTCGCCGACGCCTTCGCCCGCGCCTGGTTCAAGCTGACCCACCGCGACATGGGGCCGAAGGTCCGCTATCTCGGCCCCGAGGTTCCGGCCGAGGACCTGATCTGGCAGGACCCGGTGCCGGCCGTCGACCACCCGCTGGTGGACGCCGCCGACATCGCCGCCCTGAAGCAGAAGATCCTCGCCTCCGGCCTGAGCCAGGCCGAGCTCGTCCAGACCGCCTGGGCCTCCGCCTCCACCTTTCGCGGCTCCGACAAGCGCGGCGGCGCCAATGGCGCGCGCATCCGCCTCGCGCCGCAGAAGGACTGGGAGGCCAACCAGCCGGCCCAGCTCGCCAAGGCGCTGTCGGTGCTGGAGGGCATCCGCGAGGCTTTCAACGCCACCGCTGCCGGCGGCAAGAAGGTCTCGCTCGCCGACCTGATCGTGCTCGGCGGCGGCGTCGCCATCGAGCAGGCGGCGAAGGCGGCGGGCCATGCCGTCGAGGTGCCCTTCACGCCGGGCCGCACCGACGCCAGTCAGGAGGCGACCGACGTCGAATCCTTCGACGTGCTCGAGCCCCTCGCCGACGGCTTCCGCAACTACCAGAAGACGGCCTTCACGGTCTCGGCGGAAGAACTGCTCATCGACAAGGCGCAGCTCCTCACCCTCACCGCGCCGGAAATGACCGCGCTCGTCGGCGGCCTCCGCGTCATCGGCGGCAATCACGGCGGCTCTACCCACGGCGTCTTCACCACCCGCCCGGGCGCGCTGACGAACCACTTCTTCGTCAACCTGCTCGCCATGGGCACGGTGTGGCGGCCGGTCTCGGCCGAGGAGGACACGTTCGAGGGCCGCGACCGCAAGACCGGCGCGGTGAAGTGGACCGCGACCCGCGTCGACCTCGTCTTCGGCTCCAACTCGCAGTTGCGCGCCCTCGCCGAGGTCTACGGCCAGTCCGACAACGAGGCGAAGTTCGTGAAGGACTTCGTCGCCGCCTGGACCAAGGTGATGAACGCGGATCGGTTTGATCTCGCCTGACCACAGCCCGTCCGCGAGCCGCCCTGCGG
>JAEZGJ010000277.1 GCA_023416965.1 Pseudomonadota bacterium | reverse complement strand
GCCCAGGGCGGCCGGTGAGGACGACCAGACCAGCCCGCTGCTCGACGAGCCGCCGGTGGGTGCGCTGTCATGAGCGCCCTGGCCCACGTACCGACCTCGGCGGGGCAGCGGGCCGCCCCGCCGGGGCCCCGGCGGGGGCGGAGAGGGTCAGAAGTCGAAGATGAGGCTGGTCTTGAAGGTGCGGCCGGGAGCAACCTGCAGCTCCAGCGGGTTCTGCTGGGCTGTCGCCGTCGTCGGCACGATGGAATAGGTCGTCCCCGTGCCGAGGTTCTGGAAAAAGCGGGCGTCGAAGATGTTCTGCACGCCCGCCCGCACCGTCACGTTCTCGCGCGGCTTCCAGTTTACGAAGGTGTCGAGGGTGAACCAGCCGCCCGGCTTGTAGAGCGTCGTGGCGCTGGCCCGTTCGACGGGAGCGGAGAAGCGGGCGATGACCTCGCCGTCGAGGTTCCACTCGCGCTTGAACCAGCGCAGGCCCACCATGCCGTTGAACGGGCTCGCAGCGTCGAACGCGGTGACGGCGGAGGTCGGCGTCGCCCGCTGGTTGCCGAACTGGTAGGAGAAGCCGGCATTCAGGATCAGGTCGTCGTTGAGACGGTATTCGGCCGAACCCTCGATGCCCCAGAGCACCACCGACGACAGGTTGAGCGACGTGTAGTCGTTCGTCCCCGGCACCTGCTGCAGGCTGGCGATGAAGTCCTTGTAGGTCGAGTGGAACACCCCGAGGGAGAACCAGCCGCGCTCGAAGCGGCCGCGGAAGCCGGCTTCGTAGACCCGCGCGCTCTCGGGCTTCAGACCCGGATTGGGAATGAGGTTGAACGAGGTGCCCGGCAACGACATGTAGAGCTGCTGCGCCGTCGGCATTTTGAAGCCCTCGGCATAGCGGGCATAGACTGAATAGACCTCGGTCAGCTTGAAGATGGTGCCGACCTGCGGAATGAACCGCGTCGAGGTCAGTTCGCGCGGCTCCGCGCCCGGCGCGATGACATAGCCGGCGCCGAGGCGCGGCGTGATGCGATAGGTGGCGAGGCGTCCGCCCGGCGTCACCGTCCAGCGCCCGTCGAGAAGCCTGATCTCGTCCTGCAGGTAGCCGTCCGCCCGCACCGTCGTCGCATTGGCGAAGTTGAAGCCGCCGGCGATGGTTGTGGTGCTCACCCCCGTCGTCAGGTTGGTCGTCGTGCTCTGGCGGTAATAGTCGGTGCGGGCGATGTCGCCCTGGAAGCCGTAGGTCAGCGTGTGGACGGAGGGGCCGAGATCGAAGCGCGAGGTGAACTGCACGTCGCCCTGATAGAAGGTCTCGGAGTAGTTCAGGATGTCGCGCACCGTCCGCGTCTGCCCGGCATTGGCGGTGCCCGCTGCGCCCGTCTGGGTGCGCGTGCTGTCGAGGTCGCGGCGCTGCGGCGACCAGGTGAGGTTCCAGCGGACGGCGTCGATCCAGCCCCAGCCCGGCGTCCAGGCATGGGAGAAGGTCAGCCGCTGACGCTCGAGCTCCTGGAGGCGCGGATAATCGCCGTTGACCCAGCCCGACGAGGTCAGGCCGAAATCCCACATCTGCGTGGTGATCGTGGCCTTGTTGTAACGCTCGTCGGCGAGGCGGAATTCGTGGTCGTCGACCGGATTCCAGACCAGCTTGGCAAAGCCGTTCCAGCGGTGGGCGCGGAAGGGATCGGTGATGTTGCAGGGGATGGACCGCGTCGCCGGGCAGCCCCAGATGCCGCCGTCGGCGCGGGCGGTGGAATAGGTCGGCTGCAGCGACGTCGTGTGGCTGAGCGAGACGAGGGCCTGCAGCACCGGCGTGATCTGCAGGCCGGCCGTGCCGGTCTTGACGATGGAGCGGTCGAAACTGTCGAAGCTGGTGGAGAGCCGCGCGCCCCATCCACGCGGATTGACGCGGATGAGATCCTGCGGATCGAGGGTGCGGAAGGCGACGAGGCCGCCGAGGGCGTCGGCGCCCCAGAGGACCGAGGCAGGGCCGCGCATGATCTCCACCGACTTCATGTAGGGCAGGTCGATGAGGTCGCGCGTGCCGTCGGTGATGCGTTCGATGAGGCGGGCGCCGTCGACGGTGACGGCGACGCGGTTGCCGCTCATGCCGCGCACGGTGAAGCCGCCGAGGTTCTTCCACGGGTCGGTGGAGGATGTGACGCGCTCCACCGAGACGCCGGGCGTGTAGCGCACCACGTCCTGGATGTCGCGGACCTGGCGCTCCTCCATCTGGCGGCGGGAAATGACGTCGACGGTGGCCGGCACGTCGAGGCGCTGACGCTCCTCGCGGGTGGCGGTGACCGTGATCTCGTCGCTGCCGGCTGCCTGCTGCGCCGCCGCCGGCCATGCCGCCAGCATGGCGACGAGCGAAACCGATGCGCCGAACGGCGCCAACCCCTTGCGAGACATGAGCCCACACCCCAAACCGACCTGAAGGATGGCTGGCTGGCGTGAGACGAAGGCGTTCAGCTGGCTGGCACGAAAGCCGCACCGCGTCGGGTGGGCCGGGAGCGTCACTAGATATGTTGACTTACGGTGTCAACATAGTTTCGCCGCAGGGCGGTCACATTCTCCCGGTCGCCGGATCAACTGGCAACACCCTGAATTGATTCATAAAAACACGCGGGTTCGGACGAGGTCGAGCAGCATCGCGTCGGGCGCGGCGAGCACCGCCTCTCCCAGACGCGCCGCCCAGTGGCGTTCCGAGCCGTAGCGCAGACGGCCCCGCCGGAGCCTGTCGGAGAGGAGGTGCAGGTCGAGCTCCTCGGTCATGCCGATGGCGCCGTGCACCGCATGGGCGATGGCGGTGACCTCGGCCGCCGCCTCGCCGATGGTGATCTTCGCCGTCGCCACCGCCTCCGGGACCTCGGGCGCGCGGGCGGCAAGGTCGGCGGCGGCGCGAGCGCCGTGGACGAGCTCGGTCATCATCGCGAGCTGCTGCTGCACCGCCTGGAACTTGCCGATGGGCTTGCCGAACTGCGACCTGTCGTTGGCATAGCGCAGCGTCGTGGCCAACATGGCCTCCATCGCCCCCGCCATCTCCGCCGCCTCGATGCGAGCGCCCGCGAGCAGCGGATCGAATCCGGCCACGAGGGGACCGTTGGCGCCGCGCCAGCGCATGCGGCAGACGGTGCCCTCGCCCGTGACCTCGATGCTGGCGGCGACGGCCCCGAGGACCATCGCGCCGCCCTCGGCCGGCACCAGCACCGCGTCGGCGAATTCGCCCCCCGGAACCTGCGCGACGAGGTCGTCGCCGTCCCGCCGGGCCGAGGCGGCCAGCGCGATCA
>JAEZGJ010000269.1 GCA_023416965.1 Pseudomonadota bacterium | reverse complement strand
CCCCCGCCCGCGCCGCCCCCCCCCCCCGCCCCCCCCCCCCCCCCGCCGGAGGCCGGCGCGCGGTCCCGGCCTTGTGATGGCGACCCGCCCTTGCCCGGGCCGCGCCGACCTGTCATGCGGTGGCGGCCCCTGAGGTCGCACGGAATCGCCCATGCCCACCAGCTCGAAATCCGCCACGTCGGGCGCCGCGCGCCGGACCGCCCTGTCGCTGTCGAAGAACCGCATCAAGATCCTGCTGCTGGAAGGGATCTCCGACACCGCGGTGGCTGTGCTGGAGCAGGCGGGCTACACCAACATCCAGCGCCTGCCGAAGGCGCTCGACGGCGCGGCCCTGACGAAGGCGATCCGCGGCGTCCACCTGCTCGGCATCCGCTCGCGCACCCAGATCACCCCGGACATCCTCGCCGCCGCCGACCGCCTCATCGCCATCGGCTGCTTCTCGGTCGGCACCAACCAGGTGGACCTGGTCGCCGCCAACCGCGCCGGCGTGCCGGTGTTCAACGCGCCCTTCTCGAACACGCGCTCGGTGGCGGAACTGACCATCGCCGAGATCGTCATGCTGCTGCGCCGCGTCTTCCCGAAGTCGGCCAAGGCGCATGAGGGCGGCTGGGACAAGTCCGCCATCGACAGCTACGAGATCCGCGGCAAGACGCTCGGCATCGTCGGCTATGGCAATATCGGCTCGCAGCTCGCCGTGCTGGCGGAAGCCATGGGCATGCGGGTGATCTATTTCGACCACACCGACAAGCTGCGGCACGGCAATGTCGAGCCGGCCGAAAGCCTCACTGACCTCCTCGGCCGCGCCGACGTGGTCTCGCTGCATCTGCCGGAGACGCCGGCCACCCAAGGGATGATCGGGGCGCGCGAGATCGCCGCCATGAAGAAGGGCGCCTATCTCATCAACAATGCGCGGGGCACGATCCTCGACCTCCACGCCCTCGCCGATGCGCTGAAGTCCGGCCATCTGCGCGGCGCGGCGGTGGACGTGTTCCCGGTCGAGCCCTCGTCCAATGCCGAAGCTTTCGTGACGCCGCTGCAGGGGCTCGACAACGTCATCCTCACGCCGCATGTCGGCGGCTCGACGGAGGAGGCGCAGGAGCGCATCGGCGCGGAAGTGGCGCGCAAGTTCATCGAATATTCCGACGTCGGCTCGACCTGGGGCGCGGTGAACTTCCCGCAGGTGCAGCTGCCCGTGCGCCCCGCCGGCACACGCTTCATCCAGGTCCAGCGCAACCTGCCCGGCGAACTCAGGCGCCTCAACGACGTCTTCGCCGGACGCTCCATCAACATCGCCGCCCAATATTACCAGACCGATGGCGAGATCGGCTATGTGGTGCTGGACGCCGACGGGGCCGTGGCGGATGCCGAGGCGGTGCTCGAGCAGATCCGCGAGCTTCCTGGCACGATCCGCGCGCGGCTGCTCTATCGCGGCAGCTGAGCGCAAGCGGGGCGGCTGGCCCCGGACTTGCTCCCTCGTATGCAATCGCCGCCGTCGCAGCTTCATCTGCCTATGATCTGGGCAGCGCCGGCGGTAGCGCCAGCAGGGAGGTCACGATGCCAGCCAATGAACTCACCGCCGAGGCGGCCGGGGCCTTGATCGACGCCATGGCGCCGGTGGTCGGCCTCACCGTCGCGCCGGACTACAGGCCGGGCGTGATCCTCAACCTGCAGATCGCCCAGCGCCTGGCCGAGGTCGCCGCGAGCGTGCCGCTCGACGACCACGACGAGCCGGCCGCGGTCTTCGAGGCCTGACATGAGCGACCTGACCCGGCTCACGGCCACCGCCCTCGCCGAGGGCGTGCGCTCCGGCGCCTTCACGGCACGCGCCGTCGCGGAAGCCCATCTCGCCCGTATCGCCGCTCATGACGGCCGGGTCGGCGCCTTCACCGCCGTCACCACCGAACGGGCGCTCGCCACCGCCGACGCGGTGGATGCGAAGCGGCAGGGAGGGGCGCCGCTCGGGCCGCTCGCCGGCGTTCCCTATGCCGTGAAGAACCTGTTCGACGTCGAGGGTCTGCCGACCCTCGCCGGTTCGAAGATCAACCGCGATCACCCGCCCGCGCCGCGCGACGCGGCACTGATCGAGAAGCTTTCGGCAGCCGATGCCGTTCTGCTCGGTGCCCTCAACATGGGCGAGTATGCCTATGACTTCACCGGTGAGAACGCCCATGACGGGCCCTCGCGCAATCCCCACGACCTCACCCGCATGACCGGCGGCTCGTCGGGCGGCTCCGGCGCGGCGGCGGCGGCCGGCTTCGTGCCGGTGACGCTCGGCTCCGACACCAACGGCTCCATCCGCGTGCCCTCCTCGCTCTGCGGCCTGTTCGGGCTGAAGCCGACCTTCGGGCGGCTGTCGCGGGCGCGCTCCTTTCCCTTCGTGACGAGCCTCGACCATCTGGGGCCGCTGGCGCGCTCCACCGCCGACTGCGCCGCCTTCTACGACGCCATGCGCGGCCACGATCCCGACGATCCCGTCTCGCAGGACAGGCCGGCGCCAGCGCTCCTGCCCGAGGTCGAGGCCGGGGTCGGCGGCCTCAGAATTGCGCGCGCCACCGGTTATTTCGACCGCATGCAGGAGGAGGCGGCGCGGCGCGCCAGCGCCCTCGTCGCGGCGGCTCTCGGCGCCAGTAAGGTGGAGATCCCCTTCGTCGAGGCGGCGCGGGCCGCGGCCTTCGTCATGACCTGCTCGGAGGGCGGGACGCTGCATCTCGACCGCCTGCGCACGCGCGCGGCGGATTTCGACCCCGACACGCGCGACCGGCTGATCGCCGGGGCGCTGCTGCCGGCAGCCCATGTCGCGACCGCCCACCGCGTCCGGCGGAAGTATCGCGACGCCATGCGGGCGCTGTTCCGCGACGTCGACGTGATCATCGCTCCGGCGACGCCGGTGCGCGCCCCCTCGCTAGGCCAGAAGACCTTTGAACTCGACGGCCAGACGGTGCCGGTGCGGGCCAATCTCGGCCTCTTCACCCAGCCCTTCTCCTTCATCGGCCTGCCGGTGATGAGCGTGCCGGTCTGGACCGAGGGCGAGGCCCTGCCCATCGGCGTGCAGATCATCGCCCCCGCCTGGCGGGAGGACATGGTGGTGCGCGTCGCCGGCCATCTGGAGCGGGCCGGCCTCGTCGGCTCCCGCGTCGCGGCGCTCGGCTGACCCATGCGCAATCGTTACATTGCGTTCACCATGACGGCGACAATTGTCCGAAAAGGCGCGGCAATCGCGGACCGGATGGCGGGGCGGCGGGTTCTTCCCGCAGTTCAGGGGAGCGTACCATGCCTCGCATCCTGCTTTTCACCACCACATTCCTCACGGCCTGCGCCGTGGCCGCCATCGTCGCCGCCGCCGATCCGTCGGGCGGCATCGTCATCGCCCACATCACCGCCGCCGGGGCGCTCCCCTGATCGCGGCACCCGTCCGGGAGACCTGCCATGATCATCAACGACCCCGCCGTCCACGCCGAGGTGAGCGCCGCCTTCGCGGCCTACGAGAAGGCGCTGACCAGCAACGACGTCGCGACGCTCGACGCGCTGTTCTGGAATTCCGGCCACACCATCCGCTACGGGATCGGCGAGAACCTCTACGGCCATGGCGAGATCGCCGCCTTCCGCTCGGCCCGCTCGCCGGTGGGGCTGGAGCGGCGCATCGAGCGGACGGTCATCACCACCTACGGCCAGGACATGGCCACCGCTTCCACCCTGTTCCACCGCGACAGCATGGGGACAGAGAAGATCGGCCGGCAGATGCAAACCTGGGCGCGGATGCCCGAGGGCTGGCGGGTGGTGGCCGCCCATGTGAGCATCATCCCGACCCCCAAGGCCTGAGCCCGGCGCAGGGCGTCTCGGCCCTTCGGCACATTTACACGCCGCCCTCCCATGCTAGCGTTCGCGCCAGCGGCGCCCGAACCAACGGGCGCGCACAGCATTCGAGGACACGCCATGGACAGCTTCTCGCCGGCCCGCACCACCCATTCCTGGCGCCTGAACGTCTCCTGCGATCCGCTGGTGCTGACGGAAGAACCCCGTCCGGTGCCGAAGGGCCGCGAGGTGCTGATGAAGGTCAGCCATTGCGGCGTCTGCCACTCGGACATCCACATCCGCGAGGGCAAGTACAATATCGGCGGCGGCCGCTCGCTGAACCTCGCCGATCGCGGCCTGAAACTGCCGCTGACCCTCGGCCACGAGATCCTCGGCACGGTCGAGGCGGTCGGCCCCGACGTGACCACGGTGAAGCCGGGTGACCGGCGCCTCCTCCACACCTGGATCGGCTGCGGCCAGTGCCCGCTCTGCAAGTCGGGCGACGAGAACCTCTGCGCCCAGCCGCAATTCCTCGGCGTGCAGGCGCGCGGCGGCTTCGCCGAGCACGTGCTGGTGCGCGACGAGGAGTTCCTGGTCGACGTGGAAGGCCTCGACCCGGCGCTCGCCGCGACCTATGCCTGTTCGGGCGTGACGGTGTTCAGCGCCGTCAACAAGATCCGCCCGCACCGGGAGGGCGAGAAGATCGCCGTCTTCGGCATCGGCGGCCTCGGCCAGACGGCCCTGCAGCTCCTGAAGGCGCTGGGCATGGGCCCGGTCATCGCCGTCGATCCCTCGCCGGAGAAGCGGAAGATCGCCGAGCAGATCGGCGTCGCCGCCACCCTCGACCCCACCGCGCCGGATGCTGCGAAACAGCTCGCCGCCTTCGCCGAGGGCAGGCTCGCCGCAGCGCTCGACTTCGTCGGGGCGGAGGACACGACGAGCCTCGCCATCAACGGGCTGCGCAAGGGAGGCCAGCTCGTCATCGTCGGCCTGTTCGGCGGCGAACTGCGCTATCCGCTGCCCTTCATCCCGATGCGCGCCATCTCCATCCGCGGCTCCTATGTCGGCTCGCTGAAGGAGCTGAAGGAATTCGTCGCCCTCGTGCGCAAGGTGAAGCTCCCGCCCATCCCGATCGAGAAG
>JAEZGJ010000248.1 GCA_023416965.1 Pseudomonadota bacterium | reverse complement strand
ACGCGCGCGGCCACGGCCGCGCCCATGTCGGCGACCTCGGCAAATTCCAGCGGATTGTGGCTGATGCCGCCCTTGCAGCGCACGAACATCATGGCGAAGTCGGTGAGACCCGCCATGGCCTGGCCGTCATGGCCGGCGCCCGAGACGAGGCGGGGCGCGGGAAGGCCGAGGCTCTCGATGCCGCTCGCCAGTCCCTCCTGCAGCCAGGGCGCGCAGGCCGCCGTCGGGCAGTCGTGATAGGTCTCGAAGGCAACCGAACAGCCGCGCGCCGCCGCCAAGGTCTCCGCCCGCGCCGTAAAGGAGTCGAGCGCGGCATGGCGGGGGGCATCGGATGCCGCCCTGAGGTCGAGGACGAACTCGACCCGGTCGGGAATGACATTGATGGCGCCGGGCTTCACGCTGATCTGGCCGACGGTCGCCACCATGGCGGCCTCCGGATGGGCCTTGGCGATGGACTCGGCCATCAGCATCATTTCGGAGGCGGCGAGCAGCGCGTCCTGCCGCAGCGGCATCGGGACGGTGCCGGCATGGCCGGCCATGCCGGTGACCGTCACGCGGGTGCGGAACTGGCCCGCGATCGATGTGACGACGCCGAGCGGCGCGCCCTGGTGCTCCAGCACCGGCCCCTGCTCGATGTGGATCTCGACATAGGCGAGCGCCTCCTCCCGGCTCATGGCGGCGGAGGGGATGGCGGCGGGGTCGAGGCCGTAATCGGCGAGGGCGGCGGCGAGGGTCACGCCGTCGCGGTCCTGCCCCTCGAGCCAGCGCGGCTCATAGGCCCCAGCCACGGCGGCGGAGGAGGACAGGACGGTGGGGAAGCGCACGCCCTCCTCGTCGCCGAAGGCGAGGACGTCGATGGCGAAGGGGAACCGGCGGCCGGCGTCGCGAAAATGCTCGACTGCCAGGATGCCGCAGACGACGCCGAGCATGCCGTCGTACTTGCCGGCGTTGATAACGGTGTCGATATGCGAGCCGATCAGCAGGCGCGGGACGGCATTGGCGCCGGGCGCCTCGCCTTCCATCGCATAATGACCGCGGATCGTCGCGACGGCGTCCTCCTCCGTCGTCATGCCCGCTTCCGCCATCCACTGCGCCACGAGATGGGCGGCGCGCTTGTGCTCCGGCGTCAGGTAGCGGCGCGTCAGCCGGTCCGGCTCCTCGGAGATGGCGGCAAGTTCATCCAGCATGGCCTCGGCGCGGCGGCCGAGGCGGTCGATGTCGAGGTCGCTCATCGCAGTCCGGAGAGATAGGCGCCGAGGGCGGCGCGGTCCTGGTCGGTCATGGCGGTCTGGTTCCCGAGTGGCATGGCCCTGGACTGGACCGCCTGCTGGATGACGGCGGTCGCATGGCGGCGCAGGTCGGCGGCCGTCTCCAGCATGACGTTCTTCGGCGCTTCCGCAAAGCCCTCGTGGGTCGGTCGGCGGGCATGGCAGTTGGCGCAATGGGTCGTGGCGATCTGCAGGGCCTGCGCCTCGCTCACCTGTCCGGCGCCCGCCATGTCCAGCTTCGGCCGCTGCGAGGTAACGAAGACGGCGACGAGCAGGGAGAGCGCCGCCACCGGCACGGCCCAGCCGTAGCTCTTCCACGGGTCGTGCGCCTCATGCCGGTTCAGCGTGTGCTGCACCAGCGCGCCGGTGATCACGACGAAGGCGACGACGAGCCAGGAATGGGGATGGGCGTAGAGCATGGGATAATGGTTCGAGACCATCATCAGCAGCACGGGAAGCGTCAGGTAGTTGTTGTGGGTCGAGCGGGTCTTGCCGATCTTGCCGTATTTCGGATCCGGCTTGCGCCCGGCTATCAGGTCGGCGACGACGATCCGCTGGTTGGGGATGATCACCAGGAAGACGTTCGCCGCCATGATCGTGCCGACGAAGACGCCGACATGGATGAAGGCGCCGCGGCCGGAAAAGACCTGCGAAAAAGCCCAGGCGGCCCCCACCACCATGACGAAGACGACGAGTGCGAGCACGGGCGGGTGGTTGGCCAGTGGCGACTTGCAGATCGCGTCGTAGAGCAGCCAGCCGACCACGATCGAGGCGAGCGAGATGGCGATGGCCTGTCCGGGTGTGATGTCGGCCACGGCGGGATCGATGAGGAAGCCGCGGGCGTTCAGATAATACTGCGCGACCAGCAGGACGAAGCCGGAGACCCAGGTCAGGTAGGCGGCCCAGCGGTGCCAGAGCAGGTCCGGTGGCAGGTTGTCGGGCGCCACCAGATATTTCTGCACGTGGTAGAAGCCGCCGCCGTGGACCTCCCAGGCGACACCGTCGGCTCCCGCCGCGCCCGGCGCCTTGGCCTTCAGGCTGAAGTCCAGCGACATGAAGTAGAAGCTGGTGCCGATCCAGGTGATGCCGGCGGTGATGTGGAACCAGCGCGAGAGCAGGTTGAACCAGTCCGTGGCGAGGGCGATGTCCATGGGGCGTCCGGCGGGCCTCTTCAGGCGCTCTGTCGCCGGCGGGCCGGCTTCGTCTTGATGGTACGCTGCTGCGCCAAGATCAAGCACTCCGCGGCGACGGAGGCGGCGATGATGGCGGGTTCCTTGCCGGCGAGGCCGGGAACACCGATCGGGCAGCGCAGCTTCGAGGCGGCGACCTCGCCGAGCCCCACCGCCTCGAGCTGGCGCAGGAATCGCGCCCGCTTCGTGGCCGAGCCGATGAGCCCGACATGGTCGAATCTGGCCGAGGAGAGCGCCGCCGTCACCACCTCGAGGTCGAGGGCATGGCTGTGGGTCATGACGAGGACCTGCGCGCCGTCCGGCACCGCCGCCAGCGCCGCCTCGGCCGGGCCGGCGAGAAGGTTCGCATTGGCGGGAACGGCTGAGGGGAAGGCGCCTGGCCGCCCGTCGTGCCAGAGGACGCGGAAAGGGAGCGGCGCCAGCGCCAGGACCAGCGCCTTGCCCACATGGCCCGCGCCGAACAGGGCGATCACCGGCAGCGTCTCGCCGAAGCTTTCGATGAAGGACAGCGCGTCGCCGACCGCGGCCGGACCGACCTCGGTCGGCTGCCGCTCCAGGCGCCCGTCGCGCAGCGTCGTCCTCGTACGAAAGGGGCCTAGCCGCTCCGCCTCGGCGAGCCGGGAGACCGCATCGAGGTCCCCGGCCCCGAACCGCTCGATGGCGAGCGTCACATGGCCGCCGCAGCACTGGCCCAGCGCCGGCCCCAGCGGCTGGTCGAGGACGAGGGCGGCGCCGTCCCGGCGTTCCAGCAGCGCCTGCGCCTTCGCCAGCGCCTGCCATTCGAGCGTGCCGCCGCCGATCGTGCCGAAGAAGGCACCATCCGGCCGCACGATCATCCGCGCACCCGGTCCCCGCGGAACCGACCCTCTCGCCGCCATGATGCTGACGAGGGCGCAGGCGCCCTCCGTGGCGATGAGCGACGCGATGCGCGGCCAGACCTCCATCGCTCACCCCTGCCCGATCTGCTTGTCGCAGGCGAGGAGGATCGCCTCGGGGGTGGCGGGGGCATCGAGATCCACGGCGCGGCCGGGTCGGAGCGCATGGACGGCGTCGGCTATGGCGCAGAACACGGAATTGGCCAGCATCAGCGGCGGCTCCCCGATGGCCTTGGACCGGTAGATCGTGTCCTCGCGGTTGGGGTTGTCGAAGAAGGCGACGCGAAAATCCGCCGGCACGTCGCGCGAGGTCGGGATCTTGTAGGTCGAAGGCGCGTGGGTGCGCAGGCGCCCCTTCGCGTCGAAGACGAGTTCCTCCATGGTCAGCCAGCCCATGCCCTGGACGAAGCCGCCCTCGATCTGGCCAATGTCGATGGCCGGGTTCAGTGAGCGCCCGGCGTCATGCAGGATGTCGACCCGGTCGAGGGTGAATTCGCCGGTGAGCGTGTCGACCGTCACCTCCGAGCACGACGCGCCATAGGCGAAGTAGAAGAACGGCCGCCCGGTCGCCTTCGGCCTGTCCCAGGTGATCTTCGGCGTGGCGTAGAAACCGGTGGCGGAGAGGTGGGTGCGGGCCAGATAGGCCTTCTTCACCACCTCGGCGAAGGTGAGGCTCTTCTCGCCCGACCAGACCCGGTCGTCGCGGAAGGCGATGCTCGCCACCGGCACCTGCCAGTCGCGGGCGATGAACTCGGCGATGCGCCCCTTGATCTCGGCGGCGGCGGCCTTGGCCGCCATGCCGTTCATGTCGGTGCCGGATGAAGCGGCCGTCGGCGAGGTGTTCGGCACCTTGCCCGTGTGGGTGGCGGTGATGCGAACGCGGTCGAGCGCGACGCCGAACTCCTCCGCCACCACCTGGGCCACCTTGATGAAGAGCCCCTGCCCCATCTCCGTGCCGCCGTGGTTCAGGTGGATCGACCCGTCCCGATAGACGTGGACCAGCGCCCCGCCCTGATTGAGGAAGGTGGTGGTGAAGGAGATTCCGATCTTCACCGGCGTCAGGGCAAGCCCCTTCTTGAGGACCCGCGACCAGGCGTTGAACCCTCCGATCTCCCCGCGCCGGCGCCGGTAGTCGCTGGAAGCCTCCAACTGCCGCATGATCACCCCGGCGACATTGTCCTCCACCACCATGCCGTAGGGCGTGATGTTGCGCTCCTCGGTGCCGTAGAGGTTGGCATAGCGCACGTCGAGCGGGTCGCGGCCCGTCGCCCAGGCGATCCGGTCCATCAGCCGCTCGGCGAAGACCATGCCCTGCGGCCCTCCGAACCCACGGAAGGCGGTGTTGGACACGGTGTGCGTCTTCAGCCGGCGCGAATGGATGTGCACCTGCGGATAGAAATAGGCATTGTCGGCATGGAACATCGTCCGGTCGTTGATCGACGACGACAGGTCGTGGCTGTAGCCGCAGCGCCCGGCGAACTGCACGGCGACGGCCTCCAGCCTGCCCTCGGGATCATGGGCGGCGCTGTAGCCGACGAGGAAGTCGTGGCGCTTGCCGGTCATGACGAAATCGTCGTCGCGGTCGAGGCGGATCTTGGCCGGCCGCCCGGTGACCCGCGCTGCCAGCGCCGCCATGGCCGCCCAGCCGCTCGCCTGGCTTTCCTTGCCGCCGAATCCTCCGCCCATGCGGCGCACCGCCACCTCGACGGCGGCGTCCGGCAGGCCGAGAACGCGGGCGACGACGTGCTGCACCTCGCTGGGATGCTGGGTGGAGGAGTGGATGAGGAAGGTGCCGTCCTCCTCGGGGACGACCAGCGCGGCCTGGCCCTCGAGATAGAAATGCTCCTGGCCGCCGATGCGCATCTCACCTTCGAGGCGGTTGCCGCTCGCCGCAATGGTAGCTTCCGGATCGCCGCGGCGGAACGAATAGGCCGGCATCAGGTCGGCATCGGCCGCAAGCGCCTCGGCCACGTCGACGAGCGGGGTCTGCTCCACCACCTCGACGACCGCGAGCCGCGCCGCCCGCCGCGCCGCGTCCCGGCTCTCCGCCACCACGGCGAAGAGCGGCTGGCCGTGGAAGGAGACGGTGTCGGCGGCGAAGAGCGGATCGTCGCCCGCCACGGGGCTGACGTCGTTGGCTCCGGGAATGTCGGCCGCCGTCAGCACCGCCACGATGCCGGGCACGGCGCGCACGGGGGCGAGGTCGAGCCGGACGAGCCGGCCGTGGGCCACCGGCGCCCCGCCCGGCAC
>JAEZGJ010000164.1 GCA_023416965.1 Pseudomonadota bacterium | reverse complement strand
CGCCCCCCCCCGGCGGCCCCCCCCCCCACGACGGTCTTCCAGCCTTTCAAGGACGTCCTTCATCGCACGCCGGGGATCGCGCCCCGCCCCTCATCGGTAATCGAACCAAGCCCGTCCGATAGCACGCAAGCTCTGCGCCAACCAATGAGACTGTCGGGGGATATGATGCGGCAAGCCACCCGCGCGCCTGCTATGAAACCCACCTTTGGTTCCACCCTTGCGGGTTTGCTCCATGCTCGACCTGTCCACGCGCATGCTGCTGCGGCTCGAAGGCGCCGCGCTATTCCTCGCCGCCACGTCAGCCTATGGGTGGACCGGACAGTCGTGGTGGCTGTACGCCGCCTTGCTGCTGGCGCCGGATGTCGGGATGGCCGCCTATCTCGCCGGGCCCAGGCTCGGCGCCCTCGGCTATAATCTCCTCCACATCACGGTGGTGCCGCTGGGCGTCGGGCTCGCCGGGCTCGCATGGCAGGCCCCGGTGGCTGTTGCCGTACCCCTGATCTGGCTCGCCCATATCGGCCTCGACCGCGCGCTGGGCTACGGCCTCAAGGAATTCACGGGGTTCAATGACACCCATCTCGGCCGCATCGGCGGATAGAGCCGGTTCAGGCCGCCAGCGTCCTGCCCTGGTTGTATTTCCAGATGCCGACGGCGAGGGCCAGAGTGGTGATGCCGGCCACCAGCACCGTGAACGGCGTGGCGCCGAGCTTCTCGAACCATTGCGTGTAGAAGTGGATGGCGCCGAAGACGGCGGCGAGGTTCAGCACCCACGGCCTGTTCGCCCGTGCCGCCCAGATGCCCGCGCCGACGATGGCGGCGAGCCAGGCGAGGGAAAAGACGAAGGCCGGGATGGCCGGCGCATAGCGCGACGTGCTGCCCGGGTCGACGAACCAGGTCAACCGGTCACCCCAGAGAGAACCGATCCAGAAACCGAAATTGACCAGGAGCAGCGCGGTCCGGGCGGCGACGATGGCGAGGCGCGAGAGGTCCGCGCGCACCAGTTTTGATACCTGGTAGGCGGCGATGGCGAGGCCGGCGAACAGCAGCACCGTCATGGCCGGCTGCCGGATGGCAAGGAAATAGGTGGCGTGCATGTAGCCGGTGCGCGCGCCGATCGTGGCCGACAGGGCGAGCACGGCGAGCGCGACGAGCAGTCCCGACCGTGCGGCTATGCCCGCGCCGGCGAAAATGGCGGTAACTGCGAGGAGAGCCGGGACCGAGCCCTTGGTGACGAACATGACGCCGCCAGCGAGCAGCAACGCGCCCGCCAGCACGACGATCTGCGCGAGGACCGACCAGGTCTCGTCCCCCTTGAGCAGGAACCCGAGGCCAACGCTGCCGAGGATGCCGCCCATCACCACCGCCACCATGGGCTCCGGCACGAGGCCCATGACCCCGAGCGCCACGGCCACCACCCCGAAGCCGATGAGCATGTTCATCGCCAGCGAGCCGGTCGTCTCCGCCGCCAGGGCCTGGAGCCGCGACGCCTCCTCGGGGCTCAGGCGCCCCTGTTCCACCAGCTTGCCGATGTCGAGGGTGATCTTCATGGGCGCGCTCCGGGCAGCCTTGGGGTATCGGCGGCCAGCAATGGCCCCCGCCCCGTTTCACCGTTTTGTCACACGGTGGCGAGCACCGTTGCCGCAGCATCGAATTCGCGGCGTCGGGCCGCACGCCGCTCCGCCGCCTCGGCGTCCTCGCCCCACTGGGACACCTGGAAATCCTCGTCCACATGGGCGGCGGTCCACACCGCGTCGGCATCAAGCCGGCCGTGCAGCAGGGCCAGCGCGAGGAGCGCCGACCCCGTCAGGGTCGTCACCACGTGGCTCGCTCCGATGCGCCATCCGTCGCCCCCGGGCAAGGCGGCGGCGACCGCGTCGAGCGCGGCCGGCGGCTGGGTGACGAAGACGACGCCCTGCGAGAGGATCAGCCGCGCGCCGAGCTCGTCGCGCGCCCAGTCGAGCACCGGGTTCCAGGCGGCGTCCTGCAGCGCCACGAGGCTCGCCGGGGCGTCGGCCCGGTAGCAGAGGAGATCCGACCCGGCGTAGCGGACGATGTCGGCGGCGACCGGCGCCGGATCGGGCAGAACGCCGTCGATGATGGAATTGGCGATCCGCGTCACCGGCATCTTCATCGGATCGATGAATTCGCCGAGCGCCGCCCATTCCGCCGCCACCGCCTCGGCGAGCGGCTGGCTGGGAAAGGCCAGAGGATGTCGGCCGGGGGTCTTGGCCGGGCGGCCGTCGAGGAGCAGCCGCCAGCCGTCCTCCGACGGGCCGGCGGACGCCTCGCTGTAGAAGCGCTTGGGATAGCTTGGCTTCATCGCAAGCCGCGCGGCGGCCACGGGGTCGTAGGCGGCGGGATCGAGGTCCCGGGCAAACCAGTCTTCGAAGACGCTCTTGCTCATCAGCGCCATGTAGAGGCTCGGCCCCCCGATTTCAAACCGGCTCAGGCGACGAAGCGCAGGAACACCTCGCGCGAGTCGGGCATGGGCAGGCCGCGTGGCTCGAAGACGTGGCGGGCGAGGAAATGGCCGGTCAGCCTGAAGCCTGCGCGCACATCCTCCGGCGCGATGGTCGCAGCACCCCGCAGGAACGGCGGCAGGGCGAGCAGCCGGTCGCGCCAGGGCTCGCCCGCCGCTCGCGAGACCGCCCTGCCCGTCTTCGGCGAGACATAGACGAGGTCCTCGGTGGTTCCCGTGGCCGCGCATTCCGACAGGTCGACGCCGAAACCGAGCAGCCGCAGCACCTCCAGTTCGAACCGCACCATCAGCGGCGCGGCGATGGCGACGTCCGGCAGGGTGTCGGCGATGAGTGCCACCGCCTCGTAGAGCCCCTCATGCGCCTCGCGCTCGGGCATCAGCCGGGCCGTGGCGGCGAGCAGCGTGATGCCGGCGATGCCCTCCCGGCTTTCCATGAGGCGTGCCGCCCGGGAGACCGAGGCCTCGATGGCATAGGTGCCGAGATGCTCGTCGAGCCGGGCCGACCAGTTCGCGTGCACCGTATTGCCGGGCTGGATGACCGGCTGCTGGCGCCGCGACCGCCCTCCCCGCACCAAGCCGAGATGGCGGCCGTGGTCGCGGGTGAACAGTTCGAGGATCACGCTGGATTCCCCGTAGGACCGGGCGCCGAGAACGATCCCCTCGTCGACCCAGTGCATGGGTCAGAAGTCGGAGAGTTTCAGATCCGCCGAATAGGCCACGTCCTCCACCTCCTTGACGATGGCCTGTCCGCAGATCACCCGGCCCTTCGCGGCGTCGAACGTGAGCGTCGGATGCCCGTAGAGCTGCCAGCCCTTGTTGATCGCCTCGCTGACGCGGTGGCAGAAGGCGGAATCGTCCGGGCCGGTCAGGTAGCGGTAGAGCGTCGTGGTGGACTTCGGTCTGACGGACAGCATGGCTCACCTGCCTTTCGGATATTCGAGGCCCATGCGCTCGTAGCGCTCGGGATCGTCGCCCCAGTTCTCGCGCACCTTCACGAACAGGAACAGGTGCACCTTGGTCTCGAACAGTTTCGAGAGCTCCTCGCGCGCCGAGGTCGAGATCAGCTTGATGGTTTCGCCGCGCTTGCCCAGCATGATCTTCCGCTGGCCCTCGCGCACCACGTAGATCGTCTGCTCGATGCGGATGGAGCCGTCCTTGCGCTCCTCGTAGCTTTCGGTCTCCACGGTGGCGTCGTAGGGCAGTTCGTCGTGGAGGCGGTGGTAGAGCTTTTCGCGGGTGATCTCCGCCGCCAGCAGGCGGGCCGGCACGTCGGAAATCTCGTCCTCGGGATAGTGCCAGGGGCCGGCGGGGACCGCGGCGGCGAGGTGGCGCTTCAGGTCCATCACGCCGGACCCGGTGGTCGAGGAGATCATGAAGGTCTGGTCGAACCTGGCGCGCGCGTTGATCGCGGTGGCGAGGTCGAGAAGCTTCGGCCGTTCCACGAGGTCGATCTTGTTCAGCACCAGGTCCATGGGCTGGCGGATGTCACCGAGCTTGTCGAGGATGGCGTCCACCGGCTCGTCGATCCCCTTCTTCGCGTCCACCAGCACAAGGACGCGATCGGCATCGGCCGCTCCGCCCCACGCGGCCGAGACCATGGCCCTGTCGAGCCGGCGCTTCGGCGAGAACAGGCCGGGCGTGTCGACGAGGATGATCTGGGAAGAGCCCTCCATGGCGATGCCGCGCACCAGCGCCCGCGTCGTTTGCACCTTGTGGGACACGATCGTGACCTTGGCGCCGACGAGTGCGTTGACCAGGGTCGACTTGCCGGCATTGGGCGCGCCGATGATGGCGACGAAGCCGCAGCGTGTGGTCTCTTCGGTCATGGCCCGGCCTCTCCCTGCGGGGTCGCCGGCCAGACCCCCTCGCGAACGAGGACGGCGGTGGCCGCGGCGATCTCGGCCTGCCGCTTGGCGGCGCCCTCGCCGGTACCGTCGGCAAGGCCCGGAATGATCACCGCCATGGTGAAGATCGGAGCATGGTCGGGGCCGGTGCGGGACACGACCCGGTAGACGGGGGTGGCATAGCCCCTGCCCTGGGCCCATTCCTGCAGGGCGCTCTTAGCGTCGCGCAGCGGCGAGGCATTGGCCAGGAGCCTGCCGCGCCAGTTGCGGATGACGAAGGCCTCCGCCGCCGGCCAGCCGGCATCGAGATGGATGGCGCCGATCACCGCCTCGCAGAGGTCGGCGAGAACGCCAGGGCGTCGCCCTACGGCGGTCTGGCTCTCGGTGGGGCCCACATGGACGCCGTCCCCGAGACCCAGGGCCACGGCCACCTCGGCGCAGGTCTCCGCCCGCACGAGGTCCGACAGGCGCTTCGACAGGGTGCCCTCGTCGTCCTCCGGCAGGGCCCCGAACAGCATGGCGGCGACGGCGAGGCCGAGCACCCGGTCGCCGAGGAATTCCAGCCGCTGGTAGGAGCCGGATCGCTTCTCGATGCCCGAGACCGCGCTCGGGTGGGTGAGCGCACGGACGAGCAGTCCCTTGTCGGAGAAGACGTGACCGATCCTGGCCTCGATCTCCTCCAGGCTCGCCCGCTGGGCCTTGGCTTTGCGACCCGGCGCCACGACTCCCGTCACCTCACCAGGGTTCCGAACCGCGTCCACCGGATCGACCAGGGCCAGCGCCAGAAAGCCCAGGCGCGCTCGCCCTCCTCGATGGAGAAGAACAGCACCTGGGCGCGGCCGATCAGATGGTCGAGGGGGATCGGACCGACCTGGCTCAGCACGCGGCTGTCGGTGGAATTGTCGCGGTTGTCGCCCATGACGAAGACATGGCCCTGCGGCACCTCATAGACCGGCGTATTGTCGTAGAAGCCGTTCTCGTAGAGGTCGAGAGTGGTATAAGACACGCCGTTCGGCAGCGTCTCGCGATAGCGCCGGGTGCGCACCTGCCGGCCGTCCTCGTTGTCCATGAAATCGTCGATGCGCTCGCGCGGCACCGCCGTGCCGTTGATGTGCACCTGGCCATTGATCATCTGGATGCGGTCGCCCGGCAGGCCGATCACGCGCTTGATGTAGTCGACGTCGGGCTCGCGAGGCAGGCGGAAGACCACCACGTCGCCGCGGTTCGGCACCGAGCCCATGATCCGCCCGTCGAACAGGTTCGGCGAGAAGGGGAACGAATATTTCGAATAGCCGTAGGAGAATTTGGAGACGAAGAGATAGTCGCCGACCAGCAGCGTCTCCTTCATCGAACCCGAGGGGATGTTGAACGGCTGGAACAGGAATGTGCGGATCACGAAGGCGATCAGCAGCGCGTGGATCACCACGCGGACCGTCTCGCCCAGTCCGCCCTTGTTGTCTTCGGCCACGCGCTCGAACCTCATGTCGAATGAGCCCGCCCTATAGCCCGCCGCGGCGAGGTCATGCAACGACAACGGCGTTCAGCTGCAATTCGTCACCTGGTTCGCGCAGATGCCGCTCCACCAGCCGCGCGCCCCCTCGATCTCCACGAGACCCCAGTTTCCCGAACAGGCGTGCAGCCGTTCGACGATGTCGCCGGTGGAGACCGGTTCGCCCTGGCGCATGGCAGGGCGCGTGGCGGCATGGGCGCTCGGCGCGAGGAAAAGCCGGCCGGGCGGCATGCCGCCATTGGCAAGCGCGGCACCGACGAGGCGCGCGGAGACCCAGCCCTGGCCCCGATACGGCTGGGGGCGGTTGCGGGGATAGCGCTCCCCGTAAGCCACGCCCGGCGCCGAAATGTCGCGGACCAGGAACCAGCCGTCGCGATAGCCGATGATCCGGAACTCCGAGCGGAAAGTCTCGCCCCTGTCGCCGGAGGGATCCGGTGCCTTCCAGGGCGGCGGAACCTTGCCGACCACCCGGGCCGATGGGCCGGGCGCCGCGCGCACGTTCATACCTGCGGGATCGGGATCGTTCGACCAGCCCGCGATGTCGCAGGGTTCCGTGCCGGCCGGCAGGCGTCGCCTCGCGCGCGCGGCGTCCGCTCGCGCCTCGACGAAGGCCGTCCAGTCTTCCACATCCTGAATGAACGACGGCTCGACGACCCGCGCTCCCCGTGAGACCAGCCGATCCCCGTCAAGGGCGAGATCCACCTCGATCGCCTGGCCCGCGTCGAAGGCGCTGCCGGGGCGGGCGGGATCATCGGAGCCCGCGCGGAAGATCGAGACGAAGCCGCGCATCCCGCTGAAGGACACCCTGCGAACAGGACCATGCTGCCATCCCGGACAGGCCACCGCACCGACGCCCTGGACCCAGGCATGGGCGTCGATCCGCGTCACGCTGTCGCCGGCGATGTGATAGGCGCTCGGCACCTTTTCGCCGAGCTCGACGATGAACCCCTCCCCGTGCCGGTGCACCAGCATGTGGAAGTACGGCTGGTCCCGGGAAATGTCGTAGGGCTCGAGGAAACGTGCGAGGACCTGCGGCCCCCCGGCTCCCTCGCGGGAGAGGACGAACAGGTTGACCGGCTGTTCGATCCCCTCTTCCGCACCGCGGGCCTCGAAGACCTTTGCGCGCACGATCCGCAACTGGTCGGCTCCCATTGGGGACAGGCTGGTTTCGACGGTCCGGCAGCGCAGTTCGCCGACCGGCCTCCTCCGCTCCGAGGGGTGGCGGCTCGCCTGGAACACGGGATCCGTCCGCCAGTCGGTGTCGCCGAGGCTGCACGGGGGGAGTGCCGGCTGGGTGGAGCCTGCCGTGACCCCCGCCATCATCGCCGTCAGCAGCAGGGTGAGGCTCGCGAAACGGCGGGCAAGGCGCGCCGGCAAGCAATGACAAGGGGCGGTGGGCATGGGGACGCTCCGGGTTCCCCAAGCTTGTCCCATGCCGGTGATGCGGCCGGATCGCGCCGCAGGGCGGCGTCTGTTTCGCAGATGTCCGCAAGAAAGCGCGGCTAGAACTGCACCTCCTGCCGGTTGCGGATGGTCCGGCCGGTCGTGTCACGCAGCTCCGGCGCAATCACCGGCGGCGGGGTGCCGGGTCCGAGCGGATCGCGCGGTGCCGTGATCCGCCGCGGCGGCTCGCGGTTGCGGTCGACCGTGGTGGGGATCACGCCCGCCGACTGGCCGCTGACGATGGTCCCGCCGAGCGCGTTTCCGCCGGTCGGGGCCCCGGTGGACACGCGGGACACATTGGTGAGGCTCGTGCTCTCCCGCGCGCCCGGTGCGGTGCGCATGCTGTCGACCTCGATGCGCGACGGCGCCGTGGCGACCGCGCGGCCCGACACCGGGACGGGTGCTGCGGGAGCGGACTGGACCGCAGGTGCCGGCAGGGCGGCGGTCTCCACCCGCTGCACGGGTGCGGCCGGAACCGGCGCAGGAACGGCGACGGGTGTCTCCCGGCCCATGCAGGCGGCCAGGAACAGGACCGGGAGGATGATGGCGGCGGCACGCGTGTTCATGGAGTCTGTCCGTTCAGGCCGCAGGCAGGGCATCGGGCATCATGTCGTAGGGAGCCTTCCATCCGGGCAGCGCCGCCATCCGCTCCCGCCAGGCATGGAGATGAGGGTAGCTGGCCTCGATGTCGTAGCCGGTCTCAGTCTGGGGATAGAACATGTAGCCGGCAATCGACATGTCGGCGATGGTCGGGCGGCCGGCAACGAGGAACGGGGTCGCCGCAAGGTGCCTGTCCACAAGCGAGAGGGCGCCGTCGATCCGCCCGCGCAGGAAGGACAGCACGGCGGGATCGGCCGGCTTGCCAGCGAGCGACAGCATGAAGCGGTGTGTGGCGAAATAGCTGGTGAACTTGTGGTTGTCGAAGAGGATCCAGCGGAGGATGTCGAACTCCTCGTCCTCGTTCGCCGCGGCGAACTTGCCGCTCCGCCGCGCCAGATAGGTGAGGATGGCTCCCGATTGCGACAGCCTCCGGCCCTCGTGCTCGAGAACCGGCACCTCGCCCATGGCATTGACCTCCTGACGCCAGGCGGCGTCCCGCGTCGCGCCGTCGAAGAAGCGGACGAGGACCGGCTCCCAGTCGAGGCCGCAGGCCGCGAGCATCAGCGCGACCTTGTAGGCATTGCCCGACTGGGCGAAGCAGTGGAGGCGATAGGCGGCCACGATGACTCCCGCGACGGGCGAGACGGAATGACGCAGGAAAGCGGCGCGCCATGGCGAAATGGTGGCGGAGCCTCAGCGCCGGCGACGGTTGCCCTGCGGCTGGCTCTCGCCCTGGTTCGCGTGGGGGCCAAGGGCGGGATCCGGCGGCAGCGGCGGCGGTGTCGCATTGACCACCGGCGGCCCGGGGGGCGCGGCTGGCTGGGTCTGGGCGCAGCCGGCGAGCCCGGCCATGGCGACGACGGCCAGGCCCGCGAGGATCTGTCTGTTCATGGCTCTACCTCTCCCTCGATGACGAATGCCCTTTAGCGCCCGCGTGGCGGCCTCCGCAAGTCGCCCAAAAACGGCAAGGCCATGGCAACCTTAAGCAAGTCTTAGGTGCCGCCTTCTACAGTCCGGTACCAGCAAGGTTGCGCGTTCGGAGACCACGATGGATATCGCCACAATCCTCGGGCTTGTTGGGGCCATCGGCGTCATCGTCACCCTCATCATGATCGACGGCGGCAATTTCGCCCAGTACTTCGACAAGCACGCGGTCATCATCATCTTCGGCGGTTCGGCCGTGGCCACCATGGCCCGGTTCCCGCTCGGCGTCATCGCCCACAGCCTGCCGATGGGCTTCAAGGCGGTCCTCGCCATGCCGCAGTCGAGCCCGCGCGAACTGGTTGAGGAACTCGCCCGCATCGCCGACGTCGCCCGCAAGCAGGGCCCGAACGCGCTGGAGAAGCTCGACGTCTCGGACCCGACCCTTGCCCAGGGCATCCGCTACATCGCCGACGGCTACGACGCCGACTTCATTCGCCAGACGATGGAGACGGACAAGGACAACGTGTACATGCAGCTCGACGAGGCCCAGAAGGTCTATCGCTCCATCGGCGATTGCGCCCCCGCCTTCGGCATGGTCGGCACCATTCTCGGCATGGTCAACATGTTCGCCAACATGACCGATCCGTCCAAGCTCGGCCCCATCATGGCCATGGCGCTGCTTGCCACGCTGTACGGCGCCGTCGTGTCCAACTTCGTCTGTCTGCCGATCGCCGACAAATGCCACCTGAAGATGGCCGAGGAGGACCTCAACCGCTCGATCATCATCGACGGGGTCATCCAGATCCGCAATCAGAAGAGCCCGCAGGTCGTCAAGGAGATGCTGCTGGCCTATCTGACCCCGCACGATCGCCACGCACTGGCCGAAGCAGCCTGAGGTCACCATGGCAAAGCGCAAGGGTGGAGGTCATGCCGGCGGCCACGGCTGGTATGTCACTTTCGCCGACCTGATGGCCCTGCTCATGTCCTTCTTCGTCGTGCTCGTCGCGACGTCGAACCAGGACGAACGCAAGAAGCACATGATGACGGGCTCGTTCCGCGAGGCCTTCGGCACGACCAGCAACACCAGCCTGACGGGCATGATCGAGCTGCACGGCATCCCGACGCGGCCCTTCATCCAGAACCTCTCCTCCACCCCCGAATCACCGACCGACAGGCCGGCACCGCGCACCGACGAGCGCAACCCGGACGCCATCAACGCCATGGCCGACCGCCGCATGGCATTGGCCGCGGCCAGCCTGCGCCAGGCCCTGCAGGCCATGCCCGAGATCGCCGAACTCTCGAAGAACATCATCATGGAGGAGCGCCCGGACGGTCTCGACATCCAGATCGTCGACCAGGACGGCCGCGCCATGTTCCCGCCCGACGGCCGCGAGCCATACGAGCGGACGCGTCGCCTGATCGCGGCGCTGACCCCGGCCCTGCGGCAATTGTCGAACCGCATCACCATCACCGGCCACACCTCGGGCGCTCGCGTCCTGGGTCGCCCCGGGTACGGCCCCTGGGACCTCACCGCCGACCGGGCCAACGCCGTCCGCATGATCATGGAGGAGCATGGCCTGCCCCCCGACCGCATCTTCGCGGTCACCGGCAAGGGCGATAGCGAGCCGATGTTCCCCGACGATCCCTATCTCGCCGCCAACCGGCGAGTGTCCATCCTGCTCATGAAGGAAGCCCCCGTCGCGCCGCGCGCCTTCCTCGGCAATTGATCAGGTCCAGCCGATCGTCCCGAGGAACTCGTTGACGACCTTGTTGAACCGCATCGCGTGCTCGAAATAGACGGAATGGCCGGCGCCCTCGACCCGGTGGATCGACGCGCGCGGCCAGCTTTCGGCGACGAGTTCGATACCCCTCGGGCAGATCAGCGGGTCCTCCGACCCGATCACGAACAGCGCCGGACAGGTCATGCGGGCGGCATCGGCGGCGCCGCGCGTGCGCATGACGCGGATCCGCTTGCCCACGTCGTCCTTGTCGAGGCCGAAGGTTAGCCGGTCGATTCCCTGGTAGAGGGCGTGTAGCGACGGATTGTCCTCGGCCATCCGTTCGCCCGCCGCCCGGTGGATGCCGCGGGCGGCGAAATCCGCCAGACGCACCGGCATGGCCTGGCGCCAGGCCTGCACCTGCGGGTCGCCGAAACCGTCATAGTCGAAGGATCCGGTCGTGCAGGCCATGACCAGCCCGGCAACGCGCTCGGGGGCGGCCAGCGCCGTCTCCACGCAGGACCAGCCGCCCATCGACTGGCCGATGATCACCGCCCTGGCGATGCCGAGATGGTCGAGCAGGGCGAGGAGATCGCCGGCATAGAGCGTCGGATCGGCGACGCCGCCGGGCGCGGTCGAGGGCGCAAAGCCGCGGTGCGAGAAGGTCACGACCTTGTGCCACTGCGCGAAGACCGGCGCCGATTGCCACCAGCTCAGGTGATTGCCGCCGAGCCCGTGCGCGAAGACCACGGCCGGCCCCTCGCCGCCCGTCTCGTAGTGGATCACCGCCCCGTCGGGACGCTCCAGGCGGCCGGCGGTCAGCATCGGATAGGGCTTGGACATGGGAAGGCGCTCCTCGGACCCCGCCAGCCTAGACCGCCCCCGGCCGCGCCGGAAGCGTGCGCCATGCAGGCCGACCGTGCCGGCACGCCCCTTTCCGCCGGCGTCCCGCCCGTCCATGATCGTCGAAACATCGGGAGGAAAAACATGGCCATGGTCGATGCGGAGCGCCTCGCCGCGCTGGTCGCGACGATATTCGAACGGGCGGGCTGCGACGGTGACGAGGCCCGGCGCATCGGGCACTACCTGACGGAGGCCAATCTCACCGGCCACGACAGCCACGGCGTCGCCCGTGTGCCGCGCTATGTCGACTGGCTGAAGGAAGGACGCGTCGAGGCCGGAAAGTCGGTCACCGCGATCGTCGACACGCCGGCCATCACGGTGCTCGACGGTCACTATGGCTTCGGCCAGACGGTGGGGCCGCAGGCGGTCCGCATCGGCATCGCCAAGGCGAAGCAGAACGGCCTCGCAGCGGTCGCCCTGCGCAAGGCCGGCCATCTCGGGCGCATCGGCGATTTCGCGGAGATGGCGGCCGCCGAGGGCCTCGTCTCCATCCATTTCGTCAACGTGGTCGGCTCGATCCTCGTCGCCCCCCACGGCGGCGTCGACCGTCGGCTCTCCACGGCGCCCTACTGCATCGGCGTGCCGCGGCCGGGCCAGCCGCCGCTCCTCCTCGACTTCGCCACCTCCCTCGTGGCCGAGGGCAAGGTCCTCGTCGCCTCCATGGGCGGCAAGCCCATCCCGCCAGACGCCCTGATCTCGCCGGACGGCACGAAGAGCGGCGACCCTGCGGTGCTTTACGGGCCCTACCCGGCAGGCCCCGGCACCCGCGACCCGATGAACGGGCCCGGCGCCATCCGCGCCTTCGGCGAGCACAAGGGCTCGGGCCTTGCCTTCATGTGCGAGATTCTCGGCGGCGCGCTCACCGGCGCCGGCGCCACCGGGCCGGACAAGCGTTTCTGCAACGGCATGATGTCCATCTACATTGACCCGAAAGTGGTGGATCCCGACGGCTTCTTCCCGGCCGAATGCGCCGACTACGTCGCCTATTACAAGAGCGCGCGGCCGGTCGAGTCGGGCAGCGAGGTGCTGGTGCCGGGCGAGGCGGAGCTGCGCTCGCGCGCCAAGAAGCTGAAGGACGGCGTGCCGCTCTCGGACGGCACCTGGGACTCCATCGCCGCCACGGCGGCGGCCCTCGGCATCGGCGACAACGTCATCAAGGCAGCGCTGCGCTGATCAGATGGAGCCGAAATCGCCGCCGCGACCCTTGCCGGCGGCGAAGCGCCCTGCCCCCGCGATCCCCTCGCTGACGGCCATGGCCGATGAGGTGCGCCATTCGTTGCGCAGCGCCTCCGGCAGGCTCAGGTCCCACTGCGACAGGGCCGAGGCACGGTCGGCCCTGAGGCAGCCCTGCGGGAAACGGGCGATCTCGTGCGCCAGCGCCTCCGCCGCCTCGCGTGACTGTCCATGCGGCACCACCCGGTCGGCGAGGCCGATGCGCAAGGCTTCCTCCGCCTCCACCTTGCGGCCGGTGAGGATGAGGTCGAGCGCCCGCCCCTGCCCGACGAGGCGCGGCAGGCGCACTGTGCCGCCGTCGATCAGCGGCACGCCCCAGCGCCGGCAATAGACGCCCATATAGGCGTCCTCCTCCATCACCCTGAGGTCGCACCACAGCGCGATCTCCATGCCGCCGGCGACCGCCGGACCGGCAATGGCGGCGATGACCGGCTTGGACAGCCTCAGCCGCGTCGGTCCCATGGGTCCGCGCGGCCAGTTCCCCTCACCGTCCGGGATGTCGAGGTGGCCGCCGAAGGGCGTGCCACCCGGCGCCGCCGCGGCGTGCTTGAGGTCGAAACCGGCGCAGAACGCCCCTCCCGCCCCCCACAGGACGCCGACGCTGGCGGTCTCGTCCGCCTCGAAGGCGAGCAGCGCCGCCTCGAGCGCCTCGGCGCCGGCCGGGTCCATGGCGTTGCGCGCCGCCGAGCGCGTGCGGATGAAGGTGGTGACGGGTCCGGAGGTCTCGACGACGAGATCGGCCATGGTGCTCTCCTCAATCCACGATGCCCGGCGTCTCCACCACCATCATGGTGGCGGTCATCATGGCGATGAGCTTGCGCTCCCCGCCCGTCTCGGCGAAGCACTCCCCGAGCGTCACCATGATCGTCTTGCCCGGCCGCACGACGCGACCGATGCCGATGAATCGCTCGCCCTTGCCGGGCGACATCATGTTCACCTTGAACTCGACGGTGAGCACGCCGGCGCCGCGCGGCATGAGCGTCATGGCCGCGAAGCCGCAGGCATTGTCGACGAGAGCGGAGATGGCACCGGCATGGACGAAGCCGTGCTGCTGCAGGATATGCGGCGCATAGGGCATGACCATCTCGACGCGGCCAGGCGCGACCGGGCCAAGGCTCATGCCGAGGGTCGCCATCATGGTCTGGCGGGCGAAGCTCGAGCGGGCGCGGGCCTCGAAATCCGCATCTTTCGGGGAAAACTCCTGCTGCGCGGCAGCCATGCGCGATCACCTTCGTTCAAATCCGCGCAAAGCGTCGCAAGGTTGCCTATCTTCCTGCAAGCCGGCTGGTCGGTTGAGGGTTCGCATTGCTCTTCTGGTACATGCCACGTTTCACCGAAGCCGCGATGAGTGCCGCCACGCTGTCGGCTTCCACGGCCGTCGCCGCCGCGGTGACCATCACCCATCGGATGATGCTGATGAGCGATCCTGCCACCATCTGGGACCTGTCGGTTCGCGGCGAGGCGGTGCAGATGATCGCCGAAAAGGTGGACGCCGCGACGCAAGGCTCCTTCGACGCCGCCCTGGAGGCGAGCCGGCTCGCCCTGCGCAGCGCCACCGGCCGGCTGTCGCACGACGATGTGGCCCACGGCCTGCTGGCCATAGGCGTTGCTGCAGCCCGCCCGGCGGCGCGGCGGGCGCGGGCCAATGCGAAGCGGCTCGGGCGCCCTTGACGCGGCGCGGGCGGTCCCCATGTCGGGAACGGGGGCACCACCCAAGCGCCTGAGGGCGCCGCCAAGGAGGCCGACATGCGGCACCCGTTCCTCTCTCTCGCCATGGCCGGCGCGGCGCTCGCCGCCGCCGCCACCTCCGCCTCGGCGCTCTGCAACATCTCCGCCCGGCCCTTCGTCATGGGCCAGCCCGGCCGTATCGCCATGGTGGTGGCCGGTGAACCCTGCCGCATCAGTCTGCAGGCGGGCGAGCGCAGCCGCTTCCAGGCGCTTCAGGTTCTCGAAAGGCCGCGCGGGGGCCGTGTGGTCGCCGACGGGCGCACCGGTGTCGTCTATACGCCGCGGCCCGGCTTCGTCGGCCAGGACAGCTTCGTCATCGCGGTGACCGGCACCAGCAGCATAGGGAGCGGCACGTCGGAGCTCTACGTCGACGTCGACGTGCCAAGGCCGCGCTAGCTCAGGAGGTTGACGAGCCAGAGCGCCAGCGCCGGAAAGGCCACGACGAGGCCGAGCCGAACCACGTCCGCCAGAACGAAGGGAATGACGCCCCGATAGATGGCGAGGATCGGCACGTCCCGCGCGATTGCCGAGACCACGAAGACGTTGAGCCCGATGGGCGGGGCCGTCAGCCCGATGCCCACCACCATCAGGACGAGGATGCCGAACCAGATGGCGATGTCGTCCGGCATCATGCCGAGGTCGAGGGCGGTGACGATCGGGAAGAAGATCGGCAGGGTGAGGAGGATCATGGCGAGTTCGTCCATGACCCCGCCGAGGATGATGTAGAAGACCAGCAGCCCGACGATGACGCCGTAGGGCGGCAGCCCGGACTGGGTGACCATCTCGGCCGCGGTCGCGGGAAGCTGAGACAGGGCGAGGAAGCCGTTGAACACCTCGGCGCCGAGCAGGATGATGAAGATCATCGCCGAGGTTTCCGCGGTCTGGATCAGCGAGGCCTTGATCTCGCTCCAGCCCAGGCCGCCCTGCACCACCCCCACCACCAGCATGGCGACGCAGCCGATGGAGGCGCCCTCCGTCGGTGTGAACACGCCGCCATAGATGCCGCCGACCACCGTCGCCGCGATCAGCATGACCGGCCAGACGCCGACGAGGGCGCGCCAGCGCTCCGTCCAGCCGACGCGCTCGACGGCGGGGCCCGCCTCGGGCCTCAGCCGCACCATGACCGCGATCACGATGCAATAGAACAGGGCCGCGAGCAGGCCGGGGATCAGTGCCGCCATGAACAGCTTGGCGATGTTCTGCTCGGTGGTGATGGCATAGACGACGAGGATGACCGAGGGTGGAATGAGGATGCCGAGCGTGCCGCCGACGGCGATCATGCCGGTGGCGAAGCCCTGGTCGTAGCCGTAGCGCCTGAATTCCGGCAGCGTTGCCCGGCCGAAGGTCGCGGTGGTCGCAACCGACGAGCCGCAGATGGCGCCGAACCCGGCGCAGGCGCCGATCAGCGCCATGCCGAGACCGCCCCGGCGGTGGCCGAGGAAGCTCGCCGCCGCCCGGAACAGCGCCGTCGAGAGGCCGGATTTCTCCGCCAGCGCCCCCATCAGGATGAAAAGCGGTATCACCGACAGCGTGTAGTTCGCGAACAGGTGATAGGGCGTCGTTTTCATGTAGTTGAGGAAGATCGGCAGGCTGGTGAACCAGGCATAGCCGATGGACCCCGCCGTCAGCATGGCGAGGCCGATGGGCATCCTCAGGACGAGCAGGACCAGCATGCCGGCGAAGCCGGCGGCGGCGACGGCGGCGCCGCTCATCGGTCGGTCCGCCCGAGGCGCAGAGCCGTGGTCACGGTCACCGCCGCCAGGAACAGCGCCATCAGCGCCGCCGCCAGGATCGCCCAGCCGATCGGAATGGCCAGCACCATGGAACTGGTGCGCGAGGCGATGGCGTCGATGCCGCCAGCCATCAGCCGCCAGCCGATCAGCAACGCGAAGCCGGCATAGACGAGGTCCCAGAGACGGTCGAGATTGCGGTTGAGCCAGTCCGGCGTCCG
Organism: Pseudomonadota bacterium; assembly: GCA_023416965.1. GTDB lineage: Bacteria > Pseudomonadota > Alphaproteobacteria > Rhizobiales > Phreatobacteraceae > Phreatobacter. Next base: position 1,875 of record JAEZGJ010000164.1, on the reverse strand, counting down.
CAGCGTGAAGGTGTCGACGAACACGTTGCCGCGGCGGATCTGGCAAAAGGGCAGGAAGGCGAAGACCGCCACGGCGGTGGCGATCTGCACCATTTCGAAGTCCCCCTGCACGCCGGAGCGAAACAGCCAGCGCAGCAGCACCGAGGTGGTGACCATCACCGCCGCGGCGAGCATCACAAGCCCGCCGAGGACGGCGAGGATCCGTGCCACGTGGTCGATGATGCCGGGAGCCGGCGCCCCCCGCTGCTCGGCCCCCTCCTGCACCATAAGGTCAGGCCGCCATGTGCTTTGCGACCGCCGCCCTGACGTCGTCGACGATCTTCTGACCGTCGAGGCCGCGATCCTTCACCGACTTGATCCAGGCCTCCTCGACCGGCCGGGTGGCGGCGCGCCACTTCGCCGCCTCGTCGTCGGCGAGGACGGTGATGGTGTTGCGCGAGCGGCCCTTGACCATCTCGGCGACCGTGCGGCCTCGCTCGTCCCACATCTCGCCGGCCATGACGGCGGCCATCATGCCGGAATGGTCATCCATGACCTTCTTCAGGTCCGCCGGCAGGCCTTCGTACTTCGCCTTGTTCATGGCGAGGATGAAGGTCGCCGTATAGAGCGTCGGCGAGCCCGGAATCTCCGTGTGGTGGTTGACCAGTTCGTGCAGGCGCAGCGCCGGCACGACCTCCCAAGGAACGACGGCGCCGTTGATGACGCCCTGCGCGAGGGCCTCCGGCACCTGCGGGATCGGCATGCCGATGGCGGTGGCGCCGAGCGCGCGGAGCGCCTCGCCGGCCTGGCGGGTGGGAAAGCGCAGTTTGAGGCCCTGCAGGTCGGCCTGGGTCTTCACCTGCTTGTTGGAATGGATGAGCCCGTGGTCGTGGGCCCAGAGGCAGAGAGGCTGGACCTCGGAATATTCCTTGTAGAAATGCGTCGGCCCGAGCTCGGCCATGACCTTGGAATTGGTGACGCCACGCTTGCCGGCGATGAACGGGAGCTCCATCGCCTCCGTCGCCGGGAAGCGGCCGGGAGTGTTGCCGGGAAGCGTCCAGACGATGTCGGCGACGCCATCGCGCGCCTGGTCGAAGAGCTGGGGCGGCGCGCCACCGAGCTGCATCGACGGGAAGATGTCGATCTTGATCCGGTTGCCGGAGGCCTCCTGCACCTTGCGCGACCAGGGCAGCAGGAAGCGCTGGTGGGCGTTCGACACGGGCGGCAGGAAGTGGTGCAGGCGCAGGGTGACCTGCGGAGACTGCCCCCAGGCCGTGCGCATCACGGCGGGGGTTGCGACGGCGGCGCCGGCCAGGGCCAGCGCGTGGCGACGGGTGAGCGTCATGGCGAAATCCTCGTCAACGTTCCTCGGGAGGCCGTGAGGCCGGCGCCGTTGATGGCGTCTTGATGCTTTGCGCGCGACGATAGCGGCGGGCGGGCGCCCGTCGCAAGGCATTTGGTTGGATATCCGACTAAATCGGCCTGCGCAGGATTGCGGACGCCGGCGTCCGATCACATGGTCGCGCCGATCTGCCAGGGCACGAATTCGTTGTCGCCGTAGCCGAGCAGCTCCGACTTGGTCTTCTCGCCCGAGGCGGTGCGCAGGATGAGATCGAGGATCTCTTGTCCCTTGTCCGCCAGCGAAACCCCGTCCAGCACGTCGCCGCAATTGATGTCCATGTCGTCGATCATGCGGGCGTAGATGTCGGAATTGGTGGCGAGCTTGATCGAGGGCGTAGGCTTGCAGCCATAGGCCGAGCCGCGCCCCGTGGTGAAGCAGAGGAGGTTCGAGCCGCCGGCCACCTGCCCCGTCGCCGCCACCGGGTCGTAGCCGGGCGTGTCCATGTAGACGAAGCCGTTGCGGTCGATCTTCTCGGCATAATGGTAGACGCCGCG
>JAEZGJ010000129.1 GCA_023416965.1 Pseudomonadota bacterium | reverse complement strand
GGCGAGAGCGGCGGGATCGCGCGCTCCCGACGGGGCGCCGCGCATCGTCAGGTCGAGCACATAGGTCCCCTCCTCCCGGAAGGCCCTGACGTCGGCCTGCGGCGACACCGCCATGCGGAAGACCAGTTCGTCGGCACCGGTATCGGCCTCGATCTCGCCCACGAAGGGCGGCAGGGCGTCGCGGACGTGGCGCAGATCGGAGGTGAAGGGCTTGGCGACACGCAGGGTCAGCCGGTCGCCGGTCCGGTCGATGGCGACGGCGGCCGGCTCCGGCAGGGAGAAGACGAAGCGGGAGAAGGTCGGGTGATTGCCGACGCGCACCGTCACCGGCGGCATGGTGCGCGCCACGCGCTGGGACTCGGCGAGACGGGCGCGCCGCTCGGCCTCGCGCGCACGCCGCGTCAGCTCCTCCACCACGTCAACCGGCAGGCCTGGCGGCAGGCCGCGCCAGTTGTCCGGCATCATGTCGACGAAGAGCCGTTCGCCCGCCTCCATCGAATTGACCGTGACGCGCTGGGCGAGCGCGAAGCGCAGCGACTTGCCGTCGGGGTCGCGCCGGACCGCCGTGACATAGTCGCGCAGCAGCGTCGTCAGCTGGTTCACCTGCAGGTCGACCGGCTGGGCGAAGGCGATGACGAGAACGCCACCGGTGATCTTCACGTCGGCGGGAATCTGCTGGTCGAAATGGAAGACGAGCCGGGCGAAACCGCCGGTGGTCGAGGCCGTCACCTCGGCCTTTCCCGCCGCGGGCCGCGCCTCACCCGCCGCGGGAGCGGCAGCCGGCGCCTGGGCGAAGCCGGGAGAGACGGTGACATGACAAAGCAGGGCGGCGGCAAGGCCGGCCCTGGTCACACGCCAAACGCACCACGCGTTCCCGTCCATGGGATCGCCACTCGAACCTTCCGCCGGCCCCGGGGGACCGGCATGCGGCGGCTCCGTGCCCCCGTTCGAACGGCATCATGGGCAATCGTGATTAACACCGCGTTTCGCCTCAGCGGCTCGGGCGGCCTTCGATTTTCGGCAGCGTGTCGGGCGAGACGGAGCGCGGATCCGCGGCAGCCTGCTGGTTCGGCCGGCGGGCGAGTTCCGTGGTCAGGCGCTTGGCCGGTTCGGGCTGCATCTGGGCGATGACGTCGGCGAGTTTCGGCGGCCGCATGGCGCGGGCGACCTCGATCAGCACGCTCATGTCGAGGCTGTCGAAGATGCGCGCCGCATCCTTCGGACGCATCGATTCGTACATGCTAACGACGCCGCGGAAGCGCGCCTGCTCCGCCTCGTCGCGGCGCTGCTCGAGGCCGGTGATGCGGGTCTCCAGCTCGCGCAGCTCGTTGGCGCGCTGCTCCATGCGCCGCTCGGTGGCGCGAAGCAGATTCTCGCGCATGTCGAGCTCCCGCTGGCGGGTATCAAGTTCCTGGCGGCGTTCCTGCAGGCGCTCCAGGATCGCCCGCTCGGAGGCGGAGATGGCGGGAGGCTGCGGTTGCGTCGACACCGGCGTCGGCTGCGGCGGGCGCGGAGCCGCCGCGGCAGGCGCCGGCGGCGCCGCGGCGGGAGTGGCGCCCGTGACGAGATTGGCGTCGGAGGACGTCTCGATTCCCGGGATGGTCGTGTCCTGCGCCCGCACCTGGCGGGGTCCCGGAAGGTCGCCGCTGAGCAGCCCTACCGCCTTCAGGAACAGGAGCCCGCCTGCGGCGAAGGTGACGATGGGAAGGAGGCGCAGGTCCCGCATGAGGCTCTCCGTCAGGCCGCGCGCGTCTGCACGCGCGCTGCAAACGCCTTGGCGGCCGCCAGGGTGGATGCGGCGCTGCCCTGCTCGCCCGGCTCGCGCACCATGACCGGCACGATGGGCGGAACCGCAGGGATCGGGGGCACGCGCGGCTTGCCGGCGTCGCGCGCCGCCTCGGTGATCCGGCTGATGCGTTCCACCACCGTCTCGCCCGACTTCACCTCGCGCTCGATGTCGACAAGGAAGCGCTCGGCCGTGCGCAGCCGCTCGCCGAGCGTGCCGTCGCATTCGCGCACCGTGACCTTGAGGCCCTGGATGGCGCGCTCGGCGATCTCCGTGGCGGTGATCAGTTCCGCGATGGTCGCCTTCAGCGACTGTTCGTCCGAGCGCAGCCGCGTCAGGCGGCGGTTGAGCGTGATGCAATAGCCGATGGTCGCTGCGAGGAGCCCGGCGACAAGCAGTTCGATGACCATGGACACGGTGAAGCTGCTCATCATTGCTCCTGTCCGCCCGACGAGATCTGTTCGAATTGGGTCATGTTGGTCCGCCCGCGGCGGAGCGGCTTCTGGATCCGGATGGCAACCTTGTCGCCGACCCGGCCCATCCGCCCCTCGGTGAGGGTCTCGTCCCCGCAGCGCACCTTGACCAGCGCGTCCGGCTTCATGTCGAGGACCAGCGTGTCGCCGACCTTCAGGTTCATCAGCTTGCGCAGCGGAAACTTGTTCTCGTAGAGCACCGCCTCGACATGGGTCCGGGCCTGGAAGATCTCGGTGGCCAGATGCCCCTCCCAGACCGGATCGCGGCCGAGCTTCTCGCCGACGAAGGTCTGCATCAGGCGATCGCGGATCGGCTCCAGCGTCGCGTAGGGCAGCAGCATCTCGATGGAGCCGCCGCGCTCCTCCATGTCGATGCGGAAGCGCACCAGGATGGCTGCGTTGTTGGGGCGCGAGATGGCGGCGAAGCGCGGGTTGGTCTCGAGCCGGTCGATCTTGAACGTGACCGGCGAGATCGGGCGGAAGGCGGCCTCGGCGTCGGCGAGGATCACCTCGATCATCCGCTTCACGAGGCCCATCTCGATCGTCGTGTAGGGGCGGCCCTCGACGCGGATGGCGGTGACGCCGCGGCGGCCGCCGAGCAGCACGTCGATGATCGAGTAGATGAGGCTCGAATCGACGGTGGCGATGCCGAAATTGTCCCATTCCTCCGCCTTGAAGATGGAGAGGATGGCCGGCAGCGGGATGGAGTTCAGGTAGTCGGCGAAGCGAACGGCGTGGATGCGGTCGAGAGAGACCTCGACGTTGTCGGAGGTGAAGTTGCGGAGCGATGTCGTGAGCAGCCGCACCAGGCGGTCGAACACGATGTCGAGCATCGGCAGACGCTCGTAGGCGACCATCGCCGAGTCTATGATGGCGCGGATGCCGCCATTGTCGGAGAGCGCCAGGTCCTCGATCGAGAAGCCGAGGAGATTGTCGATCTCCTCCTGGTTGAGGATGCGCTCGGCGCCGCCCTTGGAGCCGGCGCTGACATGGGCCATGCCGTCTTCGCCGACGGATTCCCAGCCCTGCTCCGCATCCGATCCCGAGGAGCCCTGCTCCTCCAGCGCCATGCCCCATTCGGCGGCAAGGGCGTCCTGATCGATATCGCCAGCCATGTCAGACCGTCACTGCACGACGATTTCGCGGAACAGCACGGCATTGACCCGCGCCGGATGGACGGCCGTGTTCACCCGCCGGGTGAGCTCGTCGCGCAGCCGGAAGATGCCGGCCGAACCCTCGATGTCCGACGGGCGCATCTCGCGCAGGTAGAGCTGGAAGGCGTCGACCACGCGCGGCATGATCGGCTTGATCTGGTCGGCGACCTTCGCGTCGCTCACCTCGAGCGCCACCTTGACGCGCAGATACTGGGGCCGGTCCTGACCGACCGACAGGTTGACGGTCATGTCCGGCAGGTCGACGAAAGCCACCGGCTTGACCGCCTCGACGGGCGGAGCCGCGGCCGTTTCCGGCTTCTTCTTCATGAAGAAGAACCAGCCGCCGCCACCGAGCCCGATCACCGCGACCGCGGCCCCGGCGATCATGATCATCTTCTTCTTGCCGCCGCCAGCCTCCGCCGCGGCGCCCTCTTCGGCGTCGTCGCCCTCGGCTTCAGGCTTTTTCGGTTTCTTCGCCATCACTTAGCGCCCCGGATTCTCTGAATGGGACATTGCCGCCCCAATGGTTAACGGCGCGTTTATTTTCGTTAAGCGCGCGGCAAGATTTGCCGGGACGAAACCGCCGACCGGACCTTTCGTGCCGCCCGCCCCGCACCCTCTTGGCATGGTTAACCAATTGATATTGCTCGCCCCGGCCAGTTGGCACGAAGGCTGCGAGGTGTTCTGCGGTCGCCGGGCCCGTTTGGGAGAACGGATCCGGGGACCACTGGGGAGCACCGCTTCTGACGACCGACTTGGGAGAGTCGGTCAGGCGAGGCGGACACGAAGGGACTGGTCCGATGGAGAACATTGGTCTCGTCGGTCTCTCGCGGCAGGTCGCCCTGCAGCGCGAGCTCGACGTCATCGCCAACAACCTCGCCAACTTGAACACCACGGGGTTCAAGCAGGACGACGTTGTCTTCCAGGAGTACCTGATGCCGGTCGCGCGGGACGACACGTTCCAGCGCGGTGCCGATCGCCGCATGTCCTTCGTCTGGGACCGCGCGACCACCACCAACCTGAGCCAGGGCGGCATCACCCAGACCGGCAATTCGCTCGACGTCGCCATCAACGGCCGCGGCCTCTTCGTGGTCCAGACCCCCGAGGGCGAGCGCTATACCCGCAACGGCTCCTTCGAGCTCAACGCCCAGAACCAGCTCGTCACCAAGCAGGGCCACCTGGTCCTCGGCGAGGGCGGCCCCATCGCCTTCGAGGCCAACGACGTCGGCATCACCATCGGCCGCGACGGCTCGGTCGCCTCCTCGGGCGGCGCCCGCGGCCGGCTGCGGGTGGTCGACGGGAGCGCCCCGCGCGCCTTCGAGAAGGCCGGCGACAACCTGTTTCGCCTGCGCGAGGGCACCCAGGCGGTGACCGTCGCCAATGCCGACGTCCGCCAGGGCGCGCTCGAGAACTCCAACGTCACGCCGGTCCTCGCGCTGTCGCGCATGATCGAGGTGACCCGCTCCTACCAGTCGCTTGCCTCGAGCCTCGAGAAGCACGACCAGATGCGGCGGGACGCCATCCGCTCGCTCGGCAACCCGACGACCTGAGGAGGCTGAACCATGCGCGCGCTCCATACCGCCGCCAGCGGCATGAAGGCCCAGGAGCTCACCGTCGAGGTGATCTCCAACAACATCGCCAACATGCGCACCACGGGATTCAAGCGCCAGCGCGCCGAATTCCAGGACATGCTCTACGACCACCAGCGCCGCGCCGGCACGCAGAACTCGCAGCAGGGCAACCTCCTGCCGGTCGGCATCTCCATCGGCTCCGGCGTCAAGGCGGCAGGCACCTCCCGCGTCATGACCCAGGGCAACGTCCTCTCCACCGAGAAGGACTATGACGTCGCCATCCGCGGCGAGGGCTTCTTCCGCATCCAGCTGCCGGACGGCCGCACCGCCTACACCCGCGACGGCTCCTTCGAGCGCAATGCCGACGGCCAGATCGTCACCGTCGACGGCTACCAGATCGAGCCGGGCATCACCGTGCCCAACAACGCCACTGCGGTGACCATCAGCTCGGCCGGCGTCGTCCAGGCCACCCTGCCCGGCCAGACGGCCGCCCAGACCATCGGCCAGATCCAGCTCTCCCGCTTCGTCAACAAGGCGGGTCTGGAATCCATGGGCGACAACCTCTTCCTGGAAACCGCCGCCTCCGGCCAGGCGATCACCACGACCCCCGGCAACGAGGGCATGGGCTCCCTGCTGCAGAAGAACCTCGAACAGTCCAACGTCACCGCCGTGTCGGAGATCTCGGACCTGATCGCCGCACAGCGCGCCTACGAGATGAACGCCCGCATCATCTCGGCGGCCGACCAGATGCTGCAATCCACCTCGCAGCTGATGCGGTGAGGCTGATCATGTCCCGCGCCCGACGCTTCCTCCTCGCCGTCCTGCTCTGCGGCACCGCCCTGCCGGCGGTCGCCCAGTCCGGACGCCCCGTGCTGCGCCTCGACGTCACCGTCGCGGGCGAGGTGGTGCGCCTCGGCGACCTCTTCGAGAATGCCGGGAGCCATGCCGACGTCGCCGTGTTCCGCTCTCCCGATCCCGGCCATACCGGCCAGGTGCCCGCCTGGCGGATCGTCGAGGCGGCCCGCCGCGCGGGCCTTGAACCGGAAACCGCCGACCGCAACCGGGAGGTCACCGTCACCCGCGACGCTCGCATCGTGCCGCTCGCGGAGATGGAGGAGAAGATAGCCGCAAGCCTCGCAGGCACCTTCGGTCTCGTCGATTCCAGCCGCGTCCAGGTGGTCTTCGACCGCGGCACGCGCCCCCTCGTCGTCGAACGCGAGGCCCCGGGCCAGGTCGAAATCCTGCGCCTCGACCACGACCCCCGCAGCGGCCGTTTCGATGCCGTCCTCGGCATCCGCGGCTCCGGGCGCTCCGAGCGCGCCGGCGGCTTCCGCGCCAGCGGCACCGCCAACGAGCTGGTGGAATTCGTCGTCCCCGCCCGCACCATCGGCCGCGGCGAGATCGTCCGCACCAACGATCTCGTCATCGACCGCAAGCCGCGCAACACCCTGCCCGGCATGACGGCCGACACCGTCGTCAGCCTCGCCCAGGCCGTGGGCCTCGCCGCCCGTCGTCCGCTGTCGCCCGAGCGTCCCTTCCGCACCACCGACCTGATGAAGCCGGAACTGGTGGAGCGCAACGGCAACGTGCTGATCGTCGTCGAACTGCCCGGCCTGTCGCTGACCATGCGCGGCAAGGCGCTGGAGGCCGGCGCCGAGGGCGACGTCATCCAGGTCGAGAACATCCAGTCGCGCAAGAAGCTGCAGGCGGTGGTGACGGGGTTGAACCGCGTCTCCCTGGCGGTGCAGCCGAACGCGCTCACCACCGCGTCGAGGACACAGTGATGGCCCCTGCGTCCTCCCTCCCCTGTTCCCGTGCCGCGTCAGGACCCGCCATGCGAACCGTCCGCCCGCTTCTCATCCTCCTCGCCGGCCTGTCGACGGCCGCCTGCGGCGCGCCCGACCGGTTGCGCAACATCGGTCAGGCTCCCGCCCTCTCGGCGGTGGACAATCCGCAGACCCGCCCCGGCTACCGGCCCGTCTCCATGCCGATGCCGGAGCCGCAGCCGATCTCGCACAATCCCAACTCGCTCTGGCGCAACGGCTCCCGCGCCTTCTTCCGGGACCAGCGCGCCCAGCGCGTCGGCGACATCCTTACCGTCAAGGTGAAGTTCCAGGACCAGGCCAACATCCAGAACACCACCAACCAGTCGCGCACCGGCTCGCAGTCCATGGGCACGCCGAGCCTGTTCGGCGCCGAACGCCTGATCTCCCGCGCCGGCGCCGATCCCTCGAGCCTCGTCTCCACCACCGGTACCAATTCCAACGAGGGCAAGGGCACCGTCACCCGCTCCGAGACGCTCACCACCAATGTCGCCGCCGTCGTCATGCAGGTCCTGCCCAACGGCAATCTCGTGCTGGAGGGCAAGCAGGAGATGCGGGTGAACTTCGAGGTGCGCGAACTGATCGTCGCCGGCGTCGTCCGCCCGGAGGACATCGAGAGCGACAACACCATCGATTCCAACAAGATCGCCCAGGCCCGCATCGGCTACGGCGGCCGCGGCCAGATCACCGACCAGCAGCAGCCGCGCTACGGCCAGCAGGTGCTCGACGTGCTCCTGCCCTTCTGACGATCCCCAGAGTTCCCAGCCGTCCCCGCTCCCCAGCGACTACGGCAAGTCCGGCGCCGTCCGCGTTCTCCCGACGCGGGCGGCGTCGGCGTTTTTGGGGGCCGCCTTCGCCGAACTTCGATCCCGGGGAGCGGGTGTTCATCCGGCCGGGCCAGGCATCCGATCGCAGAACAGATGCACCGCGGTAGTCCCCCTCCCCTCGCTCCGGCGCGGGAAGGGGACTTCGACCTCCCGCCCGACCGGAAGCGTGGTGCCGGGCATGAGGCAGCCCGAAGGCTCCTCCGCCGCCCCAGAATGAAACGGCCGCCCCGAGGGGCGGCCGGTTTGTCCCGATCCGGCGCTGCGGCCTATTCGTCGCGATAGACCCGCTCGCGGCGCTCGTGCCGCTCCTGAGCTTCCAGCGACAGGGTCGCGATGGGCCGGGCCTCCAGGCGCTTCAGCGAGATCGGATCGCCGGTCTCCTCGCAGAAGCCATAGCTGCCGTCCTCGATGCGGGCGAGGGCCGCATCGATCTTGGCGATCAGCTTGCGCTGGCGGTCGCGCGCCCTGAGTTCGATCGCGCGGTCCGTCTCGGACGAGGCGCGGTCGGCGATGTCGGGATGGTTCTGGTTCTCGTCCTGCAGGTTCTGCAGGGTTTCCTTGGCCTCGCGGAGGATGTCGTCCTTCCAGGCGAGGAGCTTCTTGCGAAAATACTCTTTCTGCCGCTCGTTCATGAACGGCTCCGAGTCATTCGGGCGGTAGTCCGCTTCCAACTCCAACGTCATGCACCGAACCCCTCATGATTCACGGATGCAGGCCCCGTGTTTCGGCGCGCTCATAGCACTCGTCCCGAGGGCGTACAACCTGAAACCCGGTCATCCCGCCGTCATGGACGGGGGCGACCGCAGCTCCGGGCTGCAGGAACCGTGCCAGAAGCGGGGTTTTCGGGGAGTTTCAGGGGCTTGGGCCGCGGTGCTGAGAGGCTCAGGCCTTGGCCGCCGCCTCACGCTTGGCGAGTTCCACCTGGGCGCGCAGGTCGATCTCGGCGAGCACCCCGTCGAGGCCCGGATCCCCGGACTCCTCGAGGCTCGCCGCCGTCAGGCTGCGCAGCTTCAGCAGCACCGCCGGCATGGGATCGCCGGCGAGCAGCGAGAGCTTCAGGTCGTCGAGCAGGTCGAGCGACTGGCGCCCGCGCTGCATCGCGCGGCGGCGCTTCCCGCGGCGGTCCTCCGGCTGCATGCCCTGTACCGCCAGCAGGGTCTCGAGCCCCGCAGCCGCCATGGCGGGCCGGGCGGCCGTGCCGGCCGGCGTCTCGGTCTTCGCACCCGGCAGTTCAAAGGCGGCACGTGGCCGCTCGGCCCTCTGGGCCGGCTGGCCGGTGGTGACGGCTCCGATGGCAGGCGGCGTGATGATCCGCATGGGTCCCTCTCCGGAACGGCCGCTTCAGCAAGGCGCAACAGGTCTTTCGATGGGGTTAAGAGAGCCCCGCCATGGTTAAGGGGCCGTTAATGCCCGGCAAGACTTGCCGGGCGGCAGGCGAAATGCCCCCGGCGGCACGCGCATTCCGACAAAAGTCCGTTTACGGATCAATGACTTGATCCCGAGGCCCGGATTGGCACGCCACGTGCTGGTCTCTGGCGACATCTGGGGATCTCCATGTTCCGCCGCCTCGCCCTTCTTCTGAGTCTCCTCGCCTTCGCCGCTCCGGCCGGGGCCACGACCTCGCGCATCAAGGACCTGGTCGACGTCGAGGGCATCCGCGAGAACCAGCTCATCGGCTACGGCCTCGTCGTCGGCCTCAACGGCACCGGCGACACGCTGAACAACTCGCCCTTCACCCGCCAGTCCATCCAGTCGATGATGGAGCGCCTCGGCGTCAACACGCGCGGCATGAACCTGCGCACCGCCAATGTCGCGGCAGTCATGGTCACCGCCAACCTGCCGCCCTTCTCCACCCAGGGCACCCGCATCGACATCAAGGTCTCCGCCATGGGCGATGCCCGCTCGCTGCAGGGCGGCGAGCTGCTGGTGACGCCGCTGGTCGGCGCCGACGGCGAGGTCTATGCGGTCGGCCAGGGCGCCGTCGCCATCGCCGGCTTCCAGGCCCAGGGCGCCGCCGCCTCCATCACCCGCGGCGTGCCGACGGTGGGCCGCGTCTCCAACGGCGGCATCGTCGAGCGCGAGGTGGCTTTTTCCATCAATCGCATGGCTTCGCTGAAGCTCGCCCTCCGCAACCCCGACCTCACCACCGCCCGCCGCATCGCCGCCGCCATCAACGACTTCATCGGCGCCCCGACCGCCGAGCCGACCGATCCCGCGACCATCCACCTGAAGGTGCCGCAGCGTTTCGAGGGCAACATCGTCGCCCTTCTCACCGAGATCGAGCAGCTCCGGGTCCAGCCCGACCACGTCGCCAAGGTGGTCATCGACGAGGCCTCCGGCATCATAGTCATGGGCAAGGACGTGCGTGTCTCCACCGTCGCCATCGCCCAGGGCAACCTCACCGTCACCATTTCCGAGCGTCCGCAGGTGAGCCAGCCGAACCCGCTGGCCCAGGGCCAGACGGTCGTCACGCCGCGGACCCAGATCCAGGCGACCGAGGAGGGCAAGCGCCTCGCCCTCGTGCGCGAGGGCGTGTCGCTGCAGGAGCTCGTCGACGGCCTCAACGCCCTCGGCATCGGGCCCCGCGACATGATCTCCATCCTCCAGGCCATCAAGGCGGCCGGTGCCCTCCAGGCCGAGATCGAGGTGCTCTGATGCGCAGCCAGACCCCTGAACGTCCGGCGATCAACGCCGCCACGCCCGCCGCCGCCCGCGTCGCCGGCTCGCCCGAGCAGCGCGCCTGGTCGCAGGCCCAGAACTTCGAGCAGGTGTTCCTCAACACCATGTTCTCGCAGATGTTCACCGGCATCGGCGCGGAATCCCCGCTCGGCGGCAAGCAGAGCGAGGCCTGGCGCGGCATGCTGGTCGATGAATATGCCAAGTCCGTCACCGGCCAGGGCGGCATCGGCCTCGCCAGCCACGTCTACCGTGAACTGATCGGCGCGCAGGAAGCCGCGCCGCGCCGCCTGCCCGCGAGGAACTGAGCCATGCAGCAACCCGCCGCCCGTCCCGCCCCGCCGCCCTTCGCCAGCGCCGCCGAGGCCGTCGCCTTCGCCGAGGGGCTGCGCGGAACCATGGCGGAGCTGCGCGCCGTCCTGGCCGAGGAGACGGCGCTGGTCCGCGCCGCCCGCATCAAGGCCGCCCACCCCTTCGAACTGCGCAAGACCGAGCTGTCGCACCGCTACCTCGCGGACCTGACGCGCCTCAAGCTCCACGGCGCCGCCCTGCGCGCCCACGCCGGCGGCACGCTCCAGGCCATCGAGGCCGAGCATGCCGCCCTGCAGGAGACGCTCCAGGTCAATCTGGCGGTGCTCGCCACCGCCCATGCCGTCGCCGAGGGCATCATCCGTCACGTATCGCAGACCGTGCAGGCGCGCCGCGCCCCCGCCGGCTACGGCGCCAACGGCCGCGCTCATGCCCCCGCCCCGCGCGCAGCCGCTCCGGTGGCGCTGGTCCGGAACCTGTGAAGCGCCGATAATCGCCGCCATTTTAAAAGATGTGGCGCTGCAACATTTACCATATGTCCTAACGTGAGTTTAGGACTTCATGGTCATGATCCGGCACTCGGGAGAAGAGGGATCACGAGGTTCCTCCCCCACAGGGAGTACCGGTCATGGACATTCCGTCCTCACGACCGGCCGTCGGAACGATTTCTACCGGGCGGCCGGATACCGTCCAGTACCGCGAGGCGGTACGGACGGAGCTTCCCCGCGCCCAGCGGGTGACACAGCCTCCGTCGAACGCCGCGGGCTCCTCCGTCGACGACCGGCGCCCGGGCGACTTTGCGGCGCGCGACGAGCGCATCCTCGCCGACCGTCGCGCGCGCATGGAGCGGATCGCCGACACGATCCGTGAGTCCCTGCAGCGGCGGATCGAGAAGGACGACGCCGCCGGCCTCCTCGTCTATCGCACCGTCGACAAGGATACGGGCGAGGTTGTCCGCCAGTTTCCCGAGGAGATGGTGCTGAAGCTCAGGGCCTATGCGCGCGAGATGGCGCGCAAGGAGGAGAGCGAGGCCGCCGACACCCAGCGGGTCGAGCGGGTCGCCTGACCCCCCGGACGTTCGCCTTCCGTGACCGCCCCGTGGGGCGGCTTTCGTCGTTGGCCGGCCTTCAGGACGCCGCGCGCCTCGGCGCCAGCAGGATCAGCGCCACGCCGGCGAGCACCACCGCCGTGCCGGCGACCATCCTCAGGTCGAGACTGTCGCCCGTGATCACGACCCCGAGCCCGATGGCCATGAGCGGGCACATCAGCGTCAGGGTGGAGATGAGATTGGCCTCGTATTTCATGACCAGCCTGAAGAACAGGCTGTGGCCGAGCAGCGAGACGAACAGCGCCGTGTAGACCAGCGCTCCGAGAAAGGGCCAGCCGGCATGGGCCGCCCGCTCGAGCTGCTGCGTCTCCAGCACCACCGAGCCGAAGGCGAGCGGGATCGCCGAGGCGAGCCCCACCCAGGCCTGGAACTGCAGCGGCTGCACGTTGTGCATCTTCTTCATCAGCACGACGCCGAAGGCCGAGGCGAAGGCGCTGGCGAGCACGAAGACGAGGCCGATCGACAGCACGAAACCCTTCGGGTCGTACATGACGAGGACGGCTCCGGCGAAGGCGAGGCCGATTCCGAGGCCCCGGCGCCAGTCGATCCTCTCGCCGAGCATCAGCACCGAAAGCAGGGCGGTGATCGGCACGCCGAGCTGGGTGACCACCGCCGCGCTGGACGGCGTCGCGGTCATCAGCCCGATCGAGACGAGGCCGAAGCCCCCCGCCCCCATCATCAGCCCGACCAGGGCGATGCGCCAGCGCGGCCGCGGCCAGGGCAGCAGCCAGGGCAGCGCGACGAGCAGCACCAGCACGAAGCGCAGCGAGGAGAACAGCAGCGGCGGGATGTCGAGATGGACGAGCGACAGCTTCGTCACGACGAAATTGGTCGCCCAGATCAGACAGACCAGCATCAGGAGGGCGAAGTCGCGGGCGAGCATGTCCCGGCTTGCGACAGCGCGGCCTGCCGCGCAACCGGTTCCGATGCGCGGCAGTCATGCCGGCGGCGCTCTCGCCCGCCGGCAAGTCGTGCGGGCTCGCCTCGGATGGGAGCCCGATCAGCCCGGCGAGATCATCTTGCGCGGGTCGACGAGCAGGTCGTAGTCCTCGGCACTCACGAGGCCGGTCTTCACTGCCTCTTCCTTCAGGGTCGTGCCGTTCTTGTGCGCGGTCTTGGCAATCTTCGCCGCAGCATCGTAGCCGATCTTCGGCGCCAGTGCCGTCACCAGCATCAGCGAGCGCTCGACGCCGGCGCGGATATTGTCCTCCCGCGGCTCGATGCCGACGACGCAGTTGTCGGTGAAGGAGCGCGCCGCATCGGCCATCAGCCGCACCGATTGCAGGAAGTTGTAGGCCATGACCGGGTTGAACACGTTCAGCTCAAAATGACCCTGGCTGCCGGCGAAGGTGAGCGCCGCGTGGTTGCCGAAGATCTGGACGCAGACCTGGGTCAGCGCCTCGCTCTGCGTCGGATTGACCTTGCCGGGCATGATCGAGGAGCCCGGCTCGTTCTCGGGAAGCGCCAGTTCGCCGAGCCCGGCGCGCGGTCCCGAGCCGAGGAAGCGGATGTCGTTGGCGATCTTGAACAGCGAGGCCGCCACCGTGTTGATCGCACCGTGCGAGAAGACCATGGCGTCGTGGGCGGCGAGCGCCTCGAACTTGTTCGGCGCCGAGGTGAAGGCGAGGCCGGTGATGGCGGCGATCCGCTCCGCCACCTGCTCGGCGAAACCGACCGGGGCATTGAGCCCGGTGCCGACCGCCGTGCCGCCCTGCGCCAGTTCCATCAGCGCTGGCAGCGTCTGCTCGATGCGGGCGATGCCGTTCGCCACCTGCTGGGCATAGCCGGAGAATTCCTGGCCGAGCGTCAGCGGCGTCGCGTCCTGGGTATGGGTGCGGCCGATCTTGACGATGTCGCTCCAGGCCTTGGCCTTGGCGTCGAGGGCGCCGTGCAGGTGCCGCAGGGCAGGCAGCAGCCGGTGGTGGATTTCCTCCGCGCAGGCGACGTGCATGGCCGTCGGATAGGTGTCGTTCGACGACTGGCTCATGTTGACGTGGTCGTTGGGATGGACCGGCTTCTTCGAGCCCATCTCGCCGCCCGCCATCTCGATGGCGCGGTTGGAGATCACCTCGTTGGCGTTCATGTTGGACTGGGTGCCGGAACCCGTCTGCCAGACGACGAGCGGGAAATGGTCGTCGAGCTTGCCGTCGATCACCTCCTGCGCGGCGGCGACGATCTTCGCACCGATGGCGGGGTCGAGGCGGCCGAGCGCCACGTTGGTCTCGGCGGCCGCACGCTTGACGATGCCGAGAGCGCGCACGATCGGCGCCGGCTGCTTCTCCCAGCCTATCCTGAAATTGCCGAGGGAGCGCTGGGCCTGGGCGCCCCAGTAGCGGTCGGATGCAACCTCGATCGGGCCGAACGTGTCGGTTTCGGTGCGGGTTTTCGCCATTTCTCGGTACCTCCGGAGGTGTCCGGCGTCGGACGGGCCATCGACGTCGCGGAGGCCCCGCGCGGTCTCGATCTGCCGGCGGGGATAGACCCGCAGCGCGCTTGACGCAATCGACCGGCCGGCGGAAAGCCCCTCCTCTCCTCCACCCGGCAAATCCTGCCGGTTAACTCTTGCCGTGTCGGGAAGGACACACCCCTCCCGGCCAAGCCATTAAAATAACGCGTGATTTCGGCCGCGGGACGGAAATTAACCTTTGATTAGGGTTAACGCGGCAGGTTGCGTCAAAGGCCCGTGAGAATCGTCGGGCCCGGCCGAGGACCACCCATGAGCGACATCGTCCTTTCAAAAGGCATTCGCGGCAATCTTCTCTCGCTGATGAGCACTGCCGACCTGCGCGACCGGACCCAGTACCGGCTCTCGACGGGCAAGAAGGTCAACACCGCGCTCGACAATCCCGGCAACTTCTTCTCCGCCGCGATGTTGAATTCGCGCGCCACCGACATCACCAACCTGCTGGACGGCATCGGCACCGCGATCAAGACGCTGGAAGCGGCCGACAACGGTATCCGCTCCATCGTCCGCGTGGTCGAGAACGCCCAGGCCCTCGCCCGCCAGGCCCAGGGCTCGGCGGCCACCACTGCCCGCCTCGGCGGCGTCCTGCCCATCGTCGGCGGCGCCCAGGGCGCCATGACCATGCAGACGCCGCTCACCGACCTCGGCTTCGCGGCGACCGAGACGATCACCATCAACACCGGCACCAACCGCTCGACCACGTTGACCATCGCCGGCGGCATGACCGTCGGGGACCTCGTCAACGCCATCAACGACAACACGTCCGGGGGCTCAGCCACGGGCACCGGCGTCACCATCGGCAGCACCTCCGGCGCCGATGCCCGAGCCCTGCTCTCCCCCGACGGCCGCCTCGTCATCGAGGCCATCGGCACCCAGCCGATCACCCTGTCCTCGTCCAATGCCGGCTCGGCGCTCGACAATATGGGCTTCAGGCTGGCCGACCGGTCGAAACTGGCCGGCGAGCTCAACGTCACCCGCTCCAACATCGCGGCGCAGTTCTCCGAGCTGCGCCGGCAGATCGACCAGCTCGCCAAGGATGCCGGCTTCAACGGCGTCAACCTGCTGAATGCCGACACGCTGCAGGCCATGTTCAACGAGCGGCAGACCTCCTCGCTGACCATCACCGGCGTGCGCTTCTCGGTGGCAGAGGATCTCGCCATCCGCGACCAGATGAACAACTTCCAGACCGACCGCGACATCAACGTCGCCATGCAGGACCTGTCGCAGGCCATGGCGAAGCTGCGCTCGCAGTCGAGCGCCTTCGGCTCCAACCTCGCCCTGGTGCAGATCCGCCAGAAGTTCACGCAGGAAATGGCGAACACGCTGAAGACCGGCGCCGACAACCTCGTCCTCGCCGACATGAACGAGGAAGGCGCCAACATGCTGGCCCTGCAGACACGCCAGCAGCTCTCCACCCAGGCCCTGTCGCTGGCCAACCAGGCCGACCAGAGCGTCCTCAGCCTGTTCGGCTGAGGCATGGCGGCAAGGAAGGGTCGACGCGCATTGAAGGCCGGGCGACGGAAGCATCGTCAGGTCACGACGTGGCGGTCGCTTGTGCTAGCATCCGCCATTGACGAATCGTGCGGAGGCTGGGGATGGCGCTGAAGGTTGAACTGAAACCCGGCGAGAAGTTCATTCTCGGCGACAGCGTCATCGTCAACGATGACCAGCGCACGCGCCTCACCATCGAGGGCGAGGCGCCGATCCTGCGCGAGAAGGACGTGATGACGGTGGAAGCCGCCGACACGCCCTGCAAGAAGATCTATCTTCTCGTCCAGCTCATGTATCTGTCCCGCGACCCGGCCCGCCACCACAAGATGTATTTCGACTTGGTCAACGACGTGGTGAAGGCCGCGCCCTCGACTCTCGGATTCATCGACGACATCAACAATCACATATTAACCGGTTCGCTGTACAAGGCTCTAAAGGCCACGAAGGGCCTGATCGAGTACGAAGGGACTCTGCTGGGTCATGCATCACGGAGCAGCGGCGTACGCGTCGACCGCTAAGGTCACGGCAACGACCAATCCCCGCGACCTGGAGGCGAGCCTGCTGTTGAAGGCGGCGGCCAGGCTGCAGTCGGTGAAGGACAACTGGGATGCCGGCCGGGCCGAACTCGGCCCCGCCCTCGCCTACAACCGCAAGCTCTGGACGATCCTGTCGACCTCGGCGACCAAGCCCGAGAATCCGCTTCCCCTGCCGATCAAGAACAACATCGCCAATCTCGGCCTGTTCATCTTCCAGCGCACGATCGACATCGAGATCGCCCCGGCGCCGGAGAAGCTCGGCATCCTCGTCTCCATCAATTCCAACATCGCCGCGGGCCTCGCCGGCCGCAGCTGAGGCGCGCCACGGCACCGACGGACGGGACAAAGGGCGCGGCCGCCGGGGCCGCGCCCTTGTCGTTTCTGTCCGGCAACCGCCGCCGGGGGACTACATGTAGTTGATGATGGTGAGCTTGGAGAGCATGGAGCTCGTCTGGTAGCTCGCCTGCAGGTTGGTCTGCAGCGCCAGGATCTGCACCGTCACCTCGTTGTCGTCGACGCCCTCGATGTCGGCGAGGAGGCCGCCCAGCATGGCGCGACGGTCGTTGTGGCGGGTCTTGGCGGAATCGGCGGCCGTGTTGGCCGCGGCGATCTCGATCTGGATCGACTGCACCGTCTGGCCGGCATTCTCCATGCTGAGCCCTGAGACGACGCGCGGCGTCAGGGCCTGGAAACGCTCGAGGCCGTTGGGGTCGCTCTCGCTGAAGCGCAGCGAGCTTGCCACCGCCATGTACTGGACAGCGGTGCGCAGCGCCTCCTCGTCGGCGCGCACGCCGTAATAGACCGACTGGGAATTGTCGACTTCCGCCGACGCCGTGGCGCGCGGATTGGGCGAGACCCGGTCGCCCTGGTACCAGCGCACGGTGGTCGCATCGGCGTTCTGGGGCGTATCGTAGGCGGCCGCGTCCGCCATGGTGCCGGAGACGCCCGGCACCAGCCGCTTGGGCACGCCGGGCTCGACGACCGGCGGGCCGGCCAGCGCCGCCGCATTGGTCTCGCCGTGGAAGAAGTCGTCACCGGCCTTCACCGCCGAAGCGGCGGCGAGCTTCGAACCGACCATGCGGCTGAGCTCCGTCCCGAGCGTCGCGCGGAGGTTGTCGAGGGTTTCGGCGGAGGTCGCGCCGACCCGGAAATGCCCCGCCGCCAGAAGGTCGGCGTCGGCGGCGACCGCCGTCAGCGTGATGTTCTCGATGCTGCCGTCCGGCAGGGTGAAGCCGATGGTCAGCGCCTGGTTCGGCGAGGCGTTGCCGGCGCCCGCGGCGATGGAGAGCGACGCCGGTGGGCCCACGGTCTTCGTCGCGGTGATGCCGTCCACCGCGCCGGACACCAGCCCGATCTTCAGGCCGAAGGCATGCGCGCCATCCTCCGCCATGACCACCGGCTGGGTTCCCTGTGCGGTGAGGGTGAGGCGGCCGGTCGCGGCCGTGCTGGTCTCGGGATTGGCGCCTGCGACCCCGAGATCGGCCTGCATGCGCTCGAGCAGGACGGTCTTGAAGCCGTCCTTCGAATTGTCTCCGTTGAGAAAGATGGACGGATCCAGCACCGGCGGCGTCGCCGACTTGCGACCGCCGAAGACGTAGCGGGTGCCGTCGTTGGCGTTGAGCATGGAGACGACGGCGTTGAGTCCGTCGCCGGCGGCGACCTGGCCGATGGTGCGGCCCGAGGACAGCTTGTACTCGTTCGGCTGGAGCGAGGTCTTGGTCGAGGAAACCGTCTTGGCGATCCCGGTCAGCGAGGTGTCGATGATGGAGATGCGGGTCGTCACCAGCGAGATGCTCTGCTGCCAGGCGTCGATCTGGCTCATCGAGGCGCGGAAGGCGAGCGAGAAGCCGCGCTCCGGGCCGAGGCCGCCATAGGTTTCCGACTTCTTGCCGGAGCCGAGCTGACGCTGCAGCTCCGAAAGCTGCGTCTTCATGCGCATGAAGTCGCTGGCGTTCAGTCCCGACAGGATTCCCGAGGTGCGGATGGACATGACGCGGCCTTACATTCTCTGGAGCACGTCCAGCATCTCGCGGACGGCGCTCATCACGCGCGCATTGGCGCCGTAGGCGGTCTGGAGCTGGATCAGCAGGGTCATCTCGTCGTCGATGTTCACCGCCGCGACGCTGTCGAACCGCGCCTGCAGCTGGGTGACCACCGCCTGCTGGCCCTCGGCCACCTGCAGGGCGCTGGCGGCGTCGTTGGTCTGGGTCACGATGACCGAACGCGCATAGGACAGCACCGAGCCCTGGAAGGGATTGGTGGACGTCCCCAGGCTGCCGGCGGGGGCGAAATAGCGGTCGGTGCTGGCCAGGGCCTTGACGAGGAAGGAGGGGCGCGTCTCGTCCGATTCCAGCGTGCTGGCGTTGATCTTCACCAGCGCGCTCGGGTCGGCCTTCAGGGCGCCGTTGACGTCGATGCGCGAGGCCAGGCCGACATATTGCGCGCCGGACCCCGTGACCTGGCCGGTATAGAGGCCACCCGCGGCCGCCGTATCGACGAAGAAGGGCAGAGCGCTGCCGCCGTCAGCGAGCGTGCGGGCGGTGACGTTGGCCCCGGCCCGGCCGACGCTGGCGCCGCCGGCGACCGTCGGATCGGCGAGCACCCTCAGGCTGCCGCCGCTGACCGAGACACTGAAGGCCCCAGCCGGGGCACCGACGCCGGCCGCCCAGGTGTCGATCGCCGCCTGCATCTGCGCCGCATGACCCGCCGCCGAGCTGCCGGTGAGGCGGAAGACGATGTCGTTGGGATCGGCGGTCATGTCGTCCGACATGGTCACCGCGCCGTCGTCCACCCGCTTGAAGGTGATCTTCTGGGTGACGCCGTTCGCTGTCAGCTCCATCGTCACGGTATCGCCGTCGACGAGGCCGCTGCCGAGCGCCGTGTCGAAGCCCGTGGTCGGGCCAGGACCGGCGACGGTGACGGGCGTCGACGTGGAGGCGTTGCCCAGCGCCTGGGCAAGGTTGGCCGCGATCTGGTCCAGCTGGGCCTGGGTGGCGGGCAGCGCCTTGTCGCGCAGCTCGATCAGCGCGGCGATCTTGCCGGAGGTGAAGACGCCGGCGGCGATCAGGTCCACCGTGCCCGACGGCGTCGTCGCGGTGATGGTGCCCACCGTGCGCTTCGAGGGGTCCTCGTCATAGACGTTGGTCGGGCCGATGATGTCGCGGGCATCGAACGAGAGTTCAGAGCGGCTGGTGGAGAGCAGCACGAAGCCCGCACCGCCATAGAGCTGCACCGCGCCGCGCTCGTCGTAAACGGTGCGGACCTGCACGTAGTCGGCGATCTCCGACACCATCACATCGCGCTGGTCGAGCAGGCCGACCCGGCTTTCGTCCGTGAAGGCGACCGACAGGCGCGCATTGATCTTGGACAGGTCGGTCAGGAGCGTGTTGAGGCGCACGGTGGCATCAGCGAGGCCGCTCTCCGCATCGAGGCGCATGTCCTGCGTCGCGCTCGACAGGCTGCGCAGCGTCTGTGCCACCACCGTCGCCGAGTTGATCACGCCGGACCGCGCGGTGTCGCTCTCCGGCGAGGTCAGCAGAGTCTGGAACGAAGAGGAGAAGGTGTTGAGCACCGTGTCGAGGGCGCGCGCCGATCCCGGCGCGCCCATCATCTGGTCGAGGCGCGACAGGAACTGCGAGCGCGTCGAGGCATAGGCGGCGTTGGAGCGTTCGCCGACGAGCTGGCGCTGCACGAAGGCGTCGTATTCGCGGCGGATCGAGCCGACGGCGACGCCGGCGATCTGGTCGCCGGCGAGCGCGTCGACCGGATCGATCAGCTTGCGCGTGTAGCTGGGGTTCCCCGCATTGGCGATGTTGGCGCTGGTCAGCGCCGTCGCCGTGGAGGTAAACCTCAGGCCGGACAGCGAATTGCTGAGGGCGCTCGTCAGTGTCATGCCCGGTCACTCCTTGCCGTGCGTCACAATCCGCTTCAGCGGATCATGTTGATCGTTTCCTGCAACATCGAGTTGGACGTCGTGACGATCCGCGTATTGGCCGCATAGGCCTGCTGGGTAATGATCAGCTTTGTGAACTCTTCGGAGATGTCGACGTTCGAGCTCTCCAGGCTCTGCGACACGATACGGCCGGCCGCGCCCAGGATCGGCGGGCCCGAGGCCGAGGTCTCGGCGAAGGCGCCGCCGTCGAGGCGCTTCAGCATGTTGTCGCCGTTGAAGCTGGCGAGCGGAATGGAGAACAGGTCCACCGACTGGCCGTTGGAATAGTTGCCGCGGACGCGGCCGGCATCGGTGATGGTGACGTTCATCAGTTCGCCGACGGCATAGCCGTTCTGGCCGATGTCGGTGACCTGCACCGTGCCGTCCGAGCGGGCGTACTGCGAGAGGCCGTTGGTGCCGATGTCGAGGGTGACGTTGCCGACATTGGTGCCATTGACGGTCAGGTTCGAGATCGTCGGGTTGGAGGTCGGCGCGGTCAGCTGGCCAGTCGCGGAGAAGGTGAAGTCGCCGCCGATCCGCGTCCAGGTTTCGGCGCCCGAGGCGGAGGATGACTGGTAATACGCGCTCCACGTGTCCGAGACGGCGGGCGGGCCGGCGGCGGCGTTCGCCGTCTTGGCCCAGCGGATCTGTACGTTCACCTCGTTGCCGAGGGCGTCGTAGACCGTCTGCGAGCCGCCGGCGATGGAGGTGGCGACGAAATTGGCCGAATCCGCCGAGCCAATCGTCGCCTGTCCGATCAGCGAGGCCTGCATCAGCTCGCTGCCCGGGGTGCTGTTGGCATTGGCGGTGGCCGGACTCGTGGGAAGGCTGGCGCGATATTTCAGGTTGTCGGTGGCGCGCGCCGGGATGACGTCGTTGGTGATCTGGATCGGCACCGGCGAGGAGCCCAGCGGGTTGCCGGTGGTGCGGTCCAGCGGCAGGCCGCGCAGATAGTAGCCGGCGCCGTTGACCATGTAGCCGTTGGCGTCGACGGCGAAGTCGCCGCGACGGGTGTAGGAATTCGAGGTGGCGAAGGTCGGCTGTCCGTCGACGAAGCCGGAGGGCTGCTGGACCACGAAATAGCCGTCGCCGTTGATGGCGAGGTTGGTGGTGATGGAGGTGGCGGAGATCTGCCCCTGGATCGTGTTGGTCGCCCGCGAATAGCCGGTGACCGAGCCGGAGAGTTCGCGCTTGGGACCGGAATCGGGGATGAGGTCGACGAAGCTCGTCTCGATCCGCTTGAAGGCGGTCGTCTGCGAATTGGCGATGTTGCCGGAGATGTTTTCCAGCGCGTAGGCCTGGGCCGAGAGGCCGCTGACCGCCGTCGTCATTGCACCGAAGATACCCATCGAACTTCCCTTCGCCGATGCCGGCGGTCCCGATCGCGACGGAACGCCGCCGCACTCTGTGACGATCTGTGCAGCCGCCATGCCAAAGGCCGGGCGAGGGAAAACCTCGATTTTTCAGCGGTTTGAATGGTTTACGAAGGGTTGACGGCGTTTGCCCGGCAGAAATGCCTGTGCCGATCGGCATATTCTGCCGGGTGTTGCAGGCGTCCGGCCGCCCCCCTACCCTGCGCGCCGACGATGGAGGCCGCCGCCTCCGCCACCCATCAGGACATGAGGCACATCACATGGCGTCCGGGCGTTTCGAGGGGACGAGCGGCTATGTCGCGACCGATGATCTGAAGGTGGCGGTCAATGCCGCCATCACGCTCCAGCGCCCGCTTCTGGTGAAGGGCGAGCCGGGCACCGGCAAGACCGTGCTGGCCATCGAGATCGCCAAGGCGATCGGCGCGCCGCTGATCGAGTGGCACGTCAAGTCCACCACCAAGGCCCAGCAGGGCCTCTACGAATATGACGCGGTCTCGCGCCTGCGCGACAGCCAGCTCGGCGACGAGCGCGTCAAGGACATCGCCAACTACATCAAGCGCGGCAAGCTGTGGGAGGGCTTCACCGCCCCCGTGCGCCCCGTCCTGCTGATCGACGAGATCGACAAGGCCGACATCGAGTTCCCGAACGACCTCCTGCAGGAGCTCGATCGCATGGAGTTCTTCGTCTACGAGACCGGCGAGACGGTGAAGGCGGCCCAGCGCCCCATCGTCGTCATCACCTCCAACAACGAGAAGGAACTCCCCGACGCCTTCCTGCGCCGCTGCTTCTTCCACTACATCAAGTTCCCCGATGCCGAGACGATGCAGGCCATCGTCGACGTCCATTTCCCCGGCATCAAGCAGAAGCTCGTCGCCGAGGCCCTGCGCATCTTCTACGAGGTGCGCGACGTGCCAGGCCTGAAGAAGAAGCCCTCGACCTCCGAGCTGCTGGACTGGCTGAAGCTGCTGATGGTCGAGGACATCTCGCCCGAGACGCTGCGCGAGAAGGACCCGAGAAAGGCCATTCCGCCGCTGCACGGCGCGCTGCTGAAGAACGAGCAGGACGTCCACCTGTTCGAGCGTCTGGCCTTCCTCGCCAAGCGGGGCTGAGTCATGGTGCGCCCGGCGCCGCCGGCGCCGATGAGCACCGGATCGAGAAGGATGCCGATCGTGACCGCCAAGGGTGCCCGTGCAGCCGCGCTGCCGACCCTGCTTCTCCTCGCCGGCTGTTCGGCGGGCCTCGACGCCAGCCCGCCGGGCCGGGTCGACGCCTCGGAATGGGCGGTCGAGCGGCAGGTCGCCCGCTGCCGCGCCACCCAGTCGGGGGGCACCCGCGCCGCCATGGCCGGCGGCGGCGGCTTGGCCGTCTTCGGCTCCGTCACCGCCGTCTCGCGCACGGGATCGGCGGAGGACTGTCCCTCCATCCTCGCCCTCACCGACGAGGACGTCGGCGAGATTCGCACCCTGCTCCTCGCCACCGCCGCCAGTGCCCGCGGCATGGAGACGAACTGGCAGAGCCGCGCCGGCGCCCGCCGCGAGATCACCCTCTCGGTCTATCCCGTCGAGGCGAGCCGCGGCCGTCCCTGCAGGGTGGTCGCCTCAACCCTGACCGTCTATGGCCCCGCAGACGGCCTGATCGGCGCCCCGCCGCCGGTGCCGCTGGAAGAACAGCGCTTCTGCCGGGCCGCGACGGGGGCCTGGGAGCCAGCCTGAGCCCGCGACATGCCGCAGGCGACCCGCCGCCACGCGGCTGAAACCCCGGCGCGTTGTCCTCGCTCTCCCGCAAGGAGCCGCATCGCATGGCCACCACCCTCACGCTGATCCTCGCCGCCGGCGGCGGCTGTCTCGTTCTTGCCTGGCTTCTGGGCGACCGCTGGCGCGGCGGCGAGGCGTCCTCGTCCGATGGTGGCGGCGACGTGTCCGACGGAGACGGCGGCAGTGACGGCGGCGGCGGGGATGGCGGCGGCGACTGAGGAACAGCGCGAATTCCGGCCCTTGTCTTCGCGAAGCGGCAAGGTTTTCGCGGTAGCGTTGCGGTCATGGAGCTGTTGGCCGGCGTCAATCTGATCACCCTCGCGGCAACGGCCGCGCTCCTCACCCTCGTCGGCGCCCACTACTGGTATGATCTCTGGTGCGACCGCAACGGCGTCCCGCGCCCCTCCGGCCCGACATCCGCCGACGGCCTCTCCTGCGGCGACGGGGACGGCGGCGACTGAGCGCCCCCTTCGGTTGAAGATGGCGGGGATTGGAGGTATCGTTCCCCATGCGTGACGCGATCTATCTGGCCGTTTTTGCGCTTCTGATCCTGTCGCTGCCGGCCTCCTGGTGGTTCGCCGGCCGGTTCCGCAGCGATCCCCGGACACGTCAGTCGGAGGCCCAGCGGGCAAAGGTCGATCGCCTGGCTGCAACAGCCGGCTTCGGGTCCCCTCCCGGCGGGGGACCCGGCTGATCCGACCAAAGGCACGGGATGACGCGCGGGCCGTACCGCTCTAAGCTGCCCCCATGTTCATCAATTTCTTCCACGACCTGAAGAAGGCGGGCGTGCCGGTGACGGTGCGCGAATACCTGACGCTGATGGAGGCGCTGGACGCCGACATCATCGAGCGCGCCCCGACGGAGTTCTACTACCTCTCCCGCGCCACCCTGGTGAAGGACGAGCGCAACATCGACAAGTTCGACAAGGTCTTCGGCGCCACCTTCAAGGGTTTCGAGACGCTCGCGGAGGGGCTCGAGGTCAACGTCCCCGAGGAATGGCTGCGGAAGCTCACCGAGAAATTCCTCACCGAGGAGGAGAAGGCCCAGATCGAGGCGCTCGGCGGCTGGGACAAGCTCATGGAGACGCTGAAGAAGCGGCTCGAGGAGCAGAAGGGTCGCCACCAGGGCGGCAACAAGTGGATCGGCACGGGCGGCACCTCGCCCTTCGGCGCCTACGGGTACAACCCTGAAGGCGTGCGCATTGGCCAGGAGGGCAACCGCAACTTCCGCGCCGTGAAGGTCTGGGACAAGCGCGAGTTCAAGGACTACGACGACACGGTCGAGCTCGGCACGCGCAACATCAAGATCGCGCTGCGCCGCCTGCGCAAGTTCGCCCGCACCGGCTCGCCCGACGAGCTCGACCTCGACGGCACGATCCGCGAGACGGCGCGCCACGGCTTCCTCGACGTGCAGATGCGGCCCGAGCGCCGCAACGCCATCAAGGTGCTGATCTTCTTCGACGTCGGCGGCTCCATGGACTGGCACATCCAGCTCTGCGAGGAGCTGTTCTCCGCCGCCAAGGCCGAGTTCAAGCACATGGAATATTTCTACTTCCACAACTGCCTCTACGAGAAGGTGTGGAAGAAGAACCAGCGCCGCTTCGACGAGACCATGCCGACCTGGGACGTGCTCCACAAATACGGCAACGACTACAAGGTCATCTTCGTCGGCGACGCGTCCATGTCGCCGTACGAGATCGCCCAGCCCGGCGGCTCGGTGGAGCATTTCAACGAGGAGGCCGGCGTCACCTGGATGAAGCGCGTCGCCTCCATCTACCCCTCCATGGTCTGGCTCAACCCGGTGAAGGAGAAGCACTGGGACTACACCCATTCCATCGGCATGATGCGCGACATCATGGAGCAGCGCATGTTCCCGCTGACTCTGAACGGCCTCGACAAGGCGATGAAGGAACTGGTGCGCTAAGCGCCGTTCAGCCGCCCGCCTGTTCCAGCGACCGCGTGATGTGGTCCCTGAGGCGCGCGGCGGGTGTCGCCAGCGTCGCCGCCGTCAGCAGGGCGATCTCCGTGTCGGCAAGGTCCGGCAGCCCGACGCCGTCGAGCCGGGAGAGCCCCGGTGGCACCATCTCCTTCGGCAGCACGGTGATCCCGAGGCCGGCCCGCACCGCGGCGATGGAGCCGGCCAGCGAGCCGCAGGTATAGGCGATGCGCCAGGCCCGGCCGACGGTCACGAGGGCCTCCGTGGCGCGCTTGCGGTAGACGCAGGGCGTGGGCGAGACGACGAGCGGCAGGGTCTCGCGCAGGGCGACCGCGGGTCCGTTGCCGACCCAGACCAGCGGCTCGCGCCAGACGCGGGTGCCGTCCATGCGGCGCCCCTGCTCGCGCTTCACCAGCACCATGTCGAAGGCGCCGTCGCGGAAGCCGTCGAGCAGGTTGAGGGTGAGGTCGCAGGTCACCTCGAGATTGACGCGCGGATGCACCTCGGCGAAGCGCGCGAGCACGTCCGGCAGGTGGCTCGTGGCGAAATCCTCCGGCGTGCCCAGCCTGACGGTGCCCGCAAGGTCAGGCTCATTGATCCGCGCCACGATCTCGTCGTTCAGCGCCACCATCTGCTGCGCCGCCGCGCTGAAGGCCTCACCGCGCGGCGTCAGTGTGACGGAGCGCGGCGTGCGGTCGAGGAGGCGGTAGCCGAGGCTATCCTCCAGGCGCTTGATCTGCAGCGAGATGGTCGACTGGGTCCGGTGCAGTTCGGCGCCGGCGCGCGAAAAGCTGCGCGTCCGCGCCACGGCCAGGAAGGACCGCAGGAGATCCACGTCGAGATTGGCCAGGCGCGTCATTGCAATCGTCAATCGATGAAACCGGCATAATCAATTTCACAAATCTTTGCGCCACACGCAAGGGAGTGGTCGGTCCAACCACGGAGCACAGCCATGACCATCCACACCCCCGCCGCCGCCTTCCGGTCGCCGGCCGTTCCCGGCGCAACGCCGGTGACGGTCGCCTTCGGCGACGGCATCGGTCCCGAGATCATGACCGCCGCCCTGCAGATGATGCTCGCCGCCGGAGCCCGCCTCTCGGTCGAGCCCATCGTCATCGGCGAGACGGCCTATCGCGACGGGCACGGCTCAGGCATCCCGCCCGAGGCCTGGGACAGCATCCGGCGTACGGGCCTGCTCTTCAAGGCACCGATCACCACGCCCCAGGGCGGCGGCTACAAGAGCCTCAACGTGACGCTGCGCAAGAGCCTCGGCCTCTTCGCCAACACCCGGCCCTGCCTGTCCTACGCGCCCTTCGTCGCCACCCGGCACCCCGTGATGGACGTGGTCATCATCCGCGAGAACGAGGAGGACCTCTATGCCGGGATCGAGCACCGGCAGACCGACGAGGTCGTCCAGTGCCTGAAGCTCGTCAGCCGGCCGGGCTGCGAGAAGATCGTCCGCTACGCCTTCGATTACGCCCGCGCCAACGGCCGGCGGAAGGTCACCTGCTTCACCAAGGACAACATCATGAAGATGACCGACGGGTTGTTCCGGAAGGTCTTCGACGAGGTGGCGGCTGATCATCCCGGCATCGCGAGCGAGCACATGATCATCGACATCGGCGCGGCGCGCCTCGCCGCCCGGCCGGAAGAGTTCGACGTCGTCGTCACGCTCAACCTCTACGGCGACATCCTCTCCGACATCGCCGCCGAGATCTCCGGCTCGGTCGGGCTCGGAGGCTCCTCCAATATCGGCGAGCACGGCGCGATGTTCGAGGCGGTGCACGGATCGGCGCCGCAGATCGCCGGCCAGGGGATCGCCAACCCCTCCGGCCTCCTGCTGTCGGGCATCATGATGCTGGCCCATGTCGGGCAGCGCGAGGTTGCCGAGCGCCTGCACCTCGCCTGGCTGAAGACGATCGAGGACGGCATCCACACGCCCGACATTTTCCGTGACGGCGTGTCGGCGCGCAGGGTCGGCACGCAGGCTTTCGCCGACGCGGTGATCGACAGGCTCGGTCAGGGTCCGCGCACCCTCCCCCGGCCCGACTACGCCGCGGCGGCGCCCATCGTGCCTTTCACCCCGCCCCGGCGGCCCGCGGCCGACAAGCGCCTCGTCGGCATCGACGTCTTCGTCCATGCCGCCGGAACGTCCCCCGAGGCCCTCGCCGCCCGGATGCAGGCGGCAGCTTCGGGGATGCTCGCCCTGACCATGGTGAGCAACCGCGGCGTCAAGGTCTGGCCGCAGGGCCAGCCGCAGACCTTCCTCACCGACCACTGGCGGTGCCGGTTCGAGATGCCTGCGCCGCGGCAGTTCACCAAGGCCATGGTCGCCGAACTGCTCGCGGGCCTCGCGCGCGCGGGCATCGACTTCGTCAAGACCGAGCACCTCTTCACCTTCGACGGCGTGCCCGGCTACAGCCTCGGCCAGGGGCAGTAGAGCCCCGGATCACCCTCGCCGGCCCGGCGCCTGCGGGTGCCCTCCCCTCCCGCGCGCCGCCCTTCCATGCGCCGCCCGCCCTTGCGAAACGTTTGAAGACGCCGGCATCATTCCACGACGGCCTTCAACAACAACGGGAGGGGAAGTCGTGAAACTCGTTCGCTATGGCGCCAAGGGCAAGGAAAAGCCTGGCCTGATCGATCCCGAGGGCAAGATCCGCGATCTCTCGGGCGTCGTGCCCGACATTGCCGGCGCAGCGCTCGGCAAGAAGGGCCTCGCCAAGATCGCCAAGGCCAACTGGCAGAAGCTGCCGCTGGTCAAGGGCCGCCCGAGACTCGGCGCCTGCGTCGGCGACGTCGGCAATTTCATCGCCGTCGGCCTCAACTATGCCGACCATGCCGCCGAGACCGGCGCCGCCATCCCGACCGAGCCGATCCTCTTCAACAAGGCACGCTCCTGCATCGTCGGGCCGAACGACGACGTCATGCTGCCGAAGAAGTCGGTGAAGACCGACTGGGAGATCGAACTCGCCATCGTCATCGGCGAGCGTGCCCGCTACGTCTCCAAGAAGGACGCCATGTCCGTCGTTGCAGGCTTCTGCATCTGCAACGACGTCTCCGAGCGCGAGTACCAGATCGAGCGCGGCGGCCAGTGGATGAAAGGCAAGGGCTGCGAGACCTTCGGCCCGCTCGGCCCCTGGCTCGTCACTACCGACGAGATCAAGGACGTGCAGAAGCTCGGCATGTGGCTGGATCTCAACGGCGAGCGCATGCAGACCGGCTCGACCAAGACCATGATCTTCGACGTGAAGACCATCGTCTCCTACATCTCCGAATTCATGGTGCTGGAGCCCGGCGACGTCATCACCACGGGCACGCCCCCGGGTGTCGGCCTCGGCATGAAGCCGCCGCGCTTCCTCAAGGCCGGCGACGTTATGACGCTGGGCATCGAGGGCCTCGGCGAGCAGAAGCAGAAGGTGATCGCCTGGCAGTAAGCGGATCGCGGCCGGGCGGCCTTGTCGGCCGGCCCGTCCCCCCCGCACCCCGATGCTCAGGATCATCGCCCTCACGGCGACGGCGCTGGTCGCCTTCGCGGCCAATTCCGTTCTGGCGCGCCTCGCCCTCGCAGGCGGCGCCATCGACGACATGGGCTATACCGGCTGGCGCCTCGCTTCCGGCGCCATCGTCCTCGTTCTGCTGTCCCACCTGGTCGGGAGCCGCAACGGCCGACCCGCGGTCGCCGGAAGCTGGCGCCAGGCCGCCGCCCTCTTCGGTTACGCCCTCGCCTTTTCCGTCGCCTATCTCTGGGTCGGCGCCGCGGTGGGCGCCATCGTGCTCTTCGGCGCCGTCCAGTTCGGCATGATGGGCCACGCCGTCGCCATGGGCGACCGGCCTGGCCCCCTCGAATGGGCGGGCCTCGCCGGCGCCTTCGCCGCCCTGGTCTGGCTCGTGGCGCCGGGGGCCGCCGCCCCCTCGCCCGCCGGTGTGCTGCTGATGGTGGTCGCGGGCCTCTCCTGGGCGGCCTACTCCGTGCTCGGGCGCGGCTCCACCACGCCGCTCGCCGACACTGCCGGCAATTTCCTGCGCTGCCTTCCGGTGGCTCTCGCCCTCATGGCCTGGGGCTGGCACGTCCATCCGCCGGAGCCGGCAGGCCTCGCCTATGCGCTCGCTTCCGGCGCCCTCGCCTCCGGCCTCGGCTATGCCGTCTGGTACGCCGTCATGCCCTCGCTGCCGCGCGTCACCGCCGCCTCGATCCAGCTCACCGTGCCCGCCATCGCCGCAGCCGGCGCGGTGATCTTCATCGGCGAGACACTGACGGCGCGCATGGTTCTGGCCTCCGCCGGCATGATCGCCGGAATAGCCGTCGTGATCCTTGCGGGCGAAAGGCGCCGGCGGGCCGGTTGAATCATTCTGTGAAGAGGCGGAATCTCCACCTCAGGACGAGGCCGGAAAACGATTCCGCGCCAGCGACTTGGGCCGAGCGGATGAGACGGGACGGCAGGACGCCCGTCACTCCATCACGGCGGCCTTGAGGATGCAGACCATGACCGCGTGGGCCGGCCCGGTGCCGACATTGCGGATGACGTGGCGGCCGTCGCAGCGGTAGCGCGCGCTCTCGCCGGCTCCCACCGTCTCCACCCGGTCGCCAACCTCGACCTGCAATTCTCCCTCCAGCACAGACAGGCTCTCGATGGAGCCGCGCTGGTGGCCCTCGCTCTCCAGCACCCCGCCGGGGTCACACTGGAAATCGTACCACTGCAGCCACTCGACCGTCTTGATCCAGCCGATGATGGAGAGCCGGCACTTGCCGTCGTCGGAGACCAGAAGCGGCGTGTCGGCCCGCGACAGCTTCTCCAGGAACGGCTCTTCGGTCGCGGTGGCCAGCACCCGCTCGATGGAGACGTCGAGCGCCTGGCTCAGACGCCAGATGGTGGCCAGTGTCGGATTGGTCTCGTTGCGCTCGATCTGGCTGATGATCGACTTGGCGACACCCGACTGTTCCGAGAGCTCCGACAGCGACAGGTTGTAGGCCTTGCGCAACCGCTGAACGGTCTTGCCGAGATTGCCGGACAGCACATGGGCTCCGGCATCCATCTCGATCTTCTTGGGGTCCCGGTCGGCCATCGGCGGCAAGCTGTCCGTGCGTCGTGTCGAACGTAACGTTCGTTCCGCCGTTCTATGGCTCTCACCCCGGTGGCGCAAGGTCGCGGAGCGCCGGAGACAGGCCGGCGACGCGCTCACACCTCGCGGGCGCCGAGGGCGGCGTGGGTGGAAACGCGCGTCCAGGGACCGATCCGGCTCTGGAAGGCGGTGTAATGGGCGGCGATCCTGGCGGCCATGGAGCTGCGCGTCCCGAGCTCGCCGACGAGGTCGGCGGCGTGGCGGCGGGCGAGTTGCACCATCGGCGTCGGGAAGCCGCGCAGCCTGACGCCGTGGGTCGAGACCATGGTGGACAGCGCCTCCATGTTCAGGATCTCGATCTCGGCGAGGGCCACCGCCTGCTCCGCCTCGCTCGCCGCCTGCACGACGCCCTTGAGGTCGGCCGGCAGGCCGTCCCACCGCGCCTTGTTGACGACGAGCTCGCTCGACCCGTTCGGCTTGTTGAAGCCGGGCGCATAATAGAAGGGCGCCACCCGCCACAGTCCCAGCTGGATGTCGGAGCCCGGAGAGGTGAATTCCGCCCCGTCCACGGCCCCGCGCTCCAGGGCGGGGAAGATGTCCCCGGGCGGAACCGCGATGGCGGTGGCGCCGAGGCGCTGGAACAGCTCGGCGCCGAGGCCGACCATGCGGATGGTCAGGCCCCTCACGTCCTCGGCCGTCTGCAGCTCGCGGCGGAACCAGCCGCCCATCGAGACGCCGGTATTGCCGCCGAGAAAGGGTTTCACACCGAACCGTGCTGCCGCCTCGTCCCACAGCGCCTGGCCGCCCCCCTTCAGCACCCAGGCATTGTGCTCCGGCGGCGTCAGGCCGAAGGGGATGGCGGTGAAGAAGGCGAGGCCCGGTTCCCGCCCGATGGCGAAGAACGAGGCGGTGTGGCCGAGCTCGACGGTGGCGTTGCCCACCGCCTCGTGCACCGAGAAGGCGGGCACCACCTCGCCGGCGGCGAAGACCTGCACCTCGATCCGCCCGCCCGACAGCAGTTTGATGCGGTCGGCGATGCGCTGGGCCGAGAAGGCGGGGCCCGGCAGGTTGCGCGGCCAGGAGGTGACGAGGCGCCAGCGCAGCGCCTGCGCCCGGGCGACGCCCGGCGCTGCCACGAGCCCGGCGGCACCGGCGGCGAGGGCGGAACGGCGATTGAAGGTCATGTCACCACCAGGCGTGGAAATGATGGGTGGGCCCGTGGCCATCGCCGACCGCGAGACGGTCGGACGCGGCGATGGCGGCGGTCACGTAGTCCTTGGCCTCGCTCACCGCCTGTCCCAGCGCGAACCCCTTGGCAAGTCCGGCGGCGATGGCCGAGGACAGCGTGCAGCCGGTACCGTGGGTGTTGCGGGTGGCGACGCGCGGCGCCTCCAGCCGCACGGATCCGGCGGGCGAGACGAGGAGGTCGACGCTGGTGTCGCCCATCGCGTGGCCGCCCTTCATGAGCACCGCCCGTGCCCCCTGGGCGACCAGCGCCTGTCCCTGGGCCAGCATGTCGTCTTCGGTGCGCGAGACCGGCTGGTCCAGCAGCGCCGCGGCCTCCAGGAGGTTGGGCGTCACGAGGACGGCGCGGGGAAAGAGCAGCCGCCGCAGCGCCGAGACGGCGTCCGGGTTGAGCAGGCGGTCTCCCGATGTCGCCACCATCACCGGATCAAGCACCACCTGGCCGACCCGGTGCCGGTCGAGCCCCGCGGCCACCGCCTCGATGACGGCGACCTGCGACAGCATGCCGATCTTGGCAGCGCCGACCTTCAGGTCCGAGAAGACCGAATCCATCTGCGCCGCGATGAAGTCCGGCGGCACGTCGTGGATCGCCTGAACGCCCCGCGTGTTCTGCGCGGTGAGCGCCGTGACGACACTGGCGCCATAGACGCCGAGGGCGGAAAAGGTCTTGAGGTCGGCCTGGATGCCGGCGCCGCCGCCGGAATCCGAGCCCGCAATGGTGACGGCGATGGCGGTCATGGCGCTTTTCCCTCCTCCGGTGTCGAGACCCGCGCCCGCGCCGCGATCTCGGCGCCGTCGAGGGCATCGAGCGCGTCGAGATAGGCGGAGGCGAAGCTTCCCGGCCCCCGCGCCGTCTCGGCGGCGCGCTCGCCGGCGACACCCAGCACGATCATGGCGGCGGCGGTCGCGCTGAAGGCATCCTCAGCCACGGCGAGGAAGGCGGTGGTGATCGCCGCACCGGCGCAGCCCATGGCGGTGACCCGTGCCATCAGCGGATGGCCGTTGGCGACGGTGGCGAGGCGTCGCCCATCGGTCACCATGTCCGTCTCGCCCGTGGCGGCCACCGTCGCCCCGAGGCGCAGCGCCAGCGCCCGCGCGTCACTCTCCATGCCGAGCACGGCGATCTCCGCGCCGTTGCCGCGGATCGCCGCCGGCCCGAGAGCTGCGATATCCCGGGCGAAGGCGGCGCGCGCCGGCGACCGGTCGATGAAGACGGGATCGAGGAGGAACGGCCGGCCGGCGGCGCTCGCCGCCTCGATGGCGGTGTGGATGACCGCGCGGCGCTCCGGCTCCAGCGTGCCGAGATTGACCAGGAGTCCGTCGGCGCTGCCGGCGAAGGCGGCGATCTCGTCGGGAGCGGTCGTCATCGACGGCACGGCGCCGACGGCTAGCAGCGCATTGGCGGTGAAGGCCTGGGCCACCGTGTTGGTGATGCAGTGGATGCGCGGCCGTCGCGCCCGCACGGCGGCAAGGCCGTCGCTGGCGGCGCGGACGAGGACAGACGAAAGGTCGGATTCCCCGCGCGGGGGCAAGGCGTCCATCTCGGTTTCCTCCGCCGGCATGACCCGGTTCAGGTACGGCGGGTTGGCCTGTGAGACCTCTCAGCCCGATGAGGGCACCCCGACGAGACTATGGGCGACAGTTAGGACATGGCGGCGGCCGGCGCAAGCACCCGGCCGGCCTGCTGCGCGCCCCCCCCTTGGGGGATGACGCGCGCGCCCTTTGATGGCATGGGAGAAGCCTGTATGCCGCGAGGGTCCCCATGATCGCCTTCTTCGTCCAGATCAAATGCCAGCTCGGCAAGGCCTATCAGGTCGCCGCCGCACTCGCCGACCGCGAAATCGCCTCGGAGATCTATTCGACGGCCGGCAATTTCGACCTGCTGGTGAAGTTCTACGTCGAGCCCGGCACCGATATCGGCCATTTCGTCAACGAGCAGGTGCAGCTCATTCCGGGCATCCAGGACACCCACACGATCATCACCTTCAAGGCCTTCTGAAGCCGTTCATTTCTGCCGCTGCTGCCAGAGCTGCCAGACGCCGAAGGCCAGCGTCAGCATGCCCGCATACCAGAGCACCGGGACGTAGCGCGGAACCGCCCCGCGGATATTGGCCTGGAAAAACGCGCATTCCGGCGTCGCATAGCCGATGCAGGCGACTTTGAGCCCGAGAAGGCCGAAGGCGCCGCCATATTGCGCGTAATAGGCGAACCACCAGACGACCGAGACGAGGCAGAAGGCAAGGCCGAGATAAATGGCCGGGGGGGTCTGCGTCTTCGGGTCTTCCGGCGTCATGAAGTCCTTCCTGGGCTGATCCCGGTCCGCCCCATTTAGGCGAGTTCACTGCAGAATGGCCAGCCGGCCGCATTGCGACCTTGCAGAGGGCGAGGCTTGCTTCCCAGCCTCGAAGCGTTCCATTCTGCTCCCCGAGTTCCCCGGAGCACGCGACATGACGCCGACGAAATTCGGAATGGGCCAGGCTTTGAGCAGGGTCGAGGACGCCCCGCTGATCAAGGGCGAGGGCCGGTTCGTCTCCGACCTCGTGCCCGAGGGGGCGCTGGTCGGCTACGTGCTGCGCTCGCCCTTCGCCTTCGCCGACTTCGTCATCACCGACACCAGCGCCGCCCGCTCCATGAAGGGCGTCAAGGCGGTCTTCACCCATGCCGACCTCGAGGGCATCGGCAACCTGCCCTGCCTGTCGCAGGTCCCCTCGGTGAACCCGATCCCCAACCCGCCCTGGGAAGTGCTCTGCTCGAAGACGGTCCGCCATGTCGGCGACGGCATCGCCTTCGTCGTGGCCGACACGCTCGACCGGGCCAAGGATGCGGCGGAAGCCATCGCCATCGAGTGGACGGCGCGCGAGCCCATCGTCGATGCGGTTGATGCCCTGCAGAAGGGTGCTCCGCAGGTCTGGCCCGACATTCCCGGCAATCTCTGCGCCGAGGTCCATTTCGGCGAGGCGGAGGCCACCGAGAAGGCCTTCGCAAAGGCCCACCGCACGGTGTCACTGACCATCGTCAACAACCGCCTCGTCACCAACTACATGGAGACGCGCGGCTGCCTCGCCGAATATGATGCCAAGGCGAAGAGCTTCACCCTCACTCTCGGCAGCCAGGGCAGCCACGGCATCCAGAACACCCTGGCGACCAAGATCTTCAACATGCCGAAGGAGAAGATCCGCGTCGTCACGCCGGACGTCGGCGGCGGCTTCGGCACCAAGACCTTCATGTTCCGCGAATATCCGCTCTGCATGCTGGCCGCCCGCAAGCTGAAGAAGCCGGTGGCCTGGGTTCAGGAGCGCGGCGACCATTTCGTCAATTGCAGCCAGGGCCGCGACAACGTCTCGACCGCCACGGCCGCCCTCGACCGGCGCGGCAAGGTGCTGGCCGTGAAGGTCGACACGGTCGCGGACATGGGTGCCTACCTCTCTCAGTACGCGACCTTCATCCCCTACGTCGGCGCGCTGATGCTGGCAGGCGTCTATGCCTTCCCCGCCATGCATGTCCGGCTGAAATATGCCTATACCAACACCGTGCCGGTGGACGCCTATCGCGGCGCCGGCCGCCCCGAGGCGGCCTATCTCATCGAACGCCTGATGGACCGCATCGCCATCGAGACCGGCATGAGCCCGGCCGAGGAGCGCCGCCGCAACTTCATCGGCCCGGACCAGTTCCCCTGGAAGACACCGGTCGGCCGCACCTACGATTCCGGCGAGTTCGACGGCCACATGACCCGCGCCATGGAGGTCGCCGGCTGGGACAGCTTCAAGGACCGGCTGAAGGCGGCGAAGAAGGCCGGCAGGATCCGCGGCATCGGCATGGCCACCTATATCGAGGCCTGCGGCGGCGGCGCTCCGGAGAACGCCTGGATGAGCCTCGAGAAGGACGGCTCGGTCACCATCAAGATCGGCACCCAGTCGAACGGCCAGGGTCACAAGACGGCCTATGCCCAGCTCGCCTCGCAGCATCTCGACATTCCCGTCGAGAAGATCACCGTCATCCAGGGTGACACCGACCTGATTCCGACCGGCACCGGCACGGGCGGCTCGCGCTCCCTGCCCGTCGGCGGCGCGGCGGTCGACGTCGGCGCCAGGGCACTGGCGGATGTGATCAAGGAGATGGCGGCGACGGAGTTGGAGGTCGGCGTCGCCGACGTCGAGATCGTCGGCGGCGCGGTGCGCGTCGTCGGCACCGACAAGGCGATCTCCTACGAGAAGATCGCCTCCCTTCCCGGAGCCGAGGAGAAGCTGAAGAGCCACGGCACCTGGCGCCCGCCCGAGCCGACCTTCCCGAACGGAACGCACATCTGCGAGGTGGAGATCGACCCCGATACCGGCGCCACCGAGATCGTCGGCTACACCGTGGTCGACGACTTCGGCGTCACCATCAACCCGACGCTCCTCGCCGGCCAGGTTCATGGCGGCATCGTGCAGGGCATCGGGCAGGCGTTGCTGGAGCGAACCGTGTACGACAAGGAGAGCGGCCAGCTCCTCACGGCCTCCTTCATGGACTACGCCATGCCGCGGGCGGACCACATCCCGAACTTCCACTTCGAGACGCGCAACGTCCCCTGCGTGACCAATCTCCTCGGCATCAAGGGCGCGGGCGAAGCCGGCACCATCGGCGCCTGCCCCTCCGTGATGAACGCCATGGTCGACGCGCTGTGGCGGGCCTACGGGATCAAGGAAATCGACATGCCGGCGACGCCTGCGCTGGTCTGGCAGACGATCCAGCAGGCCAGGGCGGCAAAGGCGGCCTGACAGCGACAGCATGACGACGACAGCCGGCGGATCAGCCCGCCGGCAGGGTGCTCACGCCGTGGCCGGCTTGCAGCCAGGCAATCGGATCCGTGCAAATTCGCAAGAACCGTCTGCCTGCTCCTGTCGACGGGCAGCAAGGCGCCCTCGCCCCGCGCTCCGCAAGTCGCGTCGGATCTCCGGCTAACGTCTTGCTGCAAGGCACAATTCAGCCGCTGAATTCACGCAAGTGTGAATGAGAATGCACATCTTGTGTGCGGAATAGCCGCCGCGGCCGCCGGTTACCCGCGAGTTACTCATGGGCATCCGCGCAAGAAAAGGCCGCGAGGCGCAGCTGCGACACGCGGCCATCTCCGTCACCGACGTGACGGAGCGGGATCAGGGATTGGTCGTGCGCTGGGCGTCGGCGCTCCACGGGCCGGGGCCGGCGAAGACGAGATAGAGGGCCGTGAAGCAGTACATGATGGCGAGGTTGCCGCCGTTCTGGATGGGGAAGAAACCGCGGCCGGCATGACCGATGAAATAGGCCGCCGCCATGGTGCCGGCCAGGATGAAGGCGGCCGGGCGGGTGAAAAAGCCGAACAGAATCAACAGGCCGGTGACGAGTTCGATGCAGGCGGCGATCCACGGCAGCGAGCCGACCGGAGCGAAGTTCACGCTCATCGGAAAGCCGAAGAGCTTCACGAGGGCGTGCTGCAGCAGCACCAGCGCGAACATGATGCGGAGGACCGAGAGCATGCGCGGTGCCCAGGCGTTGAGTGTCGGATTGAGGCTGTCCATGGGGGGTCCCGTTGAGTGGCGATGAGATCGTGGCACCACCTCTTGCAGGGTGGTGAAGCGACCTTAACCGGCGCGAGATCGCGCGCAACCGGGGCCCGCCGTCGGGAAAGCGGCGGCGCCAAGGCCCTGCCCGGGCCGAACCGGGACGTCTCCGCAGGGCATGCGTGCAGCATTGGCCCTGCCCGAATCCGCCCCGGCGTGGTTCAAGGGATGTCGAGCCGCATCCCTTCCCGAGCCCCTCCCCTTCATGCCCGTCCTCTCCCGCGCCGCCACGGGAATCCTGTTCAAGCTGATGTCGACGGTGGCCTTCACCTCCATGTCGACGCTGGTGCGCGTGGCGGGCAAGGAAATCCCGGTCGGCGAGGTCGTCTTCTGCCGCTCCTTCTTCGCCCTCATCCCGCTGTTCCTCATGCTCGCTTGGCGCCACGAGGTGATGGATGCCTTCCGCTATGTGAGCTTCCGCTCCCACATGAAGCGCGGCGTCATCGGTGCCGGCGGCATGTTCTCCGGCTTCGTCGGCCTGACCCTCCTCCCCCTCGCCGATTCCACCGCCATCAGCTACGCCGCCCCGCTCATGGTGGTGCCACTCGCCTATTTCATCCTCGGCGAGCAGGTGCGGGTCTATCGCTGGTCGGCGGTCGCCGTCGGCTTCGTCGGGGTCCTGGTCATCCTCTGGCCCCATCTCGACGTCGGCGCCTTCGGCAGCCGCCCCGACAGCCAGCGCACCGGCGCCATGTTCGCCCTCGGCGGCGCGGTCTGCGCCGCCTTCGCCACCATCCAGGTGCGCCGGCTCGTCAACACCGAGACGACGGCGGCCATCGTCTTCACCTTCATGGCGCTCTGCGCCACCCTCGCCCTCCTGACCTGGCCGCTGGGCCTCGCCATGCCCGTGATCGGCCAGTGGATCGTGCCGACGCCGCTCCAGGCCTTCATCCTCGTCATGGTCGGCGTCACCGGCGGGCTCGGCCAGATCTTCCTGACGCTGAGCTACCGCTATGCCGACACATCGCTCATCGCGCCCTTCGACTATTTCTCGATGATCTGGGCGGTGATCATGGGCTATCTCGTCTTTGCCGACCTGCCGAGCGCCTATGTGATCACCGGCGGCACCATCGTCGTCGCCTCCGGCATCTTCGTCATCTGGCGCGAGCACAAGCTCGGCATCGAGCGCGCCCGCCAGCGCAAGGTCACCACCCCGCAGGGGTGAGCGGGACGAGCCTCAGCCGGAGATACCCCGTCTCAGGCGCTTGAAATCGGCCATGAACTGCTTGCCGAAGAGCAGGACCAGCACCAGGCCATAGGCCGCGCCGCCCACCACCATCAGGATGACCAGCGCGAGCTTGGGGTCGAGGCCCGGGCCCGGAAGGCTCGCCATGATCGTGCTCGAGACGACCAGGGCGAGCGTCAGCACGGCGAAGGCCACGGCGATTTGCGGCAGGACGCTGCGGGCGCGGCTGTCGAGGGTGAACAGGTCGCGGCGGCGCGCGAAGACGACGAGAAGCGTCACGTTGATCCAGGCGCCGACGCTGGTGGCGGTGGCGAGCCCGACATGGCCGAGCGGCCCCATCAGGGCGAATTTCAGCGCCACGTTGACGGCGATCGCCACCGCCACCGCGATGACGGGCGTGGTCGTGTCGCCGCGCGCGTGGAAGGTGACGGTGAGCGGCCGGATCAGGACGAGGGCCGCCAGGCCCGTGCCGTAGGCGGCGAGCGCCCGCGCCGACTGCACCGCGTCGTTCTCGGAGAAGGCGCCGCGCATGAACAGCGCCTTCATCAGGACGTCCGGCACCACGACGAAGGCGGCCACCGCCGGCAGGGTGAAGACGAGGGTGAGTTCGATGGCGCGCAGCTGCGCCGTTCGCGCGCCCGCCTCGTCTCCCGCCGATACGCGCCGGCTCATTTCCGAGAGCAGGACCGTGCCGACCGCGATGGAGATGACGCCCATGGGCAGCTGGTTGAGGCGGTCGGCATAGTAGAGCCAGGAGACCGAGCCGGCGACGAGATAGCTCGCTACCACCGTATCGGCGAGAACGGCGATCTGCGTGCCGGCCGAGCCCAGCGTCGCCGGCACGAAGGTCTTCCAGAACCGCTTCACCTCCGGCGTCACCTTCGGCAGGCGCAGCTCCACCATGACGTTGGCCCGGAGCGCGTCCACTGAAACCAGCAGGAACTGCAGGATGCCGGCGACGATGATGCCCCAGGCGGCGGCATGGGCGGGGGTGGGGAAATGGCGCGCCAGCAGCAACCCCCCGATGATGCCGAGGCTGAGCACGACCTGCGTCGCCGCCGCGGCGGCGAAGCGCCCGACGGCGTTCAGCACGCCGCTGACCAGGATCACCAGCGAGACCAGGGCGAGATAGGGGAAGGTGATGCGGGTGAGCTCCACCGCGACGGGGAAGCGCACGGGGTCGCCGGCAAAGCCCGGCGCCATCAGCGACACCACCGTCGGCATGAAGATGAAGGCGGCGGCGAGCAGCACGAGCTGGGCGAGGATCAGATAGGCGAAGATCCGGTCGGCGAAGACGAGGGCGGCGTTCTGCCCCCGCTCCGCCGCGACCTTGGCGAAGCCCGGCACGAAGGCGGCGGAGAAGGCGCCCTCGGCGAAGATGGCGCGGAACTGGTTGGGGATGCGGAAGGCGACGAAAAAGGCGTCGGCGAGCGGCCCGGCGCCGAGGATGGCGGCGAACATGAGATCGCGGATGAAGCCGAACAGGCGGCTGAGCAGCGTGAGCGCCGAGACCGAGAAGATGTTCCTGATCACGACCGGCCGCTTCCCTGTCAACGTCCCGACGAGGGCCCGCCCTCGCCTTCTGCGAAGGGCGCTAGCCGCCCTTTCCGCCGAAACCATGGTCTAGCGGAGGAGAAGCGATTCGGCGCGGGCTCAGCCGGTGGCGATCGGCGGGCCTCCCTTGAGGAGGTGCGGCGCGCCCTCCGGCCTGAACAGCCGGAAGATGGCCGTCGTGGTCGCCACCAGTGTCTCGCCGGACAGCACCTCGCCGTCGACGAAGGCCATGGAGCCCGTCAGCCGCCGCATGGTGACCCGCCCCGTGACCCAGTCGCCCACCCGCCCGCCGGCGAGGAACTGGGTGTTGAGCGCGATGGTGGCGCAGCGCCGGCCTGTGACGCGGATCACTTCGTAGCCCAGCACCGTGTCCATGAACGTGGTCAGCGAGCCGCCATGCAGCACCCCGTTGGGATTTCCGTGGCGAAGCTCGGCGGCGAAGCCGTAATCCACCCCTCCCTGCGCCGCCGGCCGCCAGTAATAGGGGCCGGCGAGGCCGATGAAGCCCTCGCCTTCGCCGAGGCGCAGGAAGCCGGCGGGAATGTCGGGTTCGGTGGGGACGGTGCCATGCATGGCGCCATTGGGCCCTGCCCCGCCGCCCGCCTCAAGACCGGCATTCGGCGGGGGCCGGCCGGATCGACCGCGAGACGACGAGTCCCGAAGCCGTCGCAGGTATTCGGCTGAAACCTTCCGGCTTCCCCGTGACCTCGGATCGTCATCGGGAGCGGAATGGCGAGACGCGGCAGTTTGCCTGCCAGCATGCCGGATGATATCCTGCCACGATGATGATGTTTATCTCCACATTCTTTCCCCTGATCTGACCACCGGACCCGTCGCGGCACGCATGTGCCATTCAGATCAAGACGGCCTGCCCCTCGTGGCGGCCGCGCGGAGATTCATCACATGTCGAACATTTCGCCTGTCGCCCTGAGCGAGGCTCAGATCGCGCATTTCATCGCACACGGCTATGTCCAGCTTCGGGATGCCTTCGGGCCGGACCTCGCGCGGCAAGGACGCGACCTGCTCTGGCGCGCCATGGGCCTCTCGCCCGACGCGCCCGAGACCTGGACGAAGCCAGTGGTCCGGCTGCCGTTCATGGCGGGCACACCCTTCGTCGAAGCCGCCAACACGCCGGCCCTGCACGCCGCCTACGATGCCCTGGCCGGAGAAGGGCGCTGGCTGCGCCCCAATGGTCTGGGCAGCTTCCCCATCCGCTTCCCCTCGCCGGATGATCCGGGCGATGCGGGTTGGCACATCGATGCCAGTCTCGGCACCGACAATCCGGACTTCATGGAGTGGCGGACCAACGTGAAGAGCAGTGGTCGCGCCCTGCTCATGTTGTTCCTCTTCTCCGATGTCGGCGAGGCGGATGCGCCGACGCGGATCCGGAAGGGGTCGCACCGCGCCATTGCAAGACGGCTGCTGCCTCATGGCGAGGCCGGCCTCACGCTCCGGGAACTGGCGGCCGACGGCTTCGCCTCCACCGCCGACTGCGAGGAGGTTCTGGCCACCGGGCCGGCAGGGACGGTCTATCTGTGCCATCCCTTCCTGGTCCATGCGGCGCAGCCGCACCACGGCACCCGGCCCCGCTTCATGGCCCCGCCGCCGCTGCTGCCGAAGGGCGAGTTCGACCCGGCGCTGCCGCCCTCGCCGGTGCAGACCGCCATCCGACGGGCGATCGGCATGGCGGCCTGACGCCCGGGGGTCCGGGGCAGACCGTCCCGGGCCCCTCAGGTCGCGAGCGTCAGCCCGGCGGCCTGCGCATCCGCCACGAAGCCCTTCACCGTGTCGAGCGAGATGTCCTCCGGCGCGCGGCCGAGGCCCTCCAGCTTCTTCAGGATGTCGGCGGGCGCGGTGATGATGTGGCAGCCGATGCGGTCCGCCTCGATGACGTTCCACACCTCGCGGGTCGAGGCCCAGATGACCTCGACCGTGTCGGTGCCGCGGGCAAGGCCCACCGCATAGGTCATGACCGGCATGTAGTCGTGGCCGGCATCGCCGAGGCGCCCGGCGAAGACCGAGACGATGGACGGCGCGCCGCCCTTCAGCGCCTCCACCGAGGCCTTGATCTGCGCCTCGGTATAGAGCGCGGTGAAATTGATCTTCACGCCCTCGCGCGAGAGCTTGTGGATGAGGTCGTAGAGCGGCTCGCCCTTCGAATTGGTCACCGGCAGCTTGACGTAGACGTTCCGGCCCCAGGTGGCGATGACGCGCGCCTGGGCCTCCATCTCCTTCAGATCGTCGGAAAAGACCTCGAAGGAGATGTGATGGTCCGGCACCGCCGCGACCAGGTCCTTCGCATAGGCGGCGTAGTCGGAGACGCCGGCCTTCTTCAGGAGCGAGGGATTGGTGGTGAAGCCCTGAATCCACGGCTTCTTCGCCATCTCGACGATGGAGGCCTTCTCGGCCCCGTCCGTGTAGAGCTTGACCTTCAGGTCGGCGATGGCCGGCATGCTGCATCTCCCGGGTTTCAGGCTGCCGGTTTTAAGGAAGCGGGGCACGGGTG
This sequence comes from Pseudomonadota bacterium, assembly GCA_023416965.1. GTDB lineage: Bacteria > Pseudomonadota > Alphaproteobacteria > Rhizobiales > Phreatobacteraceae > Phreatobacter. Next base: position 19,711 of record JAEZGJ010000129.1, on the reverse strand, counting down.
TCCAACGGGGATGCGGAGCACGGCCGGCATCCCCATCTCAGGGACCTTGGCCCACCCGCGAGGAGACCATGGGACCCGTCCGCCTTCTGCTCAACATCCTCTGGTTCGTCCTCGGCGGCCTCGTCGCCGGCCTCGCCTGGTTTCTCGCCGGGGCGATCGCCGCCGTCACCATCATCGGCCTGCCCTGGGCCTTCGCCTGTTTCCGCATCGGCTCCTACACGCTCTGGCCCTTCGGTCGCGACGTGGTCTGGGCGAGCGAACTGACCGGCCGTCCCTCCGGCGCCATGGGCGTGCTGCGCTTCCTCGGCAACGTCATCTGGTTCGTCCCGCTCGGCTTCATCCTGCTGGTCATCCACGTCGCGGCGGCGCTCGCCTGTTTCGTCACCATCATCGGCATTCCCTTCGGCTGGGCGCACCTGAAGCTCGCCGCGGCCTCGGTCTTCCCGCTCGGGCAGCGCGTCGTCGCCTCCGATGTCGCAGACCTCGCGCGCCGGCAGTCCGCCGCGACGGCTCTCGCCGGCTGGCGGCGCTGACACGGCCGGTCATCCTTCGTGATCGGTGCCCTGTTTGCGCTGGCCCCGCGCGAAATCGTATAGGAGCGGCAAGAGGTGGCCGCAGCGCCGCCACCATTCCGATTCCCGAGGCCCGTTCATGACCCAGTCCCCATCCGCCGGCTCCCCCCTGCGCGTCGGCGTCGTCGGCCTCGGCGTCATGGGCAAGAACCACGCGCGGGTTCTCGCCGAACTGCCGGGCGTCGTCCTCGCCGGCGTCGCCGATCCCGATGCCGCCCAGGTGGAGTTCGTCACCTCCCGCCTCGGGTGCCCGGGCTTCTCCTCCCTCGAGGCGCTGATGGATGCCGGCATCGACGCCCTCACCATCGCAGCCCCCACCCAGCTCCACACGCCCATCGCGCTCGCCGCCATCGCCCGCGGCATTCACGTTCTGGTGGAAAAGCCCATTGCCCAGTCGGTCGAGGAAGGCCGCCGCATCATCGACGCCGCCGAGCGGGCCGGCGTCACGCTGATGGTCGGCCATGTCGAGCGCTTCAACCCGGCGGTCCAGTCCATCCGCCAGGCCATCGCCGACGATGACATCCTCTCCATCCAGATCACCCGCGTCGGCCCCTTCCCGCCGCGCATGTCGGACATCGGCGTCGTCATCGACCTCGCCGTCCACGACATCGACCTGATCCGCTGGTTCACCGGCTCGGAGATCGCGGAGATCCAGCCGCAGACCAATTCCATCCATGCCGAGCGCGAGGACATCGCGCTCCTGCAGTTCCGCACCGCCTCCGGCGTCCTCGCCCACATCAACACGAACTGGCTGACGCCCTTCAAGGCGCGCACGGTGCATGTCGCCACCCGCAACAAATACATCACCGGCGACCTCATCACCCGCCAGGTCACCGAGTGCTTCGACTACAAGCCCGACGGTTCCTACTCCATGCGCCACCTGTCGGTGGCCTATGCCGAGCCGCTGCGCGCCGAGCTCGTGGCCTTCATCGACAGCGTCCGGACCGGCAAGCCGCCGGTGACCGGCGGCGCCGACGGCCTCGCCTCCCTCGACATTGCCATGCGCTGCCTCGGCGAGCGCGCCACGCCGCCCGCGCAGCCGAAGCTGGTCGCCGGCGGGCGCGCATAACTCCTCTCCCCCCAGGTCGCTTGCCACGGCAGGGCGCCCTCCCGACACTCCTCCCCGGAACGGCGACGCCGATCGCCCCGAGGAGGCCCACCATGGACTACCGCACGCTCGGAGGCTCCGGCCTCAAGATCCCCGCCCTGACGCTGGGCACCGCCACGTTCGGCGGCGGCAGCGAGTTCCTGCGCAAATGGGGCGCCACCGACGTCGCCGAGGCCACCCGCCTCGTCGACATCTGCCTCGAACTCGGCTGCACCATGTTCGACACGGCCGATGGCTATTCCGCCGGCCTCTCCGAGGAGATCCTCGGCCAGGCGATCAGGGGCCGCCGCGACGCGGTTCTCATCGCCACCAAGACCGGCATGCCCATGGGCCCCGGTCCCAACGACATCGGCACCTCGCGCTCGAAGATCATCGCCTCCTGCGAGGCGAGCCTGAAGCGCCTCGGCACCGACTACGTCGATCTCTACCAGCTCCACGCCTTCGACGCGCTCACGCCCATCGAAGAGATGCTGGCGGCCCTCGACGCTCTCATCCGCGCCGGCAAGATCCGATACTATGGCGTCTCCAACTATTCCGGCTGGCACCTGATGAAGATGCTGGCCCTGGCCGACCGGCACGGCCTGCCGCGGCCGGTCACCCACCAGGCCTATTACACCCTGGTGGCGCGTGACTTCGAATGGGAGCTGATGCCGCTCGGCCTCGACCAGAATGTCGGCACGCTCGTCTGGTCGCCGCTTTCCGGCGCCAAGCTCTCCGGCAAGATCGGCCGGACGAAGCGCCCGCCCGGCGACAGCCGCCTCGCGACCGACGCGAGCTGGCCGGTGCCGGAGGATCGCCTCTTCGCCGTCACCGACGCGCTGGAGAAGGTCTCCGCCGAGGTCGGCCGCTCCATCCCCCAGGTGGCGCTCGCCTGGCTCCTCGCCCGGCCGACGGTCTCCTCCATCGTCATCGGCGCCCGCAACGAGGCCCAGTTGCGCGACAATCTCGCCGCCTGCGATCTCAAGCTGACGGCCGAGCAGACCGCGGCGCTCGACGCGGCCAGTGCCATACCCCCGGCGTATCCCTACTGGCACCAGCGCCGCACCATGATGAGCCGCAACCCGCCGCCGGTCATGTGAGGCGGCGCTGTCGTCCCCCTGTCACCTTGCGGTGGTTTGGGGGGAGCCGGGCCGGGGCCGACGGGAATCACCCGCGCCCGGCAGGCGAGGCACCCGCCATGCAGCACGTCGCGAAACCCCTCACCGTCGTCGGCGCCGGCTATGTCGGCCTGGTGAGCGGCGCCTGTCTCGCCGCCATCGGCCACCGGGTGACGGTGGTCGACCGCGACGACCGCAAGATCGCCGGCCTCCGGGTCGGCCATATTCCGATCTACGAGGCGGGCCTCGCCGAGCTCGTCGCCAGCGAAACGGCAGCCGGCCGCCTCTCCTTCTCCACAGACCTTGCCGAAGCCGTTCCGCGCGCTGCCGCCGTCTTCATCTGCGTCGGCACCCCGCCCCGCCCCTCCGACGGCCATGCCGACATGGGCCAGGTCATGGCCGCCGCCGGCGCCATCGCGCCTCATCTCGCCGCGGGAACCATCGTGGTCGTGAAGTCGACCGTCCCGGTCGGCACCGGCGACGAGGTGGAGGCGCTCATCCGCTCCCGGACAGCGACGGGAGGCATCGCCGTCGTCTCGAACCCGGAATTCCTGCGCGAGGGCGTCGCCATCGCCGATTTCATGCGGCCCGACCGCGTCGTCGTCGGAACGGAAGACAGCCGCGCCGCGGCGATGATGGCGGCGCTCTACCAGCCTTTGACCGAGCGCGGCGCACCGCTCCTCGTCACCGACCGGCGCGCCGCCGAACTCATCAAATACGCAGCCAATTCGTTCCTCGCCCTCAAGATCACCTACATCAACGAGATCGCCAATCTCTGCGAGGAGATCGGCGCCGATGTCGGCGACGTCGCCCGCGGCATCGGCCTCGACCCGCGCATCGGCGCGCAGTTCCTGAAGGCCGGCCCCGGCTTCGGCGGATCCTGCTTCCCGAAGGATATGCTGGCGCTGATGAAGACCGGGCAGGACCACGGCGTGCCGCTGCGCTCGGTGGAGACGGCGGTGGCCGTCAACGATGCCCGCAAGGGCGAGATGGTGCGCAAGATCGTCCGTGCTGCCGGCGGCTCGGTGGCCGGCCGGCGGATCGCCGTGCTCGGCCTCACCTTCAAGGCCGGGACGGACGACATGCGCTCGGCGGCCTCCCTTGTCATCCTGCCGCAACTGCAGAAACAGGGCGCCCGCGTCACCGCCTTCGACCCGGCCGGCATGGCGGAGGCCGCTCCCCTCCTGCCTGGCGTCGCCATGGCGGAGAGCGCCATGACGGTGCTCGCCGGGGCCGACCTCGCCGTCATCCTCACCGAATGGCCCGAATTCGCGGCCCTGGACCTCGCGGCTGCCGCGCGCGCCATGCGCAGCCCGGTCCTCGTCGACCTGCGCAACCTGCTCGATCCCGAGGCCGCGGCGCGGGCCGGCTTCCTCTACCGCTCCGTCGGCCGAGCCGCCCGCGCCGCCGCCGCCCGCCGCGCCGTCCCGCACGCCCCCGCGCAGACCGTCCTGCCGGTCTTGGAACTTTCTTGACCTCTTTGCGCTAGGTCAGGGCCGGCACATCGGGCGTGCGCGCGGCCGCCCAGGGGGATCAGACCATGACCGTTCTCGTCACCGGCGGCGCCGGCTATATCGGCAGCCATATGGTTCTCGAACTGCTTGACGCCGGTGAAAGCGTCGTCGTCCTCGATAACCTCTCCACCGGCTTCGCCTGGGCCGTCGATCCGCGTGCGACGCTGGTCGTCGGCGACATGGGCGACCAGCGCCTCGTCGAGACCGTGATGCGCCTGCACGGGGTCGACGCGGTCATCCATTTCGCCGCCCGCATCGTCGTGCCGGATTCGGTGTCCGATCCGCTCGGCTACTATCTCTCGAACACGGTGAAGACCCGCGTCGTCATGGCCGCCGCAGTCGCCGCCGGCGTGCGCCGCTTCATCTTCTCCTCCACCGCCGCCGTCTACGGCACGCCCGAGGTGATGCCGGTCGCCGAGGAGGCGCCGACCCGGCCGGAAAGCCCCTACGGCACCTCCAAGCTGATCACCGAATGGATGCTGCGCGACGCCGCGGCGGCCCACGACATGACCTACGTGGTCCTGCGCTACTTCAACGTCGCCGGCGCCGATCCGAAGGGCCGCACGGGACAGTCGACGCCCAACGCCACCCACCTCATCAAGGTGGCTGTGCAGACCGCCCTTGGCCTCCGGGCCAAGATGGATGTCTTCGGTGCCGACTATCCGACGCCTGACGGCACCTGCCTGCGCGACTACATCCACGTCACCGACCTGGTGCGCGCGCATCTCTCCGCGCTCGCCCATCTGCGCGCCGGCGGCGAGAGCATGGTGGCGAACTGCGGCTACGGCCACGGCTATTCGGTCAAGGAGGTGATCGACACGGTGCGCGCCGTCACCAAGGTCGACTTCCGTGCCGACTACGCCCCGCGCCGGCCCGGCGATGCCGCTGCGGTGGTGGCCGATGCGACCCGCGCCCGCACGAGGCTCGCCTGGACGCCGGCCCATGACGACCTCACCGAAATCGTCGAGGCCGCCTATGCCTGGGAACGGCGCCTCGCCAACGGCGATGTCGGGCGCCGCTGAGCGCAGCTCCGTGCAGGAACGGAGATCATTGCACCGCCTGTAGAACAAGACGCGCCAGGCGCGTGCGGTTGTCGCGACGCCAATCGCCGCGACAGGTGGTTTTCCCTGGTGCAGGGAAAAATGCAGGGAAGCACGCGCTTCTGAGCAACTGACGGGGCGCGCTTTTGCCGATGGCCTGCAGCTGATCGCCATCATCAGCAATGCTCACGGCTATGACAGGCGAGCACAGGCACAACCGCCGGAGAGAACCCGCTGGTTAGCACCAACTGGATCCCTGCGCTCCGGCTGGCGCCCATTCGTTCGAGTATTTCAGGAAATCTGGTTGTAGCATTAGGTCACGCAACAGAAAAACTAAACACGGATTGGTTTGAGCGGCAGACAGGTTCGGCCGTATCTGATCATCAAACCCGCCTGTTTCATCAGCGATATTCCTTTCTCGCAGCCACCTTGGACGGATTAACCGAGAACGGCCGGGCGATCTTTGAGGCCAAGTTCATGCTGCCTTGGTCGTTTTCCGAAGAGGCCGCAGCGGCGAAACATATGCCGCAGCTACAACACAACATGGCGGTAGCTGGCCGAGACACCGCTCGGCTCTCGATCCTAACAGGTGGGGGAAAATGGGTACTGATCACCGCCGACGCCGATCCGATCTACCAGGAGGCGCTGTTGGAAGCCGAGCTGCGCTTCTGGGACTGCGTGAAATCTGGCACCGCTCCGCGACCCATCGGAGCACCTCCCCCACTACCGAAAGCGGAAATCATCCGCATTGCTGATATGAGCGGGAGCAATGAATGGGCGGTGCTCGCCCCACAGTATCGCGATACCAAGAGGCCCAAAACGATCACCTCGCCGCCAAGGATGGCGTTAAGGCGCTGTACCGCTCGACCCAGCCGAATCGATCGGCCGGGGCTTGCGCGCCAATCGCAGCAAAACCGGCGCCTTTTCCTTTGAGATCCTGGCTGGGGCATAACGCTATGTCCGCACGTTCCTCCGACAGCATCCGTCATATCGCGCAGGCTTTCGCCGCCGCGCAGCGCGAACTCCAAAGCCCTCAGCCTCGTCACGAAGGCCAGGCCAGACGTGAGCTGCCCTCCGGACTAGCTCTCATGGAGCCCTATCGCCTTGCTTCACCCGCCGCATCTCGGTCGGCAGCAGCCCATCACACTTCTTCTTCCAGTTAAAATAGGTCGCCTGGCTGATCCCGGCCTACCGGCAGATCTCCGCTACTGGCATCCTGTCGGACCCCTGCTTCAAAATGAACGCCTTCTGGTCGTCCGAGAACTTGCTCGCCTTCATAGTCTTCCGCTCCTCCCAGCTCATCGGAAACGACGCGGAAAACTCTAACTCCGAATGATCCAGTTTTATGGCACCAGATTAGGATCAGATCACTTGACAGCTTGTTCGGCCTTACCGCCACAAAAAAGCTTACGACGGGTCCGCTCTGTATACGTTGCGACCGGCGCCATTGGCGACAAGAAGCCTTAATTGTCAAACCTCGCAGAACTCCACCTGTCGACGGCGCAACTAAAGGGCCGTGAGGTGACGGCTTGAGGAGGCAATCACGGGGCTTGAGCGATCGGGCTAGGGCACTGCGTCACGGTTTGGAAGACATTGTGATTTTGGTTGCTGCGACGCACTGCCTATGTCTGGCACCCGGCCGCCGCGGCCGATTCGGACCGCCTCTTCGTTATGAAGGTCGACACGTGACAGACGCAGCCGCTTTTGCCCCCCTGCCCTTCATCGATCTCGGCGCCCAGCGCCGTCGGCTCGGAGCCGCAATCGAGGAGGCGATCCTGAAGGTGGTGAACCACGGCGCTTACATCATGGGGCCGGAGGTCCTAGCGCTGGAAGAGGCGCTGGCCGACTTCTGCGGCGCGAAGCACGCCGTTTCCTGCTCCTCGGGCACCGATGCCTTGGCGCTCATCCTCATGGCGAGGGGCGTGAAGCCCGGCGACGCCGTGCTCTGCCCGGCCTTCACCTTCGCCGCCACGGCCGAGGTGGTGGCCTGGCTCGGCGCCAGCCCGGTCTTTGTCGACGTCCATGCAGAAACCTTCAACATCGACCGCGCCTCGCTCGCCCAGGGCCTCGCCACCGCGAAGGCGGCGGGCCTGAAGCCGGTGGGCGTCATCGCGGTCGACCTCTTCGGCCAGGCGGCGGATTACGACACCATCGAGCCCTTCTGCGCCGAGAACGGCCTGTGGCTTCTCGACGACGCCGCCCAGTCCTTCGGCGGTACCTACAAGGGCCGCAAGATCGGCACGATCGGCATGGCCACCGCCACCTCCTTCTTCCCGGCCAAGCCGCTCGGCTGCTACGGCGACGGCGGCGCGATCTTCACCGACGACGACTGTCTCGTCGACATCATCCGCTCGCTGCGCATCCACGGCCAGAACAACGAGGACAAATACGACAACCAGCGCATCGGCATGACCGGCCGCATGGACACGATCCAGGCCGCGGTGCTGATCGAGAAGCTCAAGATCTTCCCCGATGAGATTCAGGCGCGGAATGCCGTTGCGGCGCGCTATAATCAGGCGCTCGCATCGCTGGTCGACGTGCCCCGCGTCGCGGACGGGCTCGTCTCCGTCTGGGCTCAGTACACGATCCGGCTGCGGGGCCGCGACCGCGCCGCCTTCGCCGCCAAACTGAAGGCACAGGGCGTTCCGACGGCGATCTACTATCCCCGCCCGCTGCATCAGCAGACCGCCTATCGGCATTATCCCGTCGCGGGCAACGGTCTGCCGCTCTCCGATCGCCTGGCGGGTGACGTGATCAGCCTGCCCATGCACCCTTATCTCGACGAGGCAGTGCAGAATCGCGTGATCGAAAGCGTCCGGGCAGCATTGGCTTGAGCCGCTCGGCGCCGGCTGTCGGCCGTTTATAGAACATTAACCATGCCCGGCTTGACTGGTGTGCGCCGCGGCGTAAATGGCCTCGCGCCACGCCGCAGCGGAGCACTCGCGACGTCACGCATTGAGGTACGGGGCACACGGAAGCAGCATTCGAATTGATCGTTCTGGCCCTCGGCCTGGTATCGGCCGGCATGATGGTCCGCGACAGCCTGCGGGCGTTCTGGGGGCATACCCGTCAGTCGGCGCGGCCTCCTGCTCCCGTCCGCCGTGATGCGGGCCTCCGACTGGGCTCTTGGATGGATTCTGCTAGCCTGATCTGCCGCCGCCCGTGCGGCTGAACGGCACCGGCGCGGTCAGTCCGAAAAAATGCTCACTGTTTCCAGCCTCGCGGCGATGGTCGCCGCCTTCCTCATCTCCGCGCTCGCCATCGCCGCGCTGCGGCCATGGCTAGAACGCGTCGCCGCGGCGAGGCCCGACGCCCGCTCCTCCCACCGAAGGGTCACGCCGCAGGGCGCCGGCATCGGTGTCGTGGCCGGCATCCTCCTCGCCGGCGGATCGGCGGACTTAGCCGCCGGCGGCAGAGAGACGCGGCTCCTCGCCCTCCTCGCCGCCATCGTAGGCCTCACCCTGCTCGGCTTCGTCGATGACATGCGCCCCCTCGCTTGGCGGCCCAAACTCGCGGCGCAGGCGATCGCCGCCGCCCTCGCCGCCGCGAGCCTCCCGCCCGAGGCCACGCTGGTGCCGCCGGCGCTGTACTGGGTCGAGCGGGCAGCCGCCACCCTGGCGCTCGTCGCCACAATCAACATCGTCAATTTCATCGACGGCATCGACGAGATCACGCTCGCCCACGGCGTCCCGGCCTTCGCCCTGGCCGCAGCGGCGGCGCTGCTGGTTCCCATGGCCGGAGCGGGTCCACTCGCTGCCGCCGGCCTTGGCGCCATGGCCGGGTTCTGGCGCTGGAACAAACATCCCGCGGCGATCTTCCTCGGCGATTCCGGCAGCCTGCCGCTCGGCCTGCTCTTCGGCTGGCTTGCGCTGAACCTCGCCCTCGCCGGCCAACCCGCGGCCGCCCTCCTCATGCTGCTGTACCCGGTCGCCGACGGGGGGATCACCCTCGCCCGGCGCTGCATAGCCGGCGCGAGGCTCACCGAGCCCCACCGCGACCATGCCTACCAGCGGGCCGTGGACACGGGACTGCCGGCGCCGCGCGTGGCGTTCACGGTGGCTGTGACGTCGACCGTCTGTGCCGCCCTTGGCCTGCTGTCCACCCGGGCCGGCGACCCGCTGGCTGCGGCCGGCCTCCTCGGGCTCGGCATCGCCGCCGTCGTGGTCCCGATCCTCTCCTGGCTCCGGCGTCCGGGGCGGCCGGCATGACCGTCCTCGTCACCGGCGCCAGCGGCTTCGTCGGCGCGGCCCTTGCCGAAGTCCTCGCGGCGCGAGGCCTGGAGGTGCGCGCCGCCGCCCGCGCGCCCCTGCCCGCCCGGCTCGCGGAACGCGTGAGCCCCGCTCCTCTGCCGGACCTCGCCACATCCGGCCTCGACGACCAGTTCGCCGCGCTGCTCGACGGCGTGGAGGCGGTGGTCCATGCGGCCGGCCTCGCACAACAGCCGGCCGGCATGGACGAGGCGGAGATGCGCGCCGTCAATGCGGCTGCCTCCGCCAGCCTCGCCCGAGCGGCCCGCCTGCGGGGCATCCACCGCTTCGTGCTGATCTCGTCGTCGCGCGCGGTGAGCGGCCCCTGGTCGGCCCGCCCCCTGGCGGAGACGGCGACGCCCGCCCCTACCGACGCCTATGGCCGCTCCAAGCTCGCCGCGGAACGGGCGGTGCGCGAGGAACTGCCGGAAGCGATCATCCTCAGGCCGCCGGTGCTGCATGGTGCAGGGGCGAAGGGCAACATGGCCCGCCTCGCCCGGCTAGCCCGGTCGTTTCTCCCCCTGCCGGTCGGAGGATTGGCAGGGCGGCGGTCGATCCTGTCCGACGTCAACCTGGCGGAGGCCGCCTGGTTCGTCCTGGCGCGGCCGGATGCGGGGGGACGCACCTTCCACCTCGCGGACGGCGATCCGCTGACAGTCGCGGAGATGATCGGCGCCATGCGGCAGGCGGCCGGGCGCCCGCAGGGGATCGTCGGCCTGCCAGCGGCGATGGCCGAGCGGCTGGTGGCGCGCCTCGCGCCGTCCCTTGCCGATCAGCTCTGCCGTGATCTCGTTCTCGACGATGGGGCGCTGCGCGCCCTCGGCTGGCGCCCCGCCGAGAGTTCGGCGGCGGGCCTCGGCCGGATGATCAGCGGGTGAGGCTTCAGACGCGCTTGTAGTCGTCCTGGCTGCGGACGATGTCGTCCTCGCCGAGATAGCTGCCCGACTGCACCTCGATGAGCTCGAGCGGGATCTTGCCCTCGTTGGCGAGGCGGTGCCAGGCACCGAGCGGAATGTAGACGTTCTCGTTCTCGCGCACGATCTTAGTGATCTCGTCGACCTCGACCGTCGCCGTGCCCTTCACCACGATCCAATGCTCGGCCCGGTGGAAGTGCTTCTGCAGCGACAGGCGGGCGCCAGGCTTCACCACGATGCGCTTCACCTGGAACCGTTCGCCCCGGTCGACGCTCTCGTAGGAACCCCAGGGGCGCAGAACCCGCCGGTGCTCCTCGGCCAGCCGGCGGCGCTGGGCATCCCCGGCGCGCAGGTCCGAGACCAGCGTCTTGAGCTCGCCCGCCACCTGCCGGCCGGCGACTAGGACCGCGTCCTTGGTCGCCACGACGACCACGCCGTCGAGCCCGATTACGGCGGTATGGACCTCGTCGCTGGAGACGTAGGAATTGCGGGTCGCCGCGAGGGAGACGGCGCCGCGGGCGGCATTGCCCTGCTCGTCCTTGGGCGAGGCCTCCCACAGGGCATCCCATGAACCGAGATCGGACCAGGCGTAGTCGGCCTCGATCACGGCTGCGCGGTCGGTGCGCTCCATCACGGCATAGTCGACCGACTTGGCCGGTGAGGCCGCGAAGGCTTCCCGGTCGATGCGCTCGAAGGTGATGCTGCCGGCCCGGTCGACGCTCATCGACCCGGCGACAGCCTTGGAGGCGCTGGCGATTTCCGGCTCGAACCTGGCGAGTTCTGCCAGGAACGCGTCGGCCCGGAACAGGAAATTGCCGGAGTTCCACAGATAGCCCTTGGCCAGGAAGGCCTCGGCCGTCTCCTCGTCGGGCTTCTCCTTGAAGGCGGCGACCATGCGCACGCGGCCGTCCATCACGTCGCCTGGGCGGATGTAGCCGTAGCCGGTGGCAGGATGGGTGGGGCGGATGCCGAAGGTGACGAGAGCACCCGCATCGGCGAGGGCGAGCCCCGCCTCGACCGTGGCCGCGAAGGCCTCCGCGTCGGTGACGAGATGGTCGGCGGCGAGCACCAGCATCACGGCATCCGGGTCGGCTGCGGCGACAAGTTCGGCGGCCACCGCGACGGCGGGGGCGGAGTCCCGCCGCATCGGCTCCAGTACGATGCGCCCGGGCGTGCCGGCGCGTGCGAGCTGGTCGGCCACGAGGAAGCGGAAGTCCTCCCCGGTAACGATCACCGGATCGGCGAAGAGGCTGCGGTCACCGACCCGCGCCAGCGTCTCCTCGAAGGTGGAGCGCTCGCCGAGAAGCGGCAGGAACTGCTTGGGATAGGCCTCCCGCGAGGCGGGCCAGAGCCGCGTTCCCGCGCCGCCCGATAGGATGACCGGAACGACCCGCACTTGCTTCGACATCGAAGGATTTTCCATCACCGATCAATCACCATATTAGTCGCGTTACCTAGCCGCTAGCTGGCGGGCGCGCCACCGCCATCTCTGGGAATGGTCAACGGCCGCGCGTCGAGAGGCGCACGAAGCAGATTATGACGAGCCCGGCCGCCAGCATGCGGTGTCACCGAAGGGGATGGGATTGGCCATGCCTGCAGTCGCCCGATGGTGCCCGAAGACATAGACCTGGAGGACAGCGTGACCGAACGGGACGACGGCGGCGCCCTGACACCGTTGAGGAAGAGCTCAAAGACGTCGACCTTCGGCGTCTGCACGAGCGTGCCGAACAGTACGGTCAGCGCCAGATAATGCATGGCCGTGCCGACATCGAGCCAGCCGGCGGCCTTGTTCGAAAGGCCAGCGTCGAGATCATGGTGACCGCGAAATAGCCGAGGGTGACGAGGCAACAGAAGGAGGTGGTCGGCGGCCAGACGCACGAGATGCGGCGCCCCAGAAAGATCGGGCCGACATAGATGCAGGCGCCGAAATGGAAGAAGGTCGCGACACTGCCGAAGGTCAGCGGCAGGAAGGCGAGCACCGGGATGTAGAGCCAGGCGATCCGGCAGGGATCGTCGATGGTCGCCCACAACCAAGCCCAGACGGCGCCGAGAAATCCCCTACCGGCCCGCCAGTTTGGATCGCGTCGTTCGGGCGCACCGCGCGATGACATGATCAAGACTGAAGCTGCTCTATCTCTGCAGCCCCATGGAAGCTGTCAGACCACCGTCCATCGAGATGGTAGCGCCTGTCAGGTAACTTGCAAGCGGCGACATGAGATAGGCGACGAGGCCGCCGATCTCTTCGGGGCGCGCGAAGCGGCCGGCGGGGATCTGCTTCTCCATCGTCTCGCGATAGTCGGCATATTTCGCCATCATGTCCGTGTCGACGAAGCCCGGTGCGACGACGTTCACCGAAACGCCGCGCTTGGCGCTCTCGATGGCAAGCGTGCGGCAATAGGAGGCGAGCGCCGCCTTGGAGGCCCCATAGGCGGCATTGCCTTGGTTGGAGCGCTCCGCCGTCACCGAGCCGATGGCGACGATGCGCCCCGTGCGCGCCCGCATCATCGGCCGCACCACCGCATTCACCAGGCGGGTGAAGGCGAAGAAGTTGATCTGCATGACCGCCTCGGCCTTGGCCTGGTCCATCACCGCGGCCAGTTGGTCGTATGGCTGGCCGGCGTTGTGGACGAGGCCATAGAGCGCCTCGCCCTTCTCGAGCGTGGCGCAGAAGGCGTCCACGGCGGCCTTGTCGGCGAGGTCGAGGGTCGCGATCGCGACGTCGCGGTGGGGATGGGACGCCTTGAGCTCGGCGACCAGCGCCTCGGCCGCCTCACCCGAGGAGCGGACCGTGAAGGTGACGTCGTGGCCGCTCGCGACCAGCGCCCGGACGATGGCGGCGCCCATGCCCTTGGCGCCGCCGGTGACGAGAACGCGCCCCATCACGCCGGCTCCGCCGCGAGGACGAGGCAGACATTCTGCCCGCCGAAGCCGAAGGAATTGGAGATGGCGCGGGTGACCTTCGCCCTGCGGGCGACGTTCGGCACCAGGTCCATCCGGATCGCCGGATCGGCCTCGGTGTGGTTGATCGTCGGCGGGATGACACCGTTGCGGATGGTCATCAGCGTGAACACCGCCTCGATGGCGCCGGCCGCCGAAAGGGTGTGGCCGATCATCGACTTGTTGGACGAGACCGCCACTTTACCGAGATGGTCGCCGAAGACGGCGGCGAGGCCGACATATTCCATCTTGTCGTTCTCGGGCGTCGAGGTGCCGTGGGCGTTGACATACTGGACGTCGGCCGGCGTCACGCCGGCATCGTCCAGCGCGTTCCTGATGCAGCCGATGATCGGCGCGCCGTCCGGGCTCGAGCGGGTGCGGTGGAAGCTGTCGGCCATCTCGCCGCAGCCCTCGACCACGCCAAGGATGGTGGCGCCGCGGGCCGTGGCATGCTCCCACGATTCCAGCACCAGCGCCCCTGCCCCCTCGGCCATGACGAAGCCGTCGCGGTCCTTGGAGAAGGGCCGGGCGGCGGCGGTGGGTTCGCCGTTGCGGGTGGAGAGCGCCGAGAGCAGCGAAAAGCGCACCAGCGACTCCTGGTTGGCCGACCCGTCGGCGCCGATGACCAGGGCGGCTTCGGTCTCACCGCGGCGGATCGCCTCGACCGCGAGCTGGATGGCGGTCGCTCCGGTGGCGCAGGCGGTGGAGATGGAGATCGGCGCGCCCTTGGTGCCGAACCGGTCGGCGAGCGCATCGCCCACCGAGCCGAAGAGGAAGCGCGTCTGCATGGCGGAGAAATCCTTCGCCGCAGCGCCCTTCAGGATGTCGGTATAGGTGATGTCGGCGCTCTTGCCGGAGGCGCGGGCGAGTTCCTGCCGCTGCGGCCATTCCAGCTCCACCGGCGGCATGCCGAGGAAAAGCGGCCCGGGGAAACTCCCCTCGCCGCCGATCTTCGCCTCATCGACCGCCTCTTGGCCGGCGAGCGCCGCCATCTTGGTGGTGAGGTCCGGCGCGTTTTCGAAGGGCACGAAATCGACGGTGCCGGCGATGGTGGTGCGCAGGCCCTCGATCGGGAAGCGGGTGATCGTATGGATGCCGGACTGGCCGGCGGTCAGCTTCGCCCAGTTCTCGTCCTTGCCCTGGCCGAGCGAGGTGACGACGCCCATGCCGGTGACGACGACGACCGGGCGGCCGTGCTTGTCCTTCATCTGAGCCATGGTGCCCTCCTCAGATCGCTTCGACCAGGGCCATGCCCTCGCCGCGCCAGTGCCCGACGGAGGTGACGACCGCCTGTTTCACCTTGCGGGTCATGCGCGCCTCGTCCTTCGAGCCGCCGATGGGCGGGACCGCCTCGCCGCGCGCCACCATCATGGCGGCCAGTGCGACGTTGGCCGGGAAGGTCGCCTCGACGCTGTGGCCGATCACCGAGCCGGTGGCGCGGGTCGGCACCCGTCGCTGGTCGAGGAGGTCGCGCTCGATCGCCACCGCCTCGCTGACGCCGGTGGCGCCGGAGACGACGACGGTGGCGCCGGGAATGAGGCCCGGCGAGATCTCGTTCCACTGCACCGCCATGGTGTGCTCGGCATCGCCGTCCTTGCGGCGGGTGCGGTCGGAGGAGACCTTCGACAGTTTCGCAATGGGCTTGGCGCCGCGCTTCTCCGCATGTTCGCGCGCCTCGATGACGAGGAAGGCGCCGACCGAGCCGAGGATGGTGCCGCCGCCGTCCTTGGGGCGCTCCCAGACCGGCACCCAGGGCTTGGTCCAGTTCATGTGGCCGAGCTCGAAATGCAGGATCGTGTCCGGTCGCTCGGCCGAATAGGCGCCGCCGACCAGGAAGATGTCCCCCTGGCCCGCATGGCAGCGGCCGAGCGCGACGCGCACGGCGTCGACGCCGGCCATCTCCTCGCCCATGAAGGTGCGCGAGGAACCGACCACGCCGTGGACGATGGAAATGTTGCCGGCCAGCAGGTTGGAGAGCTGGGCGAGGAAGAGCGTCGGCCTCAGGTCGTTCATCAGCCGCTCGTTGAGGAACTTGCCGGGCTCGTTGGAGGCCTCCAGCCCCGACAGGATCTGCCCGTCGACCGCATAGTCGCGCTCGCCCCCGCCTGCCGCGACGATCATGTGCATGGTCTTCAGGAGGTCGTCCTGACCCTTCACCCCCGCATTTTCCAGCGCGAGGCCGGCGGCATAGGTTCCGAGGCGCTGCCAGCCCTCCATCTGGCGGCGGTCGCCCCGGTCGGGAATTTGCTTCGCGAGGTCGAGCGCCACGGCGGGGTGGACCTGGTAGGGCGCGTGGGTGGCCGAATCGAGCTTCAGCCAGGCCTCGCGGTCGCCGTTCAGCGCCTCCCAATGAGCATCCAGCCCCTCGCCGAGCGCGGAGACGAGGCCGATGCCGGTGATCCAGGCCTCACGTTCCGGGGCAATCGCCATCATGCACTCCCTTCAGGCCGTTTCCAGCTTCTCGAAGGGGAACTGGAGACGTTCCCCCCACTCGCGGATCATCGCGGCGAATTTCGGATCGGGGAAGGTTTTCACCGCGAACTTGATCTCCGCCTCGGCGACCTTCTTGCCCGCGCGCGTGATGAAGGCCTTGGTCACCGCATAGCCCGAGCCCTCGCCAACCATTTCCGCGTGGACGACGAGCGGGGTCGAGGGCTGGACGAAGTCGCGCATCTTTGTGGTGTTGGTGCCGACCAGGAACGGCATGGCGGTGAGGCCGTTGAGGCCGAGGATCAGCCAGCCGGAGGTCTGCGCCATGGCCTCGATCATCAGCACGCCGGGCAGCAGCGGGTAGCCGGGGAAGTGACCCTCGAAGACCGGGCTCTCGGCCGGCACGTCCGCTGCCGCCGTCAGGGTCTTGGCCTGCGCGTCAAACTCGACGACGCGCGTGATCATCTGGAAATATTCGAGCCGCATGGGAGGATGAATCTCCCGTGCCGGGAGGCTTTCGACAGGGGTTGGATGACGAAACCGGCCGGAAGTCCCGGCCGGTCATGCAGAACGGACTGATCTCGGCGCGGGACGGACCCGACCGGCGTCAGGCGCCCTTGGCGGCGACGAGCTCGTCGATCTTGCCGCAGAGCGCGCCGAGGACGAAGTAATCCTCCGTCTTCGCCTTGCCCTCGTTCACCTCCTGCGTCCACTTCTCGAGCGGCAGCTTGATGCCGAACGCCTTGTCGATTGCGAAGGCAATGTCGAGGAAGTCGAGCGAATCGATACCGAGATCGTCGATCGCGTGGCTCTCGGGCGTGATCTTTTCCAGCGGAATGTCACAGGTTTCCGAGATGATCTTCGAGACGGTTTCGAAGGTGGACGACATGGTAGCGCAATCTCCGTGGCGGCCGGCAGATGGTGATCAAAGCGGCACGAAACAAGGCATTCACCCGCACGGGGCGCCTCGAACAGGGTGGTGCTGCTATAGATGAGGCGGCCTGCCGCATCAACCCTTCGTCTCATGGCCGGTCCGCGCCTGCGCACAGGCCAAAACCGGCCTGCGGGGCCGCCTGCCGGCCGCACCGCCTCGGTTGACGATCCCGCCCCGGCCCTTTAGGCAGCGGCGCCTTGCAGTCTTTGCCGGTGCGGCGGCCGGATCTGCCGCAGATCGGGCCATTCCGCCCGGAAGAGGATCAGTCCCATGCGCGCCCTGCGCCTTCACGGTGATCGCGACCTCCGCATCGAGGAGGTCGCCGACGCCCCCGCCCCCGGCCCCGGCGAGGGCCGCATCAAGATCGCTGCCGTCGCCCTCAACCACATCGACGTCTGGGGTTTCCGCGGCATGGCCTTCGCCAAGCGCCAGATGCCGCTGGTGGTAGGGGCCGAGGCTTCCGGCACCATCGAGAGCGTCGGCGAGGGCGGCACTGCCTTCCGCGCCGGCGACAAGGTCGCCATGTTTGGCGCCAGGACCTGCGGAACCTGTCAGTTCTGCCGCGCCGGCCAGGACAACCTGTGCACCGACGTCCAGGGCATCATGGGCTTCCACATCAACGGGTTCGCTCGCGATTTCGTGACCATGGAGGCGCGCCACGTGGTGCCGGTGCCGGCCTCCGTCTCGCTGCGCGACGCCGCCACCGCGCCGATCACCTTCTCGACCGTCGAGCACATGCTCTTCGACAATTGCAGGCTTCAGCCCGGCGAGACCGTCCTCGTCCAGGCCGGCGGCTCGGGCATCGGCACCATCGCCATCAAGGTCGCCAAGGCCATCGGCTGCACCGTCATCACCACGGTGGGCGACGACGAGAAGGCGGCCAAGGCCCTCGCCATCGGCGCCGACCACGCCATCAACTACCGCACCGAGCGGTTCGAGGGGGTGGTGCGCAAGATCACGAAGAAGAAGGGCGTCGACGTCGCCTTCGAGCATACCGGCGCCGACACCTTCAACCAGTCGCTGTTCTGCCTCAGGCGCGGCGGCCGGCTCGCCACCTGCGGCGCCACCTCCGGCGCCACGATCACCTTCAATCTGATGCAGCTGTTCCAGCAGCAGTACAAGATCTTCGGCTCCTTCGGCGCGCCTATCCGCGCCATCGCCGACGGCCTGAAGCGCATCGAGGCGGGCGTCACGCCGGTGATCGACACCGAGCTTCCCATCGACCGCTTCGCCGAGGCGCTGGACCGGCTGGAAGGCCGCAAGGTCTTCGGCAAGATCCTCGTCAACCTCTGAAGGCCGCCGGCCCTTGGTCCGCTGGATCCGCCACAACTACCCCGCCGCCATGGTGCCGTTCGACTGGGTCGTCGGCATGCTGGTGCTCGGCGCCATGGCGGCCATCCGCGCCCTCGGGCCCGACCGGGCGAGCAATCTCGGCGCGGCCATCCTCCCCGCCATCGGCCGCCTCCTGCCGGTGAACCGCACCGGCTACGCCAATCTCAAGGCGGCCTTTCCCGAGAAGAGCGAGGCGGAGATCCAGGCGATCCTCAGGGGTGTGTGGGAGAATCTCGGCCGCACCGCCTTCGAATATGCCTGCATGGACGATCTCTGGGACTACGACCCCGCCCGTCCGAACCAGGGACGCATCGTCACCGACGACGTGCCGCTCTACGAGCGCCTGCGCGACGACGGCAGGCCGGCCATCTTCTTTGCCGCCCATCTCGCCAACTGGGAGATGCCGGCGGTGGCGGCAGCCGCCCACGGGCTCGACACCACAGCCCTCTACCGCATGCCCAACAACCGCTTCGTCGCCCGGGCCATCCAGCGCATCCGCGGCAAGACCATGGGCAAGCTGGTGGCCTCCGGCGGCGGCGGCGTGCTGCAGCTCGCCCGCGAGCTCGAGGCGAACAACCATGTCGGCATGCTGATCGACCAGCATCTCCACCGCGGCGTCGACGTCACCTTCTTCGGCCGGCCCGCCAAGGCCAACCCCACGGCTGCGCGTCTCGCGCGCGAGTTCGAATGCCCGGTCCACGGGGTGCGTGTCGTCCGCCTCCCCGGCAACCGCTTCCGGCTGGAGGCGACCGAGGAGATCGTGCTGCCGCGCGACGCCGAGGGTCGCGTCGACGTCAAGGCGACGATGCAGTCGCTGACATCGATCGTCGAGGGCTGGGTGCGCGAGCATCCCGAACAATGGCTCTGGCTGCATCGCCGCTGGCGGTGAACCTTCCCGCGGCACCGCCGTGGAGACCGAACGCCACCGGCGGCGCAGAGGTCATGGCGGACGAGTTTCGGGCGGAGCGGCCGCAGCGTTAACGCTGGGTTAACATTTATCCTGCTGCCGGTTGACGCAGAGGCCCAAGGCGGTCTTTCTCGCGCTGACGCAGCGGCGTGCGCTGACCCCGGGGTCTGCCGACCCGTGGTGCATCGAGGACGGCAGACTTTGCGACTGACGCGCAATCCCGAGATCGACGACGCTCTGAGGCACTGCCGCCAGCACTTCCTGCTGGCGGCAGCCTTCAGCGGCTTCGTCAGCATTCTCTATCTCGCGCCCTCGATCTACATGCTGCAGGTCTATGACCGCGTGCTCTCGGGCGGCAGCAAGGTCACGCTGGCCATGCTCACGGTCATCCTGGCCCTGGCCTATGTCTGCCTCGTCACGCTCGATTCCACCCGCACGAAGATCCTCGCCCGGGCCGGGGTGCGCCTCGGCCGCATGCTGGGCTCCCGCGCCGTCGCCGCCTCCCTCGCGCCCGTGCAGAACGGGGCGGCCGTCGTCTGGGCCCATTTCGCGATCATCGACGAGGTGACCCGCGGCACCAGCCGCGTCGTGCCTCCGCGCCGGACCCAGGTCGTCCAGTCCCTCGAGGGCGGCCTGGTGGAAACCATCGGTGTCCAGGAAGGCGCCGTCGTCGCGGGGG
>JAEZGJ010000074.1 GCA_023416965.1 Pseudomonadota bacterium | reverse complement strand
GACTGGGGCAGGGCGCTCACGTCGAATGTCACTCGCTTGAACAGGTTTCGGGGCGGGAGCGAAGCCTCCGCCGGGCCCGCATCCTCATGCAACATCCATTCCATTGCAACCCGCCGCGGGCATGGCGCCGATGCTGTGGACGAGGCGCGTGGGCCGCGCCCGGCCGCTCTCCGGGCCGCCCGCGGGTGGGGCAGGAGACGCCGTCCGAATGGGCAGGCGGACGCTGCGAAGCCCTTTTGCGCGGGGGCCTCCTCGGCTAGAGGAGCCCGTGTCGTCGAGGAGTGATCCCGTGCCCGCCAGACCGCTCGTCATGTATCCCGACCCGCGCCTGAAGCTGCGCGCCGCGCCGGTGGAACATTTCGACGCAGCCCTGGAATCCCTCGCCCAGGATCTGATGGACACGATGGTCGCGGCCCCCGCCATCGGACTCAGCGCCTGCCATATCGGGGTGCAGCAGCGGCTGGTGGCGGTCCGCCTCGCCGACGACGCCCTGATGCGGCTCTACGTCAACCCGCAGATTCTCTGGACCTCGCCCGAGCTCAAGAGCGAGCAGGAGGGCTCGGTCTCAATGCCCGGCATTTCCGAGGAGGTGGAGCGTCCCGCACGGATCGGTCTCGTCTGGAACACGCTCTCGGGCGGCGAGGAGCGCGCCGAGGCCGAGGGCTTCCTCGCCGTCGTGCTCCAGCACGAGATCGACCAGCTCGACGGCATCTTCTGGCTCGACCGGCTGTCGCGGCTGAAGCGCGAGAGGGCGATCCGGCGCTACGAGAAGCTCCGGCGCGGCCGCTAGCCCGCCGGCAGCGCGCCGCCGCTGCGGCCGACCCGCCGCCAGTGGGTGCCGAGCCCGGCGGCCAGCAGGGCGAGCCCGGCCGCCTGGCTGTAGCCGTTGGGCACCAGCAGCAGGCAGCCGGCGGCGAGGCAGATCACGCGTTCGGCCGCCGTCGCGCGCGCGAGGCCATAGCCGGCGAAGGCGACGCAGAAGCCGACCAGAGCGATGCAGGCGGCGAGCGTCACCCACAGCACCGACAGCCAGGCGCCGACGCTCCCCGGCATGCCGTAGACCACCGCGCCAGCGGCATTGGTACCGGCCGGAACCAGCATCAGCAACTGCGCGCCGTCCGGCGTGAGGCAGAACATGAAGGGCACGATGAAGGCGGGGAGCGTGTATTTCCACGCCTGCATCGTCGTCCGGAACGGCTCGCCGCCGGTGATCGCCGAGGCCGCGAAGGGGGCGAGGGCGGTGGGCGGCGACACATCGGCGAGCACCGCATAGTAGAACATGAACATGTGCGCCGCGGCGGGCGGCACGCCGACCTTCACCAGGGCCGGCACCAGCATGACAGCCGCGATGATGTAGCTCGCCGTGACCGGCACGGAGAGGCCGAGCACCCACATGGCGACGGCGGCCATGAGCAGGATCAGGAAGACGTTGGAGCCGCCCGCCGAGATGATGATGCCGGAAATCGTCAGGCCAAGGCCGGTCAGGTTGACGACGGAGACGATGATGCCGGCGCAGGCGCAGACCGCGACGACGCCGAGTGTCGAGCGGGTCCCGTCCAGCAGCGCCTCGATCATGCCGGTGCCGCCGGGCGGCCCCGGCCGGCCGGCGCGCATGGCGCTCCAGCCCTGCAGGCCCGAGGCCGCCACGGCGGCCGCCATGCCCCAGAAGGTGGCGACGGAGACGCGGTCGTTGAACAGTTCCTGCAGGCCGAGCGTCTGCGGGGCGCCGCTGACGCCGAACAGCCAGGCGGCGATGGCCGCGACGCAGCCGAGGAGGAAAGCCTCGCGGGTCACGAGGCGGCTGTCCTCCCGCACCATGGAGAGCACGAAGGCCACGACAATCGACCAGTAGACCGCCATGAAGCTGGTGAAGCCCATCACCAGAAACACCGCGATCGCGGCGAGCGAGATGAAGTGGTAGCCGCCGCGCTTTGTCAGCTCCCACACGGAGGCGTCGGACGTGCGCACCGGAACCACGCCAAGGCGGCGGGAATCGGCCTCCGTCATCAGCCAGCAGGAGACGTAGTAGAGGACGGTCGGGATGGTGGCGTAGATAAGGATCTGCAGGTAGTCGACGTCGAGGAACTCGGCGATGATGAAGGCCGCCGCGCCGAGCGTCGGGGGCGACAGGGTGGCGCCGATTCCGGCCGCAGAGAGCATGCCCCCCGCCACCTGCGGGTCGTAGCCCGAGCGCTTCAGCATCGGCCAGGCGAGGGTCGAGACGGTCACCGTCGTCGCGACGCCCGAGCCCGAGACGGTCCCGAGCAGGAAGCCTGAGGCCACCACCGCGCGTCCCGGCGCCGAGGGCGAGGGATTCTTGCCGAAGAGGGCGAAGGCCCATTCGATGAAGAAGCGCCCGGCACCGCCGCGATCGAGCACCGCCCCGTAGATGGTGAAGAGGATGATGAAGGTCGCCGCCACGTCGAGGGGGGTGGTGAAGATGCCCTCGAGGGTGAGGAAATTCTGCCCGATGATGCGGTTGAGCGTAAAGCCGCGATGCTCGAAGACTTCGGGGATCAGCCAGCCGGTGCCGGCATAGCAATAGACGAGGAAGGCCGCGGCGATCGCCGGCAGCACCCAGCCGACGGTGCGGCGCGTCGCCTCCAGCACGAGCAGCATGAGCGCAAGACCCATGACCAGCTCCTCCGGCGAGGGCCGCATGGCGCGCGTCTTGTACTCGTCGATATTGGTTGAGAGATAATAGGCCGTATAGAGCGCCAGGATCGCGAAGAACCAGTCCGCCGGCTGCAGCCGGGCCAGCAGCCGGTTCGAGACCAGGAGCGGATAGGCGGCGAAGCACAGGATCAGCGCCCAGCCGAGCCCGTAGCCGAAGGTCGATCGGCCGAAGACTGTGAACATCGGGTTGGGGTGGTGCAGCACATAGGCGACCATGGCGATGGCGATGAGCGCCACGGCCAGTTCCTCGAGGCTCGGCCGGCGCGTCTGCGCGGCTCCGTCGGGCCCCGGGCGCGCCAGCGGATAGAGGATGAAGATGAGGGCGAGGCACAGGCTGAGGAAGCTCGCCCTGTAGACGGTGGTCGTGATGGAGAACTGCGTCCAGTAGAGCGCCATGGCGGCGACGAGGAAGGAGACGCCCGCCGTCAGCCATCCGAGCCATCCGCTCACCCGCCGCGCCGGTCCGCCCTCCGAATCCGAGGACAGCCTCTCGATCTCTTCGTCCGTGAGGATGCGCTCGCCCGTCGCCGGCGCCGGTGTGATCCCACCTGCCGTCATCTGTCTGGTCCCCTGCTGGCCCGCCGGATCGGACAGGCTCCCGCCCGCCCGGGCTGCCGCCATGCCGGAGAGCCGGGACGGTCGCGCCGCCCCGGCTTCCGGTCGACCGGCGCCGCCGCAATCACATCGAGATGCCGCGCGCCTTGTAGAAGGCCTCGGCGGCCGGGTGGAACGGCGCTGCCAGTTTCGCCGCGGCGCTCTGCAGGCTCAGCTTGCGGGCCTCGGGATGGATGGCCTGCATGTCCGTCAGGTTGTTGAACATGCCCTCGAGGATGAGGGTCACCAGATCGTTCGGCGCCTTGCCGTCCACGAGCATGACGTTGGCGACGCCGATGCCCTGCACCGGCTGCGTCTGCCCGGCATAGGAGTTGGGTGGCATGACCGAGAGCCGGTAGAGGCCGGGATACTTCTTGTCCATCTCCGCCAGCTCCTTCGACGTGTCGAGGAGCTTGAAGGGCGTGCGGCCGTTCTGGGCGAGGTCGCGGATGGCGGCCGTCGGCACGCCGCCGCCCCAGAAGAAGCCTGCGATCTTGCCGTCTGCGAGGGCGTTGGCGGATTCGGCGACGCCGAGATTGTCGCGGATGATGTCGGTCTTCGGGTTGAGGCCGGCGGCTTCCAGCGTGCGGTCGGCCCATCCCTCGGTCGAGGAGCCCGCCGAGCCCACGCCGATGCGCTTGCCCTTCATCTCGGCGACCGAATTGATGGCGGGCGTCGCCACTGTATGCAGGACGTTGTCGTAGAGCACCGCGATCAGGCGGATGTCGCGCTTGCCGCCGCGGGCATAGGCGCCGACGCCGTTGAGAGCGTCGATCACCGAATCGAGGGTCGAGAAGCCGATATCGGCGTCGCCGGCCGACAGCAGATTGATGTTGTCGACCGAGCCGCCGGTGACCTGCGACGTCGCCTGGACGTTGGGGACCTTTTCGGTCAGCACGCGGGCGAGGCCGCCGCCATAGACGAAATAGACGCCGCCCGTGCCGCCGGTGGCGACGGTAAGGCGGCGGCGGGCCTGGGCGAGAGCGGGGGCGGAGAGGCTGAGAAGTCCGGCACCGGCGGCAAGGGCCGCCCGGCGGTTCAGGATCAGGGTCATCGACGTTTCCTCGTGGTCGGGCGGGCCGGTTCGTCCGGCCTTCGGCGAAAGTTCGCGAGGAAAAGAGCATGACGGGACGGGGAAGTGAAGCCCCGTCGGCGGGGACCCCCGCGGCGGGACGGCCGCGCGGCGGGGGC
>JAEZGJ010000062.1 GCA_023416965.1 Pseudomonadota bacterium | reverse complement strand
AGGAGGGCGGGAGCGGCGAGCCAGGCCGCGCCCGAGGATTCGCCCGAGACGAAGGAGCAGTTGGTGCGGCATTCCGTGCCATCGCCCGGCCGCCACCAGGGCGTGAACCGCCAGGCGCCGCCGAGCTCGGTGACATGGACGGGACGGGCGCGCTCCCAGTGCTCCTTGAGAATGCCGTTGACGAGGAGGACGGGGGCCGCTGCCACCGTGAGGAAGAGGAAGGCGGCGGCCCGCGCCGACATGAACTGGCGGGTGGCCGGCGCCAGAACGTGCTGGAGCAGCGAGACGAGGGCGGCGATTCCGAGCGCGATTGTCGGCCACATGCTGACCCGGCGCAGGAAGGCGGCGGCGCCATTCTGGCCGAGCCAGAAGCCATCGGCGGAGGTCCAGAACCAGCGCGCCACCGCGAGGTCCGTCTGCGGAAAGACGGCGAGCGCCGCGATGGCGGCGGCGAGGACGGCGACGGCGGCGATGAAGAGGGCGCGAACCACGAGGCTTCCAGGACAGACGGGCAGGCCATGCTTCTAGCGGGGCGCGGCCCCGGAGCAAAGCAGAGGGATCAGGGCGCCTTGCCCGCCTCCGGGCCGGCATCGTGGCGCATGATCAGCGGCATCTGCGCCATGGCGAAGATCATGGTCAGCGGCATGATGCCCCAGACCTTGAAGGCGACCCAGAAATCGGTGGTCTGGGTGCGCCAGACGATCTCGTTCAGCGCCGCGAGGACGAAGAAGAAGAAGGCCCAGCGCCAGGTGAGCAGGCGCCAGCCCTCGTCGGTGAGGGTGAAGACCGAATCGAGCACCAGTTTCAGCACGTTGCGGCCGGTGAGCCCGGCCCAGACCAGGACGGCGCCGAACAGCGTGTTGACGATGGTGGGCTTCAGCTTGATGAACAGGTCGTCGTGGAGGATCAGCGTCAGCCCGCCGAAGACGGTGACGACGACCGCCGAGACCAGCGGCATGACGGGCAGCTTGCGGATCAGCGACCAGGTGACGGCCAGCGAGACGAGCACGGCGACGACGAAGATGCCGGTGGCCAGGAACAGGCGCCGGTCGGCGGCGACGCCGAACCAGCGGTCGCCGTAGGAATTGACCAGGAAGAAGAGCACCAGGGGGCCCATCTCCAGGGCGAGCTTGGCGAGCGGCGCGAGTTCGCGTTTTTCGGTATGCGTCATCAGCCTTCAAGCCATGGACAAATCGTCGGGCGAGTTTAGCTTGCGCCCGGCGTCGAGACCACCGTGATCCGACGCGACCGTGCTGGAGCGCCATTTTGTCCTACGTCTTCGAACCCGCCGCCCGCCCCGCCCGGCCCATCGTCGGCACCGACAAGCTGTTCCCGGTGCGCCGCGTCTATTGCGTCGGCCGCAACTATGCCGCCCATGCCCGCGAGATGGGGGGAGACCCGACGCGCGAGCCGCCGTTCTTCTTCAACAAGGCGGCGGACGCGCTGCAGCCGGTGCCGCACGGGGTGACGGTGGACCATCCCTATCCGCCGAAGACCTCCAACTACCATTTCGAGCTGGAAATGGTCGTGG
Source organism: Pseudomonadota bacterium (assembly GCA_023416965.1). Taxonomy (GTDB): domain Bacteria; phylum Pseudomonadota; class Alphaproteobacteria; order Rhizobiales; family Phreatobacteraceae; genus Phreatobacter. The sequence continues at coordinate 3,114 of JAEZGJ010000062.1, read as the reverse complement.
CGCTTTCCAAGGGCGGCAAGGACATCCCGGTCGACAAGGCGCTCGACTGCGTCTTCGGCTATGCGGTCGGCCTCGACATGACCCGCCGCGACCTGCAGGACGAGGCCAAGGCGCTGAAGCGCCCGTGGGAGCTCGGCAAGTCCTCCGACCTCTCCGGGCCGGTCGGCCCGCTCTACCCGGTCGCCCAGGTCGGCCAGAAGCTGAAGGGTCCGATCTCGCTCACCGTCGACGGCGTGGTGAAGCAGAAGGCGGACCTTGCCGACATGATCTGGTCGGTGGCGGAGCAGATCTCGTTCCTGTCGACCTATTTCGAGGTCTGCCCGGGCGACGTGATCTTCACCGGCACGCCGGACGGCGTCGGCGCGGTTACCCGCGGCCAGACCATGGTGGCGGCGGTGGACGGCCTCGGCGAGATCAGCCTGAAAGTGGTCTGAACCCCGTCCGGGCCTCGACGACATCCGGGAGGGCGGCGAAGTCGCCCTCCTGCAGCCCCCGCCGGGGCAGCGTTATCGCCTCGATGCGGCTGAGGAAGAGGAAGACGTGCTCCGGCGTGGCGACGCTCGCCACGATGCTGCTCCACGGCGCGGAGCCGGTGACCGGGCCGAGGGTCCAGGCGATACCCGCCTCGTCCAGCGTCACGACGGCCTCCTTGCCGGCCACGGCGTAGCGCGAGAAGACCCAGCGATAGACGACCTGCCGGAAGATGAGGTCGATCAGGAAGATCATCACGGGAATGGCGAGCAGCCATTTCAGCACCGGCCAGGACAGATAGACCGACAGCGGCGCCCCGAACCCGTCCATCCACCAGAGCGTGGCGAGGAAGAGGGCGATCCAGACGGGATAGCGCAGCACGCGGCCCCAGCCGCGCAGGGGGCCGAGCCGCTCGCGCGCCCGGCCGAGCGCGAGGTAGTCGGCGAATTCGAGACGATAGACGAAACGGGTCGGCTCAGCGCTCATGCCCCTGCCCGGCGGTGCGGCCGCCCCAATGCGGCAGCCCGGTGGATCGCCCGTCACTGTGTCGTTTCGGCGGCGCCGGCGGGTTCAACCCTCCCCGCCAAAAGAAAAGGCGGCCCGAAGGCCGCCTTGTCCGATGCGAGGACGCGAGGACGTCACAGCGAGCGCTTGATCTCCTCGACCCGGTAGCACTCGATGATGTCGCCGGCGCGCATGTCCTGGTAGCTCTCGAAGGCCATGCCGCATTCCTGGCCGACCTGGACCTCCTTGACCTCGTCCTTGAAGCGCTTGAGCGTCGAGAGCTTGCCCTCGTGCACCACCACGCTGTCGCGGATGAGGCGGACATTGGCGCCGCGCTCGACGCGGCCGTCGGTGACGCGGCAGCCGGCCACCTTGCCGACCTTGGTGATGTTGAACACCTCCAGGATCTCGGCATTGCCCAGCATGGTCTCGCGCAATTCGGGCGCGAGCAGGCCGGACATGGCGGCTTTGATGTCGTCCACCAGGTCGTAGATGATGTTGTAGTAGCGGATCTCGATCCCGGCCTGCTCGGCCGCCGCACGCGCTTCCTTGTGGGCGCGCGTGTTGAAGCCGATGATGACCGCGCCGGCCGTCTGGGCGAGGCCGACATCGCTCTCGGTGATGCCGCCGACGCCGGAGAGGATGACGCGGGCCGCCACCTCGTCGTTGCCGACCTTGGCGAGCGCTCCGACGATGGCCTCCACGGAACCCTGCACGTCGCCCTTGATGATCAGCGGGAATTCCTTCTTGCCCGCGCCGGCCTTGAGCTGGCTCATCATGTCGGCGAGGGACGAACGTCCGGCGCCGAGCCGTGCGGCCGCCTTCTCCCGCTTCAGGTTGGAGCGGTAGTCGGTGATCTCGCGGGCAGGGGCCTCGTTCTCGACCACCGCGACGCGGTCGCCCGCCTCCGGCGTGCCGTTGAAGCCCAGCACCTCGACCGGGACGGAGGGACCGGCACCGTCGGTCGACTCGCCCTTGTCGTTGATGAGGGCGCGCACACGGCCCCATTCGGCGCCGGCGACGATGATGTCGCCGGGATGCATGGTGCCGCGCTGGATCAGCACGGTGGCGACCGGGCCGCGGCCGCGATCGAGCTTGGCCTCGATGACCGTGCCTTCGGCGAGGCGGAAGGGGTTGGCCTTCAGCTCGAGCACCTCGGCCTGGAGCTGGATGAGCTCCAGCAGCTTGTCGAGGTTCTGCCCGGTCTTGGCGGAGAGCTCGACCTCGAGCACGTCGCCGCCGAGGCTCTCGAGCTGGACCTCGTACTGGAGCAGGTCCGTCTTGACCTTCTCGGGACGGGCGTCGGGCAGGTCGATCTTGTTGATCGCCACGATCAGCGGGACCTTGGCGGCCTTGGCGTGGTTGATGGCCTCGACCGTCTGCGGCATGACCGAGTCGTTCGCCGCCACCACCAGCACGACGATGTCCGTCACCTTGGCGCCGCGGGCGCGCATGGCGGTGAAGGCGGCGTGGCCCGGCGTGTCGATGAAGGTCACGAGACCGCCCAGCGGCGTCTGCACCTGGTAGGCGCCGATGTGCTGGGTGATGCCGCCGGCCTCGCCGGAGACGACGTTGGTCTTGCGAAGGGCGTCGAGCAGCGAGGTCTTGCCGTGGTCGACATGGCCCATGATGGTGACGACCGGAGCGCGCGGCTCCAGCATGTCCTCCGGATCCGGGGAGTCGAAGAGGCCTTCCTCGACGTCGGACTCGGCGACGCGCTTCACCGTATGGCCGAGCTCCTCGGCGATGAGCTGGGCGGTGTCGGCGTCGATCACGTCGGTGATCTTGTGCATCGCGCCCTGCTTCATCAGCAGGCGGATGATGTCGACGGCGCGCTCCGACATGCGGTTGGCGAGATCGGCGATGGTGATCGTCTCGGGGATCGTCACCTCGCGCAAAATCTTCTCCTTCTGCTCGGTCGGCCGGCGTCCGGTCATGCGCTGGACGCGCCGGCGGAACGAGGCTTCGGAGCGCATGCGGTCGGAGGAATCCTCGAGCGCGTTGGTGACCGTCAGGCGGCCGCGGCTGGGAGCGTCGGCAGCCGGACGCTCGGGGCGGGTCGCGGGGGTCGCAGCCTTGCCGCCCGGACCACGGCGAACGCCGCGCGGACCGTCATCGTCGTCTCCCGCGGCGCGGGGA
>JAEZGJ010000059.1 GCA_023416965.1 Pseudomonadota bacterium | reverse complement strand
GGCGAGGCCGGAGACGGTGGTGAAGCCGGCCTCACCGAGGCCGCGGGCGAGGAGCGCCGCCATCTTGATGCCGGCGATGGAGGCGTTGCGCGAGCCGACGAGGCCGACCATCGGCCGGGCGAGGCAGGCGGGGTCGCCGCGCAGGGCGACGAGCGGCGGGGCGGAGACGATGCGGCGCAGGCGATCCGGATAGTCGCGCTCGCCGATGGCGACGAAGCTGACCCCGAAGGCCGCGGCGCGGGCCATCTCCTGCTCCGCCTCGGCGAGCGTGGCGATGCGGATGGAGCGGGCGCCGCCGCGGCGGGAAAGTTCGGGCAGGGCGTCGAGGGCGGCGCCCGCGCTGCCGTAGATGTTGATCAGTTCGCGGAAGGTTCGTGGGCCGACATTTTCGGAGCGCGACAGGCGCAGCCAGTCGAGTCTCTGGCGATCCGTCAGCCGGATCGCGGCGGTGGGGCGCGCGAAGAGGTCGTCGCCCTGTCCGCTCATCCCGGCGGTTTCACGCTCTTGGCACCGATGCGGCTCTCGGTCCCGGCGAGGAGTCGGGCGATGTTCTCGTGGTGCTTGGCAAAGGACAGCGCCGTCATGGCGGCGAAGACGATGACGGTCGGCCAGCCGAGACCCATGAGGAAGAGGACGACGGGCGTGGCGGCGCTGGCGACGAGGGCGGCCAGCGAGGAGTAGCGGAAGGCGAGGGCCATGGCGATCCAGACGCCGGCGAAGACCAGGAAGGCCGGCCAGTGCACCGCGAGGAGGACACCCAGGAAGGTCGCAACGCCCTTGCCGCCCTTGAAGCCGAGCCAGACCGGGAAGAGGTGGCCGAGAAAGGCGCCCAGGCCGGCGGCGAGCGCCGCGGCGGGCCCGAAATAGGCGGCGAGAAGGAGGGCGGCGGTGCCCTTCAGCCCGTCGAGGAGGAGGGTCGCCGCCGCCAGCTTCTTGTTGCCGGTCCGCAGGACATTGGTGGCGCCGATATTGCCGGAGCCGATGGCGCGGATGTCGCCGAGGCCGGCACTGTGTGTCAGCACCAGGCCGAATGGAATCGAGCCGAGGAGGTAGCCGAAGGCGAGGGTGGCGGCGAGGAGGGGCAGCGATGCGGATGTCATGAGGCGGGCACCAGGATCGTGAGAGACAGGCTAGAGCCAATCGGCCCGCGAAGGCCATGCCCTTGACGGGCAGAATCGGCGCTCCGCACGAAAAAAGTGCAGGCGCGCGATCAGCCGGCGACGGCGTGAACGGTGCGGCCCCCGACGATGGTGCGCAGGACGCGACCGCTCATGCGCGCCTCGTCGAAGGGCGAGTTCTTGCACTTCGACCTGAGATCGTCGCGGTCGAGTACCCAGGGCGTCTCAAGATCGATGACCACGAGATCCGCGGCCTCGCCGCGCGCCAGCGTGCCACCGGGCAGGCGGAGAAGCTGGGCGGGCGCCGTCGACAGGGCGCGGAGCAGGGTCGCCAGCGGCACGAGGCCGGCATGGACCAGCCGCAGGGCCGCGGGCAGCATGGTCTCGACGCCCACCGCGCCGGGGGCCGCCTCGGCGAAGGGCAGGCGCTTGGTCTCGACATCCTGCGGGTCGTGGTCGGAGACGACGACGTCGATCGTCCCGTCGGCGACGGCGTCGGCAAGGGCGAGGCGGTCGTCCTCGGTGCGCAGCGGCGGCGAGAGCTTGCAGAAGGTGCGGTAGCTGCCGATGTCGTTCTCGTTGAGGGTGAGGTGGTTGATGGTCACCGAGGCGGTGACCGGCAGCCCCTCGTTCTTCGCCCGGGCGATGATGGCGAGGGAGTCGCGGCAGGTGACGGAGGCGGCGTGGTAGCGCGCTCCCGTCAGCTTCACGAGGCGCATGTCGCGCTCGAGCATGATGGTCTCGGCCTCGATGGGAATCCCGGCGAGCCCCAGGCGCGAGGCGAATTCGCCCTCGTTCATCACCCCTTCGCCGACCAGTGTGGGCTCCTCGGTGTGATGGACGATGAGGGCGTCGAAATCCCGCGCATAGGTCATGGCGCGGCGCATCACCAGGGCGTCGGTGACGGAGCGTGCGCCGTCCGTGAAGGCGACGGCACCAGCCTCCTGCAGCAGGCCGAATTCGGTCATTTCGCGCCCCGCGAGCTTCTTGGTGATGGCCGCCATGGGGTGGAAGCGCACGATGCCGGTGTCGCGGGCGCGCCGGAGCAGGAAGTCAACGATGGCCGGGTCATCGACGGCAGGGTCGGTGGCGGGCTGGCTGACGAGGGTGGTGACGCCGCCGGCTGCGGCTGCGGCCGTCGCCGAGGCGATGGTCTCGCGGTATTCGTAGCCGGGTTCGCCGACGAAGCAGCGCATGTCGACGAGGCCCGGCGCGAGGACCCGCCCGCCGCAATCGACGGTCTCGGCACCCTCGGGGCCTGCGCCGGGGGTGAGGTGCGGGCCGGCATCGGCGATGAGGCCGTCGCGGACCAGCAGGCCGCCGTGGACCTGCGTGCCGGCCGCGGGGTCGACGAGCAGGGCATTGGCGAGGAGGAGGGGGCGCTGTGCGGTCATCGGCTTCGCCCTCACGCGTTCGGCAGGTTGCGGGCGAGGGCTTCCAGCACCGCCATGCGGACGGCGACGCCCATCTCCACCTGTTCGCGGATAAGCGACTGGGCGCCGTCGGCGACGGCCGTCGAGATCTCGACGCCGCGGTTCATGGGGCCGGGATGCATGACGAGGGCGTCGGGCTTGGCGTAGCGGAGCTTGGCTTCGTCGAGACCGAAATAGTGGAAGTATTCCTGCACCGAGGGCACGAAGGAGCCGTTCATCCGCTCGCGCTGGAGGCGCAGCATCATGACGATGTCGGCGTCCTTCAGGCCCTCCTTCATGTCGCGGTAGACCTCGACGCCCAGGCGCTCGGCGGCGGCCGGGAGGAGGGTGGAGGGACCGATGGCCCTGACGCGCGCCTGCATCTGGTTCAGGAGGATGATGTTCGAGCGCGCCACCCGCGAGTGCAGGATGTCGCCGCAGATGGCGACGGTGAGGCGCTCGATGCGGCCCTTGTTGCGGCGGATGGTGAGGGCGTCGAGTAGGGCCTGGGTCGGATGCTCGTGAGTGCCGTCGCCGGCATTGACCACCGAGCAGTCCACCTTGTTCGCCAGCAGTTCCACCGCTCCCGAGGCGGCGTGCCGCATGATGAGGATGTCGGGATGCATGGCGTTGAGGGTCAGCGCCGTGTCGATCAGCGTCTCGCCCTTCTTGATGGAGGACTGGGCCACCGACATGTTCATGACGTCGGCGCCGAGGCGCTTGCCGGCGAGCTCGAACGAGGACTGGGTCCTGGTCGAGGACTCGAAGAAGAGGTTGATCTGGGTGCGCCCGCGCAGGGAGGTGCGCTTCTTCTCGATCTGCCGGTTGAGGGTGACGAATTCCTCGGCGAGGTCGAGGAGGCCAGTGATCTCGGCGGGGGAAAGCCCCTCGATCCCGAGCAAGTGCCGGCGCTTCAGCACGAAGGACGAAGGGTCTTGGGTCATAAGCCCCGGGCTTTAAGCGGAGTCGGACGACCCCGCAAGCGCCGTGTCACTCCGCCGCGTCCTGTTTCCCCAGGCGCTTGTCGAGATAGCCGCCGACGACCTCCATGAGCGGGTCGATGGCATTCTCGAAAAAGTGGTTGGCGCCGGGCACGACCTGCTGCTCGATGACGATGCCCTTCTGCGTCTTGAGCTTCTCGACGAGGCCCTGGACGGCGGTCAGCGGCACGACCGCGTCCTTGTCGCCGTGGACGATGAGGCCCGAGGAGGGGCAGGGGGCGAGGAAGGAGAAGTCGTAGAGATTGGCCGGCGGGGCGATGGAGATGAAGCCCTCCACCTCGGGACGGCGCATGAGGAGCTGCATGCCGATCCAGGCGCCGAAGGAGAATCCGGCGATCCAGCAGGTGCGGGCCTCGGGGTTGATCGCCTGGGCATAGTCGAGGGCGGCGGCGGCATCCGAGAGCTCGCCGACGCCGTGGTCGAAGGCACCCTGGCTGCGGCCGACGCCACGGAAATTGAAGCGCAGGACCGAGAAGCCGCGGTTCACGAACTGATAGTAGCAGTTGTAGACGATCTGGTTGTTCATCGTGCCGCCGAACTGCGGGTGCGGGTGCAGCACGATGCCGATGGGAGCGGAGCGGACCTTGGCGGGATGATAGCGCCCTTCGATCCGGCCTGCCGGACCGTTGAAGATGACTTCAGGCATGGAAAATCCTCGTCATGGTGCCCCATCGACACCGAAACCCGCCGGTAAGTCCGCGGCTTCGATGGAGTTCCGACCTTGACAGGGCGGCAGGGCGGCTCTAGAGTTTAGAATAATTCTAAACGCCTTCCCGTCCTGCTCTTCAGCTCGGGACGGGACTGGCGTATCGGGGTCGGGCCTATAGCACGAACCCGGTCTCCAATGCCAAGTTTTTCCGACAGGGCCTCTCCCCCGATGACCCGCGTCTATCTGGACCACAATGCCACGACGCCGCTTCGCAGTGAAGCGCGCGCGGCCATGGTCGCGGCGCTGGACATGACCGGCAATGCCTCGGCGGTGCATGGCGACGGCCGCGCCGCCCGGCGCCTGATCGAGGAGGCGCGTGCCTCGGTCGCGACCGTGGTCGGAGGCGATCCCCGTTGCGTGACCTTCACCTCGGGTGGCAGCGAGGCGGCAGCGACCCTGCTGACGCCTGATTTCGTCGGACGCGACGGCCCGGCCGCAGGTTTCGCCCGGCTGATCGTCTCGGCAGTGGAGCATTCCTGCGTTCTCGCCGGTGGCCGTTTCGCGCCCGACGCCGTGACTGTCTGCCCGGTGGATGCAACCGGCCGCGTCGATCTCGCCGCGCTTGCCGGGTTGCTCGCGGGAGGAGAGGGGCGGGCGCTCGTCGCCGTCATGGCGGCCAACAACGAGACCGGGGTGATCCAGCCGCTCGCCGACCTCGCGGCCTTGTGCCGCGCCCATGGGGCGGGCCTCGTGGTGGACGCGGTGCAGGCGCTCGGCAAGCTGCCTCTCGCCATCGGCGAACTCGATTGCGACGCGCTCTTCGTCTCGGCCCACAAGATCGGCGGGCCGCAGGGCGTCGGCGCCATCGTCGCAGCGTCGGAGGTGGTCGCTTTTTCGCCGCTGGTGCGCGGCGGCGGCCAGGAGGGCCGGAGGCGCGCGGGAACCGAGAACCTGCCGGGGATCGCCGGTTTCGGCGCCGCCGCGGCTGCGGTCGGCCCCGTCTTTGCGGCCGATATGCAGCGGATTGCCGCTCTCCGGGACTGGCTGGAGGGCGAAATCGTCACTATTTCGGGGGCGAGCCGCGTCGTCGGCTTGCCAGCGGCACGTCTGGCCAATACGAGCCTGACGGTCCATCCGGGCCTGGAAGGAGAGACGGCGGTGATCGCCCTCGATCTCGCCGGTGTCGCGGTGTCGACCGGCTCGGCCTGCGCCTCGGGCAAGATCGCTCCCAGCCACGTCCTTGCGGCGATGGGCGTCGCGGCGACCGAAGCCCGCTCGGCGCTGCGGGTCAGCCTCGGCTGGACGACGACCCGGGAGGATGTGGAACGGTTCGTGGCGGCCTTTGCCGCTCATGTCAGGATGATCGCGGCACGCGCCGCGTGACGGAATGCCAACCTGCGGCCCTTGAAGCCGCGAGGATGTGAGGAGAAGACCATGCCCGCGGTTCAGGAAACCGTCGAACAGGTCCGTGCGATCGACGTCGACCAGTACAAGTACGGGTTTTCGACCGAGATCGAGATGGAACTCGCCCCCAAGGGCCTGTCCGAGGACATCGTGCGCTACATCTCGGCGCGCAAGAACGAGCCGGCCTGGATGCTGGAATGGCGGCTGGACGCCTATCGCCGCTGGCTGACCATGCGCGAGCCGGAATGGGCGCGCGTCGACTACCCGCCCATCGACTTCCAGGACATGTATTATTATGCGGCGCCGAAGTCGAACGCCGCGCCGAAGTCGCTGGACGAGATCGACCCCGCCATCCTCGAGACCTACAAGAAGCTCGGCATCCCCCTGCGCGAGCAGGAGATTCTCGCCGGCGTCGCGCCCGAGAACCGCATCGCTGTGGACGCGGTCTTCGACAGCGTCTCGGTGGTCACCACCTTCAAGGAGGAGCTGAAGAAGTCGGGCGTCATCTTCTGCTCGATCTCGGAAGCCCTGCAGGAGCACCCGGAACTGGTGCGCCAGTATATCGGCTCGGTGGTCCCGACGACGGACAACTTCTACGCGACGCTGAACGCCGCCGTCTTCTCCGACGGCTCCTTCGTCTACATCCCGCCGGGCGTGCGCTGCCCGATGGAGTTGTCGACCTATTTCCGCATCAATGAGCAGAAGACCGGCCAGTTCGAGCGCACGCTGATCATCGCCGACAAGGGCTCCTATGTGAGCTATCTCGAAGGCTGCACGGCGCCGATGCGCGACGAGAACCAGCTCCACGCGGCGGTGGTCGAACTCATCGCGCTCGACGACGCGGAGATCAAATATTCCACCGTCCAGAACTGGTTCCCCGGCGATGCCGAGGGCAAGGGCGGTATCTACAACTTCGTCACCAAGCGCGGCGACTGCCGCGGCGCGCGCTCGAAGATCTCGTGGACGCAGGTCGAGACCGGCTCGGCGATCACCTGGAAGTACCCGAGCTGCATCCTGCGCGGCGACGACAGCCAGGGCGAGTTCTACTCGATCGCCGTGTCGAACGGGGCGCAGCAGGTCGATTCCGGAACCAAGATGATCCATCTGGGCAAGAACACCCGGTCGCGCATCATCTCGAAGGGCATCTCGGCGGGGCGCTCGCAGAACACCTATCGCGGCCTCGTCTCGGCCCATCGCCGGGCAACCAACGCCAAGAACTTCACCAATTGCGACTCGCTGCTGATCGGCAATGCCTGCGGCGCGCATACCGTGCCCTATATCGAGAGCAAGACGGCCTCGGCGGTCTTCGAACACGAGGCGACCACGTCGAAAGTGTCCGAGGACCAGATGTTCTACTGCATGCAGCGCGGGCTGACGCAGGAAGAGGCCATCGCGCTCATCGTCAACGGCTTCGTCAAGGACGTCCTCCAGCAGCTCCCGATGGAGTTCATGGTGGAGGCCCAGAAGCTCATCGCCATCTCGCTGGAAGGCTCGGTCGGCTGATCCGGCCGCCCCGCAGCGCCTACCGTCGCCGCGCCGCCGCGGCCCGCCCGTGATCTCAAGGACCACCCCCATGTCTCTGCTCGAAATCAAGAATCTGACCGCCAAGCTCGCCGACGAGGACAAGCAGATCCTCAACGGCCTGAACCTCACCGTCGAGAAGGGCCAGGTCGCCGCCATCATGGGCCCGAACGGCTCCGGCAAGTCGACGCTGTCCTATGTTCTCGCCGGACGCGAGGACTACGAGGTCACCGACGGCGAGGCGCTGCTGGACGGCGAGAACATCCTCGAGCTCGATCCCGACGAGCGCGCCGCCAAGGGCCTGTTCCTCGCCTTCCAGTATCCGATCGAGATCCCCGGCGTCGGCCAGATGACCTTCCTGAAGGCCGCCATCAACGCCCAGCGCCGCAAGAACGGCCTCGACGAGATCGCGACGCCGGAGTTCATCAAGCTGGTGAACGGCCGGGCCAAGGAACTGGGCATCTCTCCCGAGATGCTGAAGCGCTCGGTCAATGTCGGCTTCTCGGGCGGCGAGAAGAAGCGCAACGAGATCCTGCAGATGGCGCTGCTGCAGCCCAAACTCGCCATTCTCGACGAGACCGATTCCGGCCTCGACATCGACGCGCTGAAGATCGTCGCCGACGGCGTCAACGCCATGCGCTCGCCCGACCGCGGCTTCGTCGTCATCACGCACTACCAGCGCCTGCTCGACTACATCAAGCCGGACGTCGTGCACGTCCTGTCGGCCGGCCGCATCATCAAGACCGGCGGCCCGGACCTCGCGCTCGAGCTCGAGGCCAGGGGCTATGCCGACATCGTCGGCAAGGCCGCGTGAGCATGGCCATGAACGCTGTCACCCCCATCAGGACCCCGGCCGAACAGGCGCTGATCGGCGCCTTCGGCACCCTGCGCGACACCGGCCCGGCGGGCGCCGCCCTCGAGGGCCTGCGCATCGACGGCTTCTCGCGCTTCGAGGCGAGCGGCCTGCCGCACCGGCGCGTGGAAGACTGGAAGTACACCGACCTGCGCGCCCTTATGCGCGAGGCCAGGCCGCTCGCCAGCGCTCCCGATGCCTCGGCGATGCTCGCGGCGAAGGTCGCAGTCGGCCGCCTGCCGCGCGTCGGCGGCAGCCGCATCGTGCTGGTCGACGGCTTCCATGCCCCCGATCTCGCCGACGGCGGCCCGCTGCCCGAGGGCGTCACCGTCTCCGGCCTCGCCGAGGCCATGGCGCGTCGCCCGGACGTCGCGGCGCTGCTGGCCGGCCAGCCGGCAACGCGGGCGAACACGGCCTTCGCGCTCAACAACGCCTTCCTCACCGACGGCCTGCTGATCGAGGTGGCGCCGGGCACCGAGCTCGGCCACGCGCTCGACCTCGTCTCCATCACGTCGGACGGCGTGCCGCGGCTCGTCACCTCGCGTGTGGTCGTGGTGGTGGGGGCAGGGGCCTCTGCCGGCATCGTCGAGACCCATATCGGCCCGGCGGGCGTCGACTACCAGAAAAACGCCGTGATGCAGGTCGTCGTCCGTGACGGGGCGACGCTGGAACACGGCCGCCGCCAGGTCGAGGGCGACCAGGCCCTGCACCTGTCGACGCTGGAGGCCAATGTCGGCGCTGACGCGCATTTCGATTCGCTGACGCTCACCACGGGCGCCGCGGTGTCGCGCAGCCAGCTCTTCGTGCGCTTCTCCGGCGAGCATTCCGACGTGACGCTGCGAGGCGTCACCATGATCAAGGGCCGCCAGCATGCCGACACCGCGCTGGTGACGGACCATGCCGTGCCGCATTGCCAGAGCCGCGAGACCTTCAAGCACATCCTTGATGGCGAGGCCCACGGCGTCTTCCAGGGCAAGATCATCGTGCAGCCGATCGCGCAGAAGACCGACGGGCGGATGATGAGCCAGACGATCATGCTGGCCGAAGGTCCCTCCATGGACAACAAGCCGGAGCTGGAGATCTTCGCCGACGACGTCGCCTGTGCCCACGGCTGCACCTGCGGCGAGCTGGACGAGGATCTGATGTTCTACCTGAAGGCACGCGGCATCCCCCACAAGGAGGCCGAGGCGCTGCTGGTGGAGGCTTTCGCGCGTGAGGCCATCGAGGATTTCGGCGGCGGGCCGCTGGCGGTGGTCGAGGAACTGCGCGAGGCCATGCTGGCCTCCGTGACCGAGTGGATGCGGGCGAGGACCTGAGGCCATGACAGCGCCAGGCCAGCATCCGGCGGTCGCGAACGGCGGCTACGACGTCGATCTGATCCGCAAGGACTTCCCCGCCCTGGCGCTGAAGCCCTACGGCAAGGACCTCGTCTATCTCGACAACGCCGCCTCGGCTCAGAAGCCGAGGGCCGTGATCGACCGCATCAGCCACGCCTACGAGAGCGAATACGCCAACGTCCATCGCGGCCTGCACTATCTCGCCAATGCCGCGACGGAGGCCTACGAGGGCGCGCGCGAGAGCGTGCGCGCCTTCCTGAACGCCCCTTCGGTGGATCAGATCGTCTTCACCCGCAACGCGTCGGAGGCGATCAACCTGGTGGCCGCCTCCTTCGGCGGGACGGTGATCGGGGAGGGCGACGAGATCGTCCTGTCGATCATGGAGCACCACTCCAACATCGTGCCCTGGCACTTCCACCGCGAGAGGCGGGGGGCGAAACTCGTCTGGGCGCCCATAGACGAAGAGGGCAATTTCCTCGTCGAGGAGTTCGAGAAGCTGCTCGGGCCCCGGGTCAAGATGGTGGCGCTGACCCACATGTCGAACGCGCTCGGCACCGTCGTGCCGATCAAGGACTGCATCCGGATGGCGCATGATCGCGGCATCCCGGTTCTGGTCGACGGGTCGCAGGCCGCCGTGCACATGGAGGTCGACGTCCAGGACCTCGACGCCGATTTCTACGTCTTCACCGGCCACAAGGTTTACGGGCCGACCGGGATCGGCGTGCTCTACGGCAAGAAGGAGCTGCTGGAGCGGATGCCGCCCTACAATGGCGGCGGCGAGATGATCTCGGTCGTCACCACCGAGGGGGTCACCTACAACGACCCGCCGCACCGTTTCGAGGCCGGCACGCCCGCCATCGTCCAGGCCATCGGCCTCGGAGCCGCGCTGGACTACATGCGTGCCATCGGCCGTCCGGCCATCCGCGCCCACGAGGACAGCCTGGTGCGCTACGCCCACGAGCGGCTCGGCGCCATCAATTCGCTGCGCATCTTCGGCACGGCGCGCGACAAGGGCGCCATCGTCTCCTTCGAGATGAAGGGGGCCCATGCCCACGACGTCGCCACCGTCATCGACCGCTACGGGGTGGCGGTGCGCGCCGGCACCCATTGCGCCCAGCCGCTGCTTCAGCGATATGGCGTGACATCGACCTGCCGCGCCTCTTTCGGCCTCTACAACACGGCCGAGGAGGTGGACCGCCTTGCGGATGCCCTCCTCAAGGCCCAATCTCTCTTCGGCTGAGCCGTTCCCGCCAGCCTCAGACCCACGGACCTTGAACCCGATGGACGAGTCCCAGACCCCCCTCAACACCACCGTCGGTGGTGACACCGCCGCCATCCCTCCGGAAGAGCTGGACCGCCTGACCGACGACATCGTCGCCGCCATGAAGTCGGTCTACGACCCGGAGATCCCCTCCGACATCTACGAGCTCGGCCTGATCTATCGCGTCGACATCGACGATTCCCGCAAGGTCTCCATCGACATGACCCTGACCTCGCCGTCCTGCCCGGCGGCGGCGGAACTTCCGGGTATGGTAGAGAATGCGGTCGCCAGCGTGCCCGGCGTGTCGGAAGCCAAGGTGACCATCACCTTCGATCCCCCCTGGGACCAGAGCCGCATGTCGGACGAGGCGCGCGTCGCCCTCAACATGTGGTGATCGCGCCCCCGGCAACAGGGATTTAACTCGGGCCGGGCACTCTCTATATTGACGGGAGCGCTTTGAACGCCGGACCTTGAATCCGGGTGCCTTCGGAGACCGAAATGCCTTTGCCCAAGATGCAGGCCATGCGCCTGACCCAGGCGGCCGCCGACCGCGTCAGGGAACTCGTCGAGGCCTCCGGCCACGACAGTGCCGGCCTGCGCGTCGGAGTGACCAAGGGCGGCTGCGCCGGCATGGAATACACGATGGAATTCGTCGAAGCCCCGGCGAAGTTCGACGAGATCGTCGAGGATCGCGGCGTGCGGGTCTTCATCGACGCCAAGGCGGTGCTCTACCTCCTCGGCACGGAGATGGACTACGTCACCGACAAGCTGTCGGCGAAATTCGTCTTCAACAACCCCAACCAGACCTCGGCCTGCGGCTGCGGCGAATCGATCGCGCTGACCCCGGCCCGGCCCGAGGCGCTCGGCGCCGCCTGACCGTGGCGGCCTTCGATCCCGACTTCCTCGTGGATCTGTTCGCCCCCTTCGCGCGCGTCACCGTCAGGCGCATGTTCTCCGGCCACGGCGTCTATCGTGACGGGCGCGTCTTCGCCTGGGCCCTCACCGAAGGCATCTTCCTCAAGACCGATGACGAGACCGCCGCCGCCTTCGACGCGGCCGGGCTCGCCGTCTTCGTCTATCCGACGAAGGACGGCCCGCGCAGCGTCGGCAGCTACCGGCGGATGCCGGATTCCTGCTTCGACGACGAGGGTGAGCTGCGGCACTGGGCGGGGCTCGCCTGGCAGGCGGCCCTGCGGGCGCCGGTCAAGACGGGCAGGGGCGTCAGGCGACCTTGAGCTCGGCTTCCGGGTCGGTTTCGCAGACCACGCGGTTGCGGCCGTTGCGCTTGGCGGCATAGAGGCAGCGGTCGGCGCGCTCGTAGAGGCTCGCCGCGGTGTCGCCGGGGCGGAAGGCGGCGACGCCGAGCGAAATGGTGATGCGGCCGAGATTTTCGCTGGTCGAGCGTTTGATCAGCTCCTTGGTCATGACAGAGCGGCGGATGTGCTCGGCGACGGTGACCGCGGCTCGCAGGGTGGTGTCGGGCAGGATGATGGCGAATTCCTCGCCACCGTAGCGGCAGGCGAGATCCTGGCCCTTGACGTTCTGCTTCACCGAGAGGGCGACGAGGCGCAGCACCTGGTCGCCGGTCAGGTGGCCGAACGTGTCGTTGAACTTCTTGAAATGGTCGATGTCGCTGACCAGCAGGCTCAGCGGCGTCTCCGCCTTGTTGGCGAGCGCCACGGCCTTGGCGATGGACTGGTCGTAGTACTTGCGGTTGCCGAGCGAGGTGAGGGGGTCGGTGAGGGATTCCGTGCGGACCGCGTCGAGATTGTCCTGCAGCAGCTTGATCTCGCTGCGGGAGGCCTTCAGTCGCTGCTCCAGCGCCTTGTTGTTGGCCTCGATCTCGCGGGTCGAGCGGATCAGGGTCTCTATAATCGTGCGCACGCCCTCCGGCGAGCCGACGGAGGCCAGCCGCGCGGTGGCGCCGGCGAGGTCGTTGCCATAGGCGCTCGCCTGGCCAGCGGCCGAATCGATCATGGTCATGACGTGCTCGATCTCGTCCATGACCCGGTTGCCGACGACGTCGATCTTCTCGCCCATCCGGCTCTGGGAGAGGAAGTTCTCGTAGATCGTGTCGAGCTGTTCCTGCGTAATGCTGCCCTTCTCGGACAGGACGAGGTTCACGGCGTCCGACAGCTCCGCGTGGTAACCGGAAGCATAGCAGTACCAGATCTCATAGTTGCGCGGCACCGCGGCGAGGCTGCGACCCTTGATCTGGGAGAATGCGAGCTCACCGAAGCTGTAGCTGCGCTCTATGTCGTCGCGGTTGTGCATCGGGCGGCCCTGTCCTGGGGAAAGAGGGAACGGCGCTGTGCGCGCTCCCCCTTGCTGCCGAGGCTAGCCCGGGAATGCTTTATCGCGGGTAAAAATCAGACCTTACGTAACGTCATTTTCCGCGATAGGTCACCGGGCGCAGGAGAAACTGCGGCAGGTGCGACATGTCGGCTTCCTCCGCAGCGGCAGCGCGGGAGGGAGCCCGGTCGCGGACGGGGGCAGGGGCCGCTTCGGCGCGGGCGGGACGTTCCGGGCGCTCCGAGCGCTCTGGACGCGCGCTCGCACGCGGCGCGGGGG
>JAEZGJ010000056.1 GCA_023416965.1 Pseudomonadota bacterium | reverse complement strand
CGGCAAGACCGTGCTCATCCAGGAGCTGATCAACAACGTCGCCAAGGCCCACGGCGGCTACTCGGTGTTCGCCGGCGTCGGCGAGCGCACCCGCGAGGGCAACGACCTCTATCACGAGTTCATCGAGTCCGGCGTGAACAAGCAGGGCGGCGGCGAAGGCTCAAAGGCCGCGCTGGTTTACGGCCAGATGAACGAGCCCCCGGGTGCCCGCGCTCGTGTTGCTCTGACCGGTCTGACCGTCGCTGAGTACTTCCGCGACCAGGGCCAGGACGTGCTGTTCTTCGTCGACAACATCTTCCGCTTCACCCAGGCGGGCTCCGAGGTGTCGGCGCTTCTCGGCCGCATCCCCTCGGCGGTGGGCTACCAGCCGACGCTCGCCACCGACATGGGCGCCCTTCAGGAGCGCATCACTACCACCCAGAAGGGCTCGATCACCTCGGTGCAGGCGATCTACGTGCCGGCGGACGACCTCACCGACCCGGCGCCCGCCACGTCCTTCGCCCACCTCGACGCGACGACCGTTCTCAACCGCTCGATCGCCGAGAAGGGCATCTACCCGGCGGTGGACCCGCTGGACTCGACCTCGCGCATGCTGGATCCCCGCGTCATCGGCGAGGAGCACTATGCGGTGGCCCGCAAGGTCCAGCAGACCCTGCAGCGCTACAAGTCGCTCCAGGACATCATCGCCATCCTCGGCATGGACGAGCTGTCGGAAGAGGACAAGCTGACGGTGGCCCGCGCCCGCAAGGTCGAGCGCTTCCTGTCGCAGCCCTTCCACGTGGCCGAAGTCTTCACCGGCGCGCCGGGCAAGTTCGTCGACCTGAAGGACACCGTGAAGGGCTTCGGCGACCTGGTCGACGGCAAGTACGACCACCTCCCCGAGGCCGCCTTCTACATGGTCGGCACCATCGAGGAAGCCGTCGAGAAGGGCCGCAAGCTCGCTGCCGAGGCGGCCTGACCGGCCTGACAGAGGGGATCGCACGACATGGCGACCTTCCATTTCGAACTCGTCTCGCCCGAGCGGCAGCTCTTCTCCGGCGCCGTCGAGCAGGTGGTGGTGCCGGGCTCGGAGGGTGACTTCGGCGTTCTCGCCGGTCACGCGCCCTTCGTCTCGACGCTGCGCCCGGGCATCCTGACCATCCACGGCGGCGGCCAGCCGAAGCGGCTCTATGTCCGCGGTGGCTTCGCCGAGGTCTCGTCCGGCGGCCTCACCGTGCTCGCCGAGCGCGCCACGCCCGTCGAGGACCTCCAGGTCGAGCAGATCGACCGGGAGATCCGCGAGGCCCAGGAGGATCTCGCCGACGCCAAGGACGATGCGCTGCGCATCAGGGCCTCGGAGCGGCTCGACCAGCTCCAGGGCGTCAGGGCGGCGCTCGGCACCATCGCCACCACGCACTGAGCCCCAGCACACCGGGCTGACAGTGAAGGCCGCCTCCGGGCGGCCTTTTTGCTTTCCCGGGTGTGGCAGGAGCGGTGAGGTGTCGTCGGCTGTTCGTCCAACCCTGGCGGGCGCCCTGCATCAGCGAAGTGCGTCCTTCGAGGCTCGCTGCCGCGAGCACCGCAGGATGAGGGTGGTCGAGACTGGCATCTGCTGGTCGATGGGAGAGCCGTAGCAACCGTGCTGGAATCTGCAGGTCACCACCTTCCTCATCCTGAGGTGCGAGCCCCCGGCGATGCGTCAGCCTCGTCCGGCGGCGAGCCTCGAAGGCCGCACTTCTCGGATGCCGCGGACCCGTGGGCGCAGAACCGCAACTTGCCTGAACACCTACCACGGAGCGCAACGCTCGTCAAGGACAAAAATCCTATCGCGACATCGTCCGGCCTCAGCCGAGATCCGCCACCTTGATCCGCTTCACCCCCAGCGCGGCCATGTCGGCCCAGGCCTTGTCGAGCGATCCGCCGAGGTCGATGGCGCGGCAGGCCTCCTCCACCACGAAGGTCTCCAGCCCCGCCTTTGCGGCGTCCTGGGCCGTCCAGTTGACGCAGAAATCGGTGGCGAGGCCGACCACCACGGCGCGGCCGACGCCGCGCTCCTTCAGATAGCCGCCGAGGCCGGTGGGGGTCCTGCGGTCGGCCTCGAGGAAGCCGGAATAGCTGTCGACCTCCTTGCGGTAGCCCTTGCGGACGATGGTCTGGGCATGGGGAAGGTCGAGCGCCTCGTGGAATTCGGCGCCGGCGGAATCCCAGGTGCAGTGGTCGGGCCAGAGCACCTGCGGGCCATAGGGCATCTGCACCACGTCGAAGGGCTTCTTGCCGGCATGGCTGGAGGCGAAGGAGGAGTGACCCTCCGGGTGCCAGTCCTGGGTGAAGACGACGTTTTGAAAGCGCCTGCCGATGGCGTTGCAGACGGCGACGACCTCGTCGCCCTTCGGCACGGCGAGGCGGCCGCCGGGGCAGAAGTCGTTCTGCACGTCGACGACGATCAGCGCGGTCTGCGCGTCGATGGTCGGCCGGCCCTGGGCCGCGGCGCCGGTGGCGGCCGCAGCGGTGAACAGGGTGGCGCCGGCGATGGCGGCCCGGCGGTCGAGGGTGAAGCGATCGGACATGGCGGCCTCCGAGGTGAGGGAAGCTGCCGAGGCTACGCCGTCCTGCGGATTGTGCGATGCGGAAGAGTGCGGATGCCCGGGCGTCAGAGCGGATGGGCGAAGGGGGCGAAGGCTTCCACGACCTTGTGGTAGACGCCGCGCTTGAACGGGATGATCAATGCCGGCGTCGCGGCCAGAGCCTCCCAGCGCCAGGCGTCGAATTCCGGCTTGTGGCCGCCGCCGGGATGGGCGACGTCGATCTCGCTCTCCTCGCCCTCGAAGCGGAAGGCGAACCATTTCTGCGTCTGGCCGCGGTACCTGCCTTTCCACGCCTGGCCGGCGACGTCCGGCGGCAGGTCGTAGGCGAACCATTCGGGCGCCTCGGCGAGGAGGGAGACGGATCGGATGTTGGTCTCCTCGTAGAGCTCTCGCCGCGCGGTGACGAGCGGGTCCTCGCCGGGGTCGATGCCGCCCTGCGGCATCTGCCAGGCATGGACGGCGTCGACATGTTCGGGGGCCGGGCCCTTGCGGCGGCCGACGAAGACGAGGCCCTGGCGGTTGAACAGGGCGACGCCGACGCAGGGCCGGTAGGGCAGGTCTTCGAAGCGGGGCATGGGGCGGATCCGGGGCGAGGGGGCCAGACTAGCCGGACGGCTGGCGCCGCGCGACTCCGTTGGATACCGGGACCAGCACGAAGCCGCGGCTCTCCAGGGCGCGCGCCCAGCGGGCGACGCGGTCGATGGTCACCGGCAGGGCCGAGCCGACGCCGAGGGCGAAGCCGCGCTCGCGGGCCCTCGACTCCAGCCGGGCGAGCTGGGCATCGACCTCGGTCGGGGTCGGCACGCGGTCGAGGTGGATGTCGCCGCGCACCACCGGCTGCTGCAAAGTGGTGGCAATCTGCGGGATGAGGCTGCGGGCGCTGGTGCCGTCGTCGACCATCATCAGGCCGCGGCGGTTGACCTCGCGGAGGATCGGCGCGACGGCGCTTTCCGAGGCGGTGAACTTGGCACCCATGTAGTTGACGAGACCGGCATAGCCCTGGAAGCGCGCCATCGCCCAGTGCAGGCGTTCGGTGTTGCGCTCGGCGGAGAGCGTGGTCAGCAGGGTCTTCGGGCCGGGATCGTTGTCGGGATAGTCCATCGGCTCCATGGGAATCTGCAGGAAGGCCTCGTGGCCTTCGGCGCGGGCCTTGGCGACGATGCGCTCGAGGTCGCTGGCATAGGGGGCAAAGGCGAAGGAGACGGCGCCGGGCAGCTTCGCCATCGCCTCCGTCGTGCTCTGCTGGCTGATGCCGAGCCCGCCGATGAGGACGGCGATGCGTGGGGCATTGGCATCGGCGCCGGCAGGCAGGCGGAAGGTGCGGGCATAGACGTCCCGCGGCTTGGAGCCGTCGGGGGCGACGCGCGGCAGGACGCCGAGGGGCGTGCGTTCGCCGAGACGCGGGTCGAGGCCCGCGGAGGCCTCCGGCGTCGCCGGGGCGACGCGGACGGCGCGGGCGGCGCCCGACATGCCGTCGATGATGTTGATGGTGTTGCCGCCCTCGCCCTCGCCGGGCGTGGTG
>JAEZGJ010000008.1 GCA_023416965.1 Pseudomonadota bacterium | reverse complement strand
TGCGCCCCGCTCTTGAAGCCCCGGATACGGGCCTAACGCCGCGCCCCTGTCGCGGGGGGCGCGGCAAGGCTGCGATGCGAAACGGTTGAAAAGCCCTATTCGCCGCCGAGCTTCACCCGCATGCCGGCATAAACAGCTGCTCCCGGCCCCTGGTAGCCATAGACCTCCTGGTAGCGCTGGCCGAAGACGTTCTCGCCGCGGACATAGACGGTCGCGGCCCTGGTCAGGTCGTGGGAGATCTGCGCGCCGACCAGCGTATAGGCGCCGAGGCGCACATCGGTCGTGCCGAAGGGCCCGAAGAAGGAATCCCGCATGTTGCCGTTGTGGGCGAGGGTGAGGGTGATCTTCGTCTTGTCGTCGGGCAGGGTCGCCACCGCCGAGAGGCTCGCCGCATGGCGCGGCCGGCGCAGCGCCTCCTTGGCCACATAGGTGAGGCCGACCAGCTCCGCCGAACGGCTGTCCGTATAGGTGTAGGAACCGGTGATCGACAGCCAGTCCACCGGCCGCGCCGTCACCGAGACCTCGACGCCCTGACGGGTGGTCTCGAAGGGCAGGTTGATGGCGGTGCCGCCGGACTGGACGATGGCGTCGCGCACGCTGGCGCGGAAATAGGTCACGTCGGTGACGAGGCGCCCGCCGAGCCAGCGCTGCTCGATGCCGGCATCCCACCCGATGGAATGTTCGGGCCTGAGAGTCGGGTTGCCGGTGAAGTTGGCGAGGAAGCCGAAAAGCTCGAAGAAGGTGGGGTTGGTGACGCCCTTGCCGACCGAGGCGTGCAGCCGCGTGCCGGACGAGAATGTCTGTGCGCCGGTCAGCCGCCAGGTCAGGGCGTTGCGGAAGGTGGAGTTCCAGTCCTGCCGGAGCGCTGCCGAGACCGAGAGGCCCGTCGGCAGGGCGACGAGATATTCGCCGTAGAGGCCCTTGCGCTCGCGGGAGCGGCCGGCGGCGGCGTAGCTGTCGTTGACATAGGGCCCGAAGAAGCCGTCGCTCTCGTAGTAGTAGCGGAAATGCTCGCGGCTCATGTCGGCGCCGCCGACGATGGTGTGGCGGGCGCCGAGGAGGCCCGGCGTCTCGAACGTATAGGCGGTGCGGTAGTCGGCGCGGGTGCGCTGGGTGCGCGACCAGAAGCCCTGGCTCTCCAGGAAACCGAAAGCCGAGACATAGCTGTCGCGGGCATTGGTGGACTGCTGCGAGGCATCGGCCGAGAAGCGGTGCGTCCAGGCGCCGTCGAGCAGCTTGAGGTTGGCGACGAAGCGGCCCTGCAGGTCGTTGGCGGTGTTGCGGCCGCTGCCGTCCGAGAGAAAGCCGTAGGCGGGATCGGGCACGAACCCGGGCCCGAACGCGGTGTTGCCAGGGTTGTAGAACCCGCCGCGGCTGACCATGCGGACGACACCCTCGACGTTGAACCAGTCGGTGAGGTCGGCGCCGATCTTGGCGGTGAAGGCGCCCATGTCCGAGCCGTTGGGACGGGTCGTGCCCGGGGCCACGACGAAACCGCCGGACCTCAGGCCCGAGACCGACAGCGAGCCGTAGAAAGGCCCCTGGGCGCCGCGCACCAGCGCCGAGCCCTGAACCGTGCCGAAGGAGCCGCCCTCGATCCGCGCCGAGACCTCGGGCCTGGCGAGGCCCCGGCCGGACTTGGTCGTGATGAGGATGACACCCGCCTGGGCGTTCGGGCCCCAGATGCCGGATTGCGGGCCGCGGATCACCTCGATGCGGGCGATGTTGTCGACCGGCACGTTGGCGAGGTCGGCATCGCCGGAATTGACGTCGTTGATGGGAATGCCGTCGACGACGACGAGAACCTGGTTGGATTCGGCGCCGCGCACGCGGGTCTGCGTGAGACCGCCGCGGCCGCCGGACTGGTTGACGGCGACGCCCGGAACGAGGCGCAGCACGTCGGGAACCGAGGCCGCGCCCTGGTTGGCGATGTCCTCGGCCGTGACCACCGTGACCGAGGCGCCGACGCGCGGCGCCTCGAGCGGCACGTTGCTGGCGCCGAAGACGGTGATTTCAGGCAGCTGGGCCGGCGGCTGCTGGGCGAGGGCGGGCGTCGCCGCCAGCGCCACCGAGGCGAGGAGGGCAGCGCGAAGACGGCGTTGAAGGCGGAAGGCGGCAGATGGGGACGGCATGGCGGAACTCCGCTCGGGACCACACGGGGTCGCGGAGTGCCTCGCCGCGCGAGAGCATGGATCCGCGACATTCGGTGTCACGGATCAAGCGGAACGAACCGCTCCCGAGCGCGCCATCCCGCACGCACGGACAGTGACGTCGCGGCGGCCGGTCTCCTGGCTTGCGGGTCGTCGCCCGGTCCCGCCTTCCCGGGGCCTTGTCGGCCTCAGTGGCATCTGGGGAAGGGCTCGCCGCTTACAGTTGCGGGGGCAGCTGCGGCTTTGCGGAGGGCTTGTGTCGCCCGCCGCGCACCGCATTCCCGTGGCCGTCCCGGTGATGGGCGGCCGCCGTCGCGAGGCCCCATGAATGCGCCGTCGCCGGGCGCCCTGTCAAGGAACGCCCGGCGGGTGGGTGTGGAAGCCCGCCGTGACTGGCGGGCGGTGTGGTGGCTTCAGCTCAGATCGCCGGGGTCCACTGCGCCGGGACGAGCTGGTAGCCGTTGCCCTCCTTGGCGATGAAGCCGTTGGAGGGGAAGGGCGCGTGGTAGAAGTGCACGCGCGTCTTCTCGCTGGCCGCCATGTCGAGCAGCTTGCGGCGGGTCGCCCGGGCGGCGTCGGCGTCCATGTCGAAGATCGCCGACCAGTCGGGATTGCGCACGAAGAGCGCGGGATGGTTGGTGACGTCCGCCATATAGGTGAGCTTGGCATTGCCCGAGGAGACGACGAAGACGGTGTGGCCCGGCGAATGGCCGAAGGCCGCCATGGAGGTGATGCCGGGGGCGACCTCCGCGCCGGGCTCGAAGCGCTTCACGTTGGCGGCCACCGGACCGAAGACGCGGCGCACGTTCTGGAAGGCGCCGCGCATGGCCTCCGGCGCGGCGTTCATGCGCTCGTCCGACATCCAGAAGGCCCATTCCGGCGCCGGCACGGAGATCTCCGCGTTGGGGAAGACTGCGCTGCCGTCGCGCAGCCGGATGCCGTTGATGTGGTCGCCGTGGAAATGGCTGATCACCACCGAATTGACGTTGGCCGGGTCGAAGCCGGCGGCCTTGAAGTTCGCCATCCAGGTGCCCGAGGTCGGCGCGCCGACATTGCCGTTGCCGGTGTCGAGCAGGACGAGGCGGCCGCCGGTCTCCACCACCAGCGTGTTGAAGGGGATCGGCACCGCATTGGTCGGCAGGAAGGCCGCGCCCAGCGCTGCCTGGACGGCGGGCAGCTCGGCATTGCGGATGAAGCCTTCGACCGGGCGGGCGAAGAAGCCGTCATTGATGGCGGTGACGGTGATGTCGCCGACCTTGTACTTGTAGAAGCCGGGCGCCTGGGCGGCGGCGGCCGCGGCCTGGGCGAAGAGCGGCGTCGTGGCGCCGGTCAGGAAGGCGGGGGCGGCAAGCGTAGCAGCGCCCGCGGCGAGGGCGGTGCGGCGGTCGATCGTGGTCATGGGGTTCCTCCGGCAGCAGGACGCACGCGGGCCATGGCAGCCGTCATGCGCAGGCGATTAGATTGCCGAAAGGAACGGGTCGTCCAGCCTTGTCACATGAATGTGACCGCTGGCCACGGCCTCAGCGCTGGGACACCTGGAGATTGGCCCGCGCCACCGCCGCCACCGCCTCGGCGCGCGTGCGCACGACGATCAGCCGGCGGATCTCGCCGCGCAGGAAGGCCTGCAGGAAGCGGTTGTAGTCCTTGATCGAGATGCAGCCGTTGGAATCGCCGTTGGGGCCGAGCAGGTAGGTGTGGGCGAGCAGACCCGCGCGGCCGTGGATCGCCTGCGATCCGCCCACCGGATTGAGGCGGATGGCGCGAACGCCGTGGAACAGCGCCTCGCGCTCGGTGAGGTCATAGGTGTGGGGCGGGGTGGGGCCGCGCATGCGCACATGGGCATAGCGCGGGTCGTTGCGCATCTCGCCGAGACCGGACTGCGCCTCCAGCCGCTCGCCGTTGGGCAGGTACACCATGCGCGAGCCGATGTCGTAGATGGCGAGGCCCACGGGCGGCTTCGGCGCCGCCATGCCGGGGAAGCTCAGGCCAAGGCTGCCGCCGAAGCCACCGCCCGTGCCGGCGCTGCCGTCCACCGCGCCGCCGCTGGACGGCGCATAGGCGAGCTGCGGGCCGTCAGCCTCGCGGCGCTGGCCGAAGATGCGCTCGAAGAAGTTGCGCCCGTCGGGCTGGGTGGCCGGGGCTGCCGCCTGGGCC
>JAEZGJ010000291.1 GCA_023416965.1 Pseudomonadota bacterium | reverse complement strand
CAGGCGCTCGGGGGCGACGAGCGAGCCCTTCTGCGCCACGTGGTCGCCGAGCACCTGGCGCAGCGCCTCGTGCAGGAGATGGGTGGCCGAATGGTTGGCGCGGATGGCGGCGCGGCGGGCGTGGTCGACGTCGAGCTGCACCGCCTGGCCGACGGAAAGCCGCCCCTCCGACACCGTGACGGCGTGGACGAAGAGATCGCCGAGCTTCTTCTGCGTGTCGGTGACGGCGGCCCGGGCGCCCTCCCCGCTCATCACGCCCCGATCGCCCTGCTGGCCACCGGATTCGCCATAGAACGGCGTCTGGTTGACGACGACGAGGCCGCTCTCGCCGGCCGCGAGGGCCGCGACCTCGGCACCTTCCTTCAGGATCGCCAGCACCTGGCCCTCGGCCGTCTCCGTGTCGTAGCCGAGGAATTCGGTGGCGCCGGTCTTTTCCTTGACCGCGAACCAGACCGTGTCGGTGGCCGCCTCGCCAGAGCCCGCCCAGGCGGCGCGCGCCTTCTGCTTCTGCAGCTGCATCGCCGCCTCGAAGCCGGCCGTGTCCACCGCGATGCCGCGCGGGCGCAGCGCGTCCTGTGTCAGGTCGAGCGGGAAGCCATAGGTGTCATAGAGCGTGAAGGCGGTCTCGCCGGAGAAGGTGGCGCCCTCCCCGAGCCCGGCGGATTCGGTGTCCAGGATGGACAGGCCCCGCTCCAGCGTCTTGCGGAAGCGGGTCTCCTCGAGCCGCAGCGTCTCGGCGATGAGGCCCTCGGCGCGGACGAGTTCGGGATAGGCCTGGCCCATCTCCCGCACCAGGGTCGGCACCAGCTTGTGCATCAGCGGTTCCTTGGCGCCGAGCAGGGAGGCGTGGCGCATGGCGCGGCGCATGATGCGGCGGACCACGTAGCCGCGGCCCTCGTTGGACGGCAGCACGCCGTCGGCGACGAGGAAGGAGGCGGCGCGCAGATGGTCGGCGATGACCCGGTGCGAGACCTTGTGGGCACCGTCCGGCTCGACCCCGGTCTCCACCGCCGAGGCGCCGATCAGGGCGCGCATGAGGTCGATCTCGTAATTGTCGTGGGTGCCCTGGAGCACGGCGGAAATGCGCTCGAGGCCCATGCCGGTGTCGATGGAGGGCCGCGGCAGGTCGGTGCGGATGCCGCCGGCCTGCTCCTCGTACTGCATGAAGACGAGGTTCCAGATCTCGATGAAGCGGTCGCCGTCCTGTTCGGCCGAGCCGGGCGGGCCACCCCAGATCTTGTCGCCGTGGTCGTAGAAGATCTCCGAACAGGGGCCGCAGGGGCCGGTATCGCCCATCCGCCAGAAATTGTCGGAGGTCGGGATGCGGATGATCTTCGAGTCCGGCAGGCCGGCGATCTTGCGCCAGAGGTCGTAGGCCTCCTGGTCCTCGGAGAAGACGGTGACGAGGAGGCGTGAGACCGGCAGCTCGTATTCCTTCGTGATCAGCGTCCAGGCGAGCTCGATGGCGCGCTCCTTGAAATAGTCGCCGAACGAGAAATTGCCGAGCATCTCGAAGAAGGTGTGGTGGCGGGCGGTATAGCCGACATTGTCGAGGTCGTTGTGCTTGCCGCCGGCGCGCACGCATTTCTGCGCCGTCGTCGCCGTCGAATAGGGCCGCTTCTCGACGCCGGTGAAGACGTTCTTGAACTGCACCATGCCGGAATTGGCGAACATCAGCGTCGGATCGTTGCGCGGCACGAGCGGCGAGCTCTCCACCACGGCGTGGCCGTTCCTGGCGAAGAAGTCGAGGAAGGTCTTGCGGATCTGGTTGACGCCGGTCATGGCCCGAACTTGCGAGGTTGCGGCCGGGCCCGGGACGAGCACGGCCTGAAATGAGGTGGCGGCTGTTCTAGAACATTTTTGGCCCGATGGAACCGGTTTCGGAAGGCTTCTCCTCCCGGCTGATGCGGGGCCCCCGTCCCGCGCCCCCTGGAGTCTCCGCCGGCACGCGGGGGCGATCCCGACCGCCTGCCGCCGCGGCCAGCCGCTCCGCCCCCCGGAACGCACGAAAGGCCGGGCGGACCCGGCCTTCGCGATATCGGGGGAACCGGCGCCGCGCGCTCAGTCCGGGCTGTCGGCGTCGCCGTCCGGCTCGACCTCGCCGAGGATCTTCTCGGCGATGAGCCCGGCATTCTGCCGGATCGCCGCCTCGATCTTCGCCGCCATGTCCGGGTTCTGCTTGAGGAAGGCCTTGGCGTTCTCGCGGCCCTGGCCGACCCGCTGGCTGTCGTAGGAGAACCAGGCACCGGACTTCTCGACGACCCCGGCCTTGACGCCGAGATCGATGAGCTCGCCCATCTTGGAGACGCCCTCGCCGTACATGATGTCGAACTCGACCTGCTTGAAGGGCGGCGCCAGCTTGTTCTTCACCACCTTCACGCGCGTCTGGTTGCCGACCACCTCCTCGCGGTCCTTGATGGCGCCGATGCGGCGGATGTCGAGGCGCATGGAGGCGTAGAACTTCAGGGCGTTGCCGCCGGTGGTCACCTCCGGCGAGCCGTACATGACGCCGATCTTCATCCGGATCTGGTTGATGAAGATCACCATGGTCTTCGACTTGGAGATGGAGGCGGTGAGCTTGCGCAGCGCCTGGCTCATCAGGCGGGCCTGCATGCCCGGCTGGTTGTCGCCCATCTCGCCTTCGAGCTCGGCCCGCGGGGTCAGCGCCGCCACCGAATCGACCACCACCACGTCGATGGCGCCCGAGCGCACCAGCGTGTCGCAGATCTCCAGCGCCTGCTCGCCGGCATCGGGCTGCGAGATGAGGAGGTCGTCGAGATTGACGCCGAGCTTGCGGGCATAGACCGGGTCGAGCGCGTGCTCGGCGTCGATGAAGGCGCAGACGCCGCCCTTCTTCTGCGCCTCGGCGTTGGTGTGCAGCGCCAGCGTCGTCTTGCCGGAGGATTCCGGCCCGTAGATCTCGACGATGCGGCCGCGCGGCATGCCGCCGATGCCGAGCGCGATGTCGAGCCCGAGCGAGCCGGTGGAGACCGCCTCGATTTCCACAAGCTTCTCGTTCTTGCCGAGCCGCATGATGGAGCCCTTGCCGAAGGCGCGCTCGATCTGGGAGAGAGCGGCGTCCAGCGCCTTGGTCTTGTCCATGGATGAACCTTCGACGAGTCGCAGTGCGGCCTGACTCATGGCGGTAGCTCCCCTGTGCTGGCAAGGCCTGTCGGCCCAAACCCCTGATAAATCGACCGTACACGGTTTGTTCCTGTCTTCAAGTTCTTTTTTTGTTCCCGCTGCTCCTGTTGCCATAATCTGGCAGCAGCCCCCTACCCTGGAACGCCTTCAAACTGGCGCCGCGATGGCTTAAAGGAGGGCTCCCACCCCGGCCGGCCCATGTCCCGGCCCCATCGACGGATCTTGCCCGATGAACGCTCCGCTCGCCGCCGGCTCCTATTCCCTCTTCCCGCTGGCCAAGGACGAGACGCCCTACCGCAAGCTGACCTCGGAGGGCGTGCGGGTCGAGACCGTGCTCGGCCGCGAGGTCGTCGTGGTCGATCGCGAGGCCATCCGGCTCCTGTCGGAGCAGGCCTTCATCGACATCAACCACCTGCTGCGTCCCGGCCACCTCGCCCAGCTGCGCCGCATCCTCGACGATCCCGAGGCGACCTCGAACGACAAGTTCGTCGCCTATGACCTGCTGAAGAACGCCAACATCGCCGCCGGCGGCGTCCTGCCCATGTGCCAGGATACCGGCACCGCCATCATCATGGGCAAGAAGGGCCGGCTGATCTGGACCGAGGGCGAGGACGAGGCGGCGCTCGGCCAGGGCGTCCTCGACGCCTACGCCAAGAAGAACCTGCGCTATTCGCAGGTGGCCCCCATCTCCATGTTCGAGGAGAGGAACACCCGAACAACCTGCCGGCGCAGATCGAGATCTATGCCGAGGGGGAAGAGGCCTACAAGTTCCTGTTCATGGCCAAGGGCGGCGGCTCGGCCAACAAGAGCTTCCTGTTCCAGGCGCCGCCCTCCATCCTCACCCACGACAGGATGATCAAGTTCCTCCACGAGAAGATCCTGACGCTCGGCACCGCCGCCTGCCCGCCCTATCACCTCGCCATCGTCATCGGCGGCCTCTCCGCCGAGCACACGATGAAGACCGCCAAGCTCGCCTCGGCGCGCTATCTCGACGGCCTGCCGCACCAGGGGTCGGAATTCGCCCATGCCTTCCGCGACACCGCCATGGAGGCCGAGATCCACAAGCTCACCCAGGCCATGGGGGTCGGAGCGCAGTTCGGCGGCAAGTATTTCTGCCACGATGTCCGCGTCATCCGCATGCCGCGCCACGGCGCCTCGCTCCCCATCGCCATCGCCGTCTCCTGCTCGGCCGACCGCCAGGCGCTCGGCAAGATCACCCGCGACGGCGTCTTCCTGGAGGAACTGGAGCACCATCCCGCCCAGTATCTGCCGGAGGTCGACGAGGCGAGCCTCGGCGGCGGCGTGGTGAAGATCGACCTCACCCGGCCGATGTCGGAGATCCTGGAGACGCTGTCGCGCCACCCGATCAAGACCCGCGTATCCCTCACCGGGCCGATGATCGTCGCCCGCGACGCCGCCCATGCCAAGATCCGCGAGCGGCTCGACCGCGGCGAGCCCATGCCGGATTATTTCAAGAACCATCCGGTCTATTACGCCGGCCCGGCCAAGACCCCGGCGGGCTATGCCTCCGGCTCCTTCGGCCCCACCACGGCGGGCCGCATGGATGGCTTCGTCGACCAGTTCCAGGCCGCCGGCGGCTCCATGGTCATGCTCGCCAAGGGCAACCGCTCCCGCGAGGTGCGCGAGGCCTGCGCCAAGCATGGCGGCTTCTATCTCGGCTCCATCGGCGGCCCCGCCGCCCGCCTCGCCCAGGACTGCATCAGGAAGGTCGAGGTGCTGGAATATCCCGAGCTCGGCATGGAGGCGATCTGGCGGATCGAGGTCGAGGACTTCCCCGCCTTCATCGTCGTCGACGACAAGGGCAACGACTTCTTCAAGGAACTCAACCTCGGCTGACATGTTGTTGCCGGCGAAGGGGTCGCGGACCGGCTGTTTCTGATCGGAAACATGCCGGGCCGCGGCTGAAATCCCCACGAAACGGGCGCGGTGCATTCGTGCCGCCATACCGGAGGGAATCGCCATGCGCACCTCGCACGTCACCGTCGCCACCACCCGCGCCGCCAGCGCCGACGCCCACTCGCTCGCCCTGATCGCCTCCTCGCTGGTCGCGGCCACCGCCATCGCCTTCTGCGCCATGGTCGTCACCGCCTGGCCGGCCCGCGCCGGCGGCGTTCCCGCTCCCGTCCAGATGGCGGGCCTCGCCACCATGCCGCAGGCGGCCGCCCCCTGCGGCGAGCGCCTTGCCGCCGCCGAGGCCGAGATCAACCGCAGCCTCGTCGCCGTCGAGCGGCTGCAGGAGGCCGACATGGGCGCCCAGTGCCCCGCCATCCGCGGCCACCTCGTCTCGCTGAACCGCGCCGTCGATACGGTGGAGAGCTGCGTCGCCGGCCCCGAGCGGGCCCCCAAGGTCGGCTTCTTCCGCCAGTCCCTCACCGAGTGGCGCGGCGTCATCGCCCACGGCTGCCGCTGATCCGGAGCCGCCGTCCCTCCATGACCCGCGTTGTCCGTCGACCAGCGCTGGCGCTCCTCGCGCCGGCGCTCTTTCTGGCGAGCCCCGCCCTGGCCCAGGGGGCCTGCCGTCCCATCCCGGGCGGGCCCCAGGGCGACGCCTGTGCCGCCGAGCTCGCCCTCACCGAAATCCGCCAGCGCCAGATGACCGAGCGGCTCGCCGCCGTTCGCAATGCGCCGAGGTCCGAACAGTGCCGCGTCTTCCACGACCACGTGCGGATGATGGCGGATGCCGCCTGCGTCTTCCACCGCTGCACCACCGGCCACCATCGCGGCGAGAACGTCGCGCAGATGCAGGGCTCCATCGCCGACTGGCGGGAGATCATCGCCCGCAACTGCCGCTGACGCCGCTCAGGCCTGGAACAGCAGGTCCTTCACCGTGGCGCCGACATGGGCGAGGTTGCCGACCGCCGTCTTCAGCCGCGCCTGCCCGGCCCTGCCGAGGATGGCGGGATCGACCCGGCTGCCCGGGGGCCGCCCCGCCGCGAGGTCGATGACCTGCTGGCGCAGGATGGCGTCCAGGATGACGCCGTGGGCATCGAGCCAGCGCTCCAGGTCCTCGGCGGCGCCGATCTTCCTCTCGCGCAGCGCGGCGATCCGCTCCCGCGTCGAGCGCAGGCGGATGTCGTGCCGCAGCGCCAGGCAGCGCGCCGCCGCCACCACGGGAAAGAGGCCGCCGAGCTTCAGGTCGACACGCCCGTCGGCGAGACGGAAGCCGCCGAACAGGGTCAGCGGCGGCCGGTGCGCGCCGATCTGTTCGGCCAGCAGCTTGGCGAGCATCGGCGCCTGGTGGGCCGCCGCATAGGCCTCGTCGAACAGCGCGTCGGCCAGAGCCGCATCGCCGTGGACGGCGCGAAAGTCGAAGAAGATGTCGACGGCGAGCAGGTCCTCCGGCCGGGTCCGGCCAATCCAGTCGGCGATCCGGCCGCGCCAGTCCTCGATGGAGCCGCGGAAGCCGGGATTGCGCGCCATCACCCCGCCCTTGCAATAGACGACGCCCGCGGCGTCGAGGATGTCGGCCATATGCGCGCCGAACCGGGCGAACCAGCGGTCGGCGGCTTCCCGATCGGCGGCGACCTCCGTCACCACGGCATTGTCCTGATCGGCGGCGAGCAGGCTCTCCCCTCGCCCCACGGAGCCGAGCACCAGCACCGCATAGGCGACCGGCGGCGGGCCCGCGCCCTCCGCCAGCATCATCGCCTCGGCCTCGCGGGCCGCCCGCGCCGTCAGGGCGCCGATCTCATGGCTGATGACGGCGGCCACCTGGACGGCGGGAACCTCCTCCTCGATGAGCTGCCGCGCCACCAGCGGCATGCGGGCGAAGGCCGCGGCCATGGCCGGCGCGCCCTCGGCCGCCTCGATCGCGTCGCCCAGCGCCAGCGCGTCGCTCGCCCGCATTCTGAGGAGGTCGCGGGCCGACAGCGCCCCGACGATCGCTCCCGCCGCGTCGCACACGGCGAGGTGGCGGACCTTGAGCCGGTCCATGCGACCGATGGCGCGATAGACGAAATCCTCCGCCCCGACATGGGCGAGAGGCCGCGAGGCGATCGCGTCCACCGGCTTCTCCAGAGCCGCCGCGCCTCCCGTCGCCACCGCCCGCATCACGTCGCGTTCGGTGACGATGCCGGCGGCATCGACCCGCAGCGCGCCCGGCCCCGCCACGAAGAGCGAGGAGATGCGGCGCTCCGTCATCAGCCGCGCCGCGTCCATCAGGGTCATGTCGGGCGGCGCCACCGCCGGCGGCCGGCCCATCAGGTCGGCGACCCGGTGGCGGAACGGATAGGAATCGATGCGCGACAGGGCCCCCTGCCCGCCCGCGGTCACGGCCTTCGGCTCTTCCCATCCGGCGCGGGCGAAGCCCTCCATGGCGTCGGTGAGCCGCCGGCAGGCCTCGTTGGCCTCGGCGACCGTGCGCACGCCCTTCTCCTTCAGGAAGGGCAGCAGCGCCACGAAGATGGCTCCGGCGCTCTCGGCGTCCCCCACCGCGTCGTGGCGGCCGCCGCGGTCCAGCGTCACCCCCGTCCGCTCGGCGAGGATTTCGAGCGTGTAGCCGGCGAGCGTCGGAAAGCAGATCTGGCCGAGCAGCCGCGTGTCGAGCGAGGGCGGCGGCTCGAAGGCGCGTCCCGCCAGCCGGCATTCGCGCCGGATGATCGCGAGATCGAAGCCGAGATTGTGCCCGACCAGGATGCGGCCTGCGCGGAACGTCTCGAAGGCCTCGAAGGCGTGGGGAAACGTCGCGGCGCCCGCCAAGGCCGCATCGTCGATATGGTGGATGGCGGTCGCCGAGGCGGGGATCGGCACGCCAGGATCGACCAGCCGCTCGAACCGCTCCTCCGGCAGCAGGCGCCCCTGCCGCAGCGCCATCGCGCCGATCTGGACGATGCGAGCCTTGGCCGGATCGAGTCCCGTCGTTTCCGTGTCGAGCACCACGGCGTCGAGGGCGATCAGCGGCTGGACGGACGGGGCCGGCATGAACGGTAGCCTAGTCCCGCCCCGCGGGCTGCGCCAGTCAGCCTTTAGCCTGCTGCTTCACCGCCTCGATGAGCTGCTTCAGCGAGAATGGCTTGGGCAGGAAGGCGAAGGCCTGCCCCTCCGGCAGGTCGTTCTTGAAGGCCTCCTCGGCATAGCCGGAGACGAAGATCACCTTGATGGCCGGATTGGTCTTGCGCAGCTCGCCGAGCAGGGTCGGCCCGTTCATCTCGGGCATGACCACGTCGGAGACGACGAGGTCCACCGTGCCGCCGTGCTCGGCCATGACCTCCAGCGCCTCGACGCCGGAACCGGCCTCCAGCACCGTGTAGCCGCGCGAGGCGAGCGCCCGCGAGGCGAAGGCGCGCACCGCCTCCTCGTCCTCGACGAGCAGGAT
>JAEZGJ010000247.1 GCA_023416965.1 Pseudomonadota bacterium | reverse complement strand
CGCGGCTGAGTGCCCGGTCAGGGACCGGCTGCAGGCCGAGCGCGGCATCCCGCCGCGCCGCCGGCGGCCGGCGGGCTTCGAGGGCCTCGTTCATGTCGTCGTATTCCAGCAGATCTCGACGCTCGCGGCGCAGGCGATCTGGGCCCGGACCCTGTCGGTGCTCGGCGCCGTGACCCCGGAGCGGCTGGCGGCTGCGAGCGACGAGGACTACCGCGCCTGCGGCCAGTCGCGGCCGAAGACGCGCACGCTGCGGGCGATGGCGGCGGCGGTCCTCGACGGCACGCTGGACCTCGACGCGCTGACGGCGATGGAGGCCGAGGCGGCCCATGCCGCGCTGACGCGGGTCAAGGGCATCGGGCCCTGGACCGCCGACGTCTATCTCCTCACCTGCCTCGGCCACGGCGATGCCTGGCCGGCCGGCGACATCGCCCTGCAGGCGGCGGTGCAGGACGCGCTCGGCCTCGCCGCGCGGCCGGATGCGAAGGCCATGATCGCCATTGCCGAACGCTGGCGGCCCCATCGCGCCGCCGCGGCGCGCCTCCTCTGGGCCCATTACGCCGCGCTGAAGGGCCGGGCGGCCGTTCCTGCCACGACGGCGTGATGACGGGCCCTTTGGGCTTCACAAGAGCGACACGATCCCCATAGTATCGGTCAGTGCCTGAATTCGCGGCTCGCGAATCGCCGAGCCGCCCGATCGCAAGGAGTTCATCTTGACGGTCGCCGTATCGCCCGGGGACCTGCCGGTTTCGACCGCCATTTCTCCTGGTTCATGGCCGGCCCTGGTGCTCAACGCGGACTACCGCCCGCTGAGCTACTATCCCCTGTCGCTGTGGTCGTGGCAGGATACGATCAAGGCCGTCTTCCTCGACCGCGTCACCGTCGTCTCGACCTACGAGAAGGCGATCCACTCGCCGAGCTTCGAGATGAGGCTGCCGAGCGTGGTGTCGCTGAAGACCTATGTGAAGCCGTCGCGCAATCCCGCCTTCACACGGTTCAACGTCTTCCTGCGCGACCGTTTCCGCTGCCAGTATTGCGGCCATGGCGAGGATCTCACCTTCGACCACCTGATCCCCCGCTCCAAGGGCGGCCAGACCACCTGGGACAACGTGCTGACGGCCTGCTCGCCCTGCAACCTCAGCAAGGGCTCGAAGACGCTGAAGGAATCGGGCCTCCACCTCGCCCGCATGCCCTTCGCCCCGACCGTGCAGGACCTGCACGCCAACGGCCGGCTGTTCCCGCCGAACTACCTGCACCAGAGCTGGATGGACTATCTCTACTGGGACACCGAGCTGGAGCCCTGATCTTCGGGCTGCCGTTCCGCGGATGGGTTGCCATGAGGCGGTGCGCCGAAGCCGCCGGCTTCCCATGGCATGCCGCCCCGCGGGCCACGGGGCAGCGCCCCTCCAGATGCCCGTTACATCGGTAATTATCCGTAGATTGCGTCCCGCAGGTTTCGCACGCTGAATCCGTCGTGGCCCTTGGGAGGTGGCTGGAATGGCGGGCGGAGTACTGGACGTCGACCGCTATGCGTTCGACGTGATCGATCGTCTGGAGGGAAGGACCGAGCCGGATCACGTCATGACCGAACTCGTCGGCGTGATGCGCCATTTCGGCTTTTCCTCCCTCATCGTCACCGGCGTGCCCCTGCCTCACCAGAACCTGGAGGCGCTGGTGCTCGCCCATCACTGGCCGCAGGGCTGGTGGGATCGCTACAACAGCCGCAACTACGCCCAGAGCGACCCGGCCATGCGGAAGGTCATGAGTTCGGTCATGCCCTTCGTCTGGAGCGAAACGCGCACGCCGGGGATCAGCCGCGAGCAGGCGCTCATCCTCGATGAGGCCGGCGATTTCGGCCTGGCGGACGGCTATTGCGTGCCCATCCATTCCGGCGGCGGGCTGGATGCCTGCGTGTCCTTCGGCGCCGACCGGGTCGCCCTGTCGCGGCGCGAGCAGCGCTCGCTCCACCTCATCAGCCTCTACGGCTACGAGGCCATCCGCCGAGCGAGGCTGCCGGGCGACGGCGGGGGGGCCTTCGGCCTGACGCCGCAGCAGGTCGAATGCATCCGCTGGGCCGCAGAGGGCAAGTCGAACTGGGAGATCGGCCAGATCCTGGCCATCTCCGAGAACACGGTGAAGAACCATCTGGCCAGCGCCCTGGAGCGGACCGGCTGCACGTCCCGCGCCCATCTCGTCGCCCGCTGCCTGCGCCGGAAGATCATTCCCTGAGGTTCGCGGCGCTCAGTTACAAAGCGCAATAGTCCGATCGGGCCAGTGACAGACAGGCCCCTCGAAACCCACCCTTCCCCTCGGTCACCTTGGGAGGGTTGGCATGCGGCTTCTCGTCATCGAAGGGCGCGACATCGCCCGTCACGCATCCCTGATGGACGAGGCCTTCCGGCTTCGTCATCGGATATTCGTCGAGGAACTGGGCTGGGAGCGGCTTCGCAAGCCGGACGGCCGCGAGATCGACCAGTTCGACGTGGAGACGGCCCGTCACTTCCTCATTCTCGACGAGGAAGACAGTCTGCGGGTCTATACGCGGCTCCTGCCGACGCAATGGCCGCATCTCCTCAGCGACGCCTATCCCCATCTCGCGCCCCGCGGCATCCCGCGGGGACCCCAGATCTGGGAATGGACGCGCCTAGCCATCGATCCGAAATACCGCGGCGACGGCAGCTGGTCGCGCGGCTCCGGCGAGATGGCCCGCGCGGTCGTCGAGCATTGCCTCGCCAACGGGATCGAGCAGATGACCTGGGAGGGCCACCCGGTCTGGGTCACCCGGTTCCTGGAAATGGGCTTCTGGCCGACGCCGCTCGGGCCCATCACCGACATCGACGGGGGGCCGGTGATCGCCGGCGTGATGGACGTCACACCCGACGTCCTCGACGGCTTCGCCGGGCGCGGCATCGCCGCGACCCCGCTGCACGCCGCCATGGCCTGAGTGAAACAGGAGGAGGGAACGATGCATGGCCTGAAACCCTATCCGTCTGCCGAGACCGACGACTATCTCGCCACGCTGGTGGTCCAGACGGCGGTGCTGGCGCGCAGGCGCCAGGCGCGCTTCCTGCAGATGCTGCTCGAACTGGCGGCGCACGAGGCGCTGCGCCTGGCCGAGGGGCAGGAACTGCGCGCGGCCTCTGCCGCGACGACCGAGGAGGCCCTGGACGCGCTCGAGGCCTATCTGCGCCACGCGCGCGGCACGGAGCCCTTCCTCATCGCGGCGGTGCCGGACGAGGAGGCCGAAGCGCGCCACCGGACGGCACAGGACGTCATTTACGGCTATGCCGCGCGCGAGGCGACGCGGCGCACACGGATGCAACGCCAGGCGGCGTGAGGAGGTTGTCATGAAACGATCGGACGAGATCGGTCGGCTCGCCGCGGACCTGGAGGCGGCGACCGACAAGGCCAGAAGGCTGGGCCTGGACGTCGCGGCCTATCTCCTCGAGCTCACGGCATCCGAGGTCCGCGAGGCCTATGTCATCCAGCGGTATGACGAGGAGCCGAGCCGTCCCGGACCCCGGGCAGCGCGGCGCAAGGAGATGGTAGGCCAGTGATCGCGGCCTCCCGGCGCCCCTCACGCCGGGCGGACAGCCTCCGGAGGCCGGCTGGCGGCAGCGAGCGCCACCAGCGCTAGGGCCGAGGCAACCACGACGTTCCAGCCGGCGAGCGACAGGCCGAGGAAGCGCCAGGCGGCCACGGTGCAATCGGCGAGCGGCTTTGCCGTCTGCAGCTGGCGCAGGAGATCGGCGGGGCTGCGGGCGATGGCGGTCGGCTGGGCGCATGTGGTCGGCCCCTGCCAGAAGCCCCATTCCGCGCCCGCATGATAGACGCCGAGCCCCGCGCCCCAGATCATCAGGCCCGCGAGAACAAGAAGGCCGAGGCGGACGACGGCACCCGGCCAGCGCTTCCAGGCCATGAAGGCGACGACGAGGGCCGCGGGAATGACGGCGTAATAGGGCACGCGCTGCTCGAGGCAGAGCGGGCAGGGCGGCAGGCCTACCACCAGTTCGAAGAACCAGGCGCCGAGGATGGTGCCGGTGGCGCCGGCCGCAACCGCGAGGGCGCCCGACAACCACGGTCGGCTCAGGCAGGTCGCGGCGATCTCGGCGGGTTTCATGCGGCGGTTCTAGCCGCTCACGACGTTCTGTCCAGAGGCGGCCGCCCGCGACATGGGTTTCCATTGACCCGGCCGGCCCCCTCGTCCATCACAAGATGATGAGCTCGGCTGATCCGATCGAACGCCCGCGCCGCGGCGGCACCTACAGCGTCCCGAACCTCCTCACCTACGGCCGCGTGCTCGCCGTGCCGCTGGTGGCCGCCTGCCTCTTCGCCCAGGTGATCTACGAGGGCGGCATCTGGCTGCGCTGGGTCGCCCTCGGCATCTTCATCGTCGCCGCCATCACCGATTACTTCGATGGCTACCTCGCCCGCGCCTGGTCCCAGCACTCCGCCATCGGTCGCATGCTCGACCCCATCGCCGACAAGCTGCTGGTGGGAATCGTGCTGATGATGCTGGCGGCGGACGGCACCATCCTCGGCTGGTCGCTGTGGGCGGCCATGGTGATCCTGGCGCGCGAGATCCTCGTCTCGGGCCTCAGGGAGTTCCTGGCGGAGCTGCGCGTCTCGGTGCCGGTGACGCGGCTCGCCAAATGGAAGACGGCCGTTCAGCTCGTCGCCGTCGGCTTCCTCATAGCGGGCCCCGCCGGCGACCAGATCGTGCCGGGGGTGACGCCGGTCGGCATCGCGCTGCTCTGGTGCGCCGCCATCCTCACCCTCTACACCGGCTACGACTATTTCCGCGCCGGGGCCGGCCACCTGATCGAGGAGGACGAGTCGTGAAGGTGCTCTATTTCGCCTGGGTGCGCGAGCGGGTCGGCACCTCGTCCGAAGAGATCGCGCTGCCGGCCGGGGTCGTCACGGTTGCCGATCTGATCGACCACCTGATCAGCCGCGGCGAGGCCTATGCCCATGCCTTCGAGAACCGCACGGTGATCCGCGCCGCCCTCGATCAGGTTCACGTGAAGCCGGACGCTCCGCTGGCAGGGGCGCGCGAGATCGCCTTCTTTCCGCCCATGACGGGCGGCTGACTGCCGGCATGAGCCAGCCCCCGGGCCTCCCTCGCCCCAAGGTCAACCGCCGACGCCTGCTCGGCGTGCTCGCCTCGCTGCCGGTGATCGGCGGCGCGGGCGGCGCCTTGGCCTATCGCAGCCAGCCCTATTATTCCGGCCCGGTCAGCGACCATTTCGACGGAACCCGCTTCTTCGACCCGCACGGCTCGCCGCCCAAGGCCTTCACCGACCTGCTGCGCTGGCAGTTCGGCGGCGACGAGCGGGCGCGCTGGCCGGAGAGCTGGCCCTCGGACCATGCCGACGTGCCGCCGCCGCGGGTGGAGGGCGAGGCGATCCGCCTGTCCTATGTGGGACATGCCACGATCCTGATGCAGACGCGCGGCCTCAACATCCTCTTCGATCCCGTCTGGTCGGAGCGGGTCTCGCCGGTCTCCTTCGCCGGGCCGAAGCGCGTCAATCCGCCCGGCATCGCCTTCGATGCGCTGCCGAAGATCGACCTCGTCCTCGTCAGCCACGGTCATTACGACCACCTCGACGTGGAGACGCTGTCGCGGCTCCAGGCGGTGCACCAGCCGCGGGTGATCACGCCGCTCGGCCAGGACGCGATCATGAAGGCCCACGATCCCGCCATCCGGGCCGAGGCCCATGACTGGGGCGACCGGGTCGAGATCGCCAACGGCATGGCCGTGCACCTCGCGCCGATGCGGCACTGGACGGCGCGCGGCCTGTTCGATCGCAACAAGGCTCTCTGGGCGGCTTTCGTCGTCGAGGCGCCGGGCGGCCTCGTCTATCACATCGGCGACACGGGCTATGGCGACGGCCATCATTTCCGCGAGGCGAAGCGGCGGTTCGGCGGCTTCCGCCTCGCCATCCTGCCGATCGGCGCCTATGAGCCTCGCTGGTTCATGCGCGACCAGCACATGAACCCTGCCGAGGCGGTGCAGGTGATGATCGATTGCGGTGCGCGCCGGGCGCTCGCCCATCACTGGGGCACGGTGCAGCTCACCAACGAGGCGATCGAGGAGCCGCGGCGGGCGCTGCATGCGGCTCTCGCGGAACGCGCGATCGCGCCCGACCTGTTCCGGGCCATCCGTCCCGGCGAGGTCTGGGAATTGCCGGCGGCGGACGCCTGACCCCCTACTGGATCTGCAGGCCGCGCAGCAGGCGCTCGATATAGTCGGTCTCGATCTGCGGCCGGTCCTGCTCGGAGAGACGGCGGCGCAGCTCCTCCAGCACGCGCTGCGCCCGCTGGGCGGCGCCCTCGCCGGCATTGGGGATGCGCACGTCGGAATTCTCGTTGGCCTCGCGGCCGCGCGTCGGCCGTCCCAAGGGATCGTAATCCTGGT
Source organism: Pseudomonadota bacterium (assembly GCA_023416965.1). Lineage (GTDB taxonomy): Bacteria > Pseudomonadota > Alphaproteobacteria > Rhizobiales > Phreatobacteraceae > Phreatobacter. Next base: position 3,763 of record JAEZGJ010000247.1, on the reverse strand, counting down.
TGCCGGCCTGGCCCTGGCGGCCGCCCGGCTGGCCGGGTTGGCCCTGCTGCCCCTGGCCCTGGCCTTCCTGCATCTGCTGGGCCAGGCCCTGGGCGCCCTGCTGCAGGCTGCGCAGGGCGCGGCCCTGGGCATCGGTCGCACCCTGGCCATTGCCGCGGCCGAGGGCTTCCTCCGCCTCGCGCATGGCGCGACCGGCATTGCCCATGCCCTCCTGGGCCTGGCGGCCGGCTTCCGACTGGCCCTGGCCCTCGCCGCCCTCGCCCTGCTGTCCCAGCTGCTCGCGCAGCTGGTCGAGGAGCTCGCGCAGCTGGCGCTGGGCGTCGCCGAGCTGGTCGTAGCCCTGCTCGCCCTCGCCCTGTTCGCCCTGCTGTCCCTGTTCCCCCTGCTGACCGCGCTGGCCCTGCTGCCCCTGCTGGCCCCGCTGGCCGGGGCGCTGCTGGCCACGCTGGGCGCGGCGCTGCTCCTGATTGCGGCGGAAAGTGTCGTCGCGCAGCTGCTGCTGACGGCGGATCATGTCGGCCAGACGGTCGAGGGGGCTCTCGCCCTGTTCGCCCTGCTCGCCGTTCTCGCCCTGCTGCTGTTGCTGCTGGCGGCCGGCCTGGAGCCCCTGCAGCATCTGCTGCAGCTCCTGCATCAGGCGCTGGGCCTGATCTCGGGCGCCGTTGCGGGCGAGGTTCTCGATGCGGTTGAGCATGTCGCGCAGGTCCTGCGGGCGGACCTGGCGGGCATTGGGGTCGCGCTGGGCCTGCTGCTGGTTGCCGTCCTGGCGGTTACGCATGGCCTGTTCGGCGAGTTCGCGCATCAGCCGGTCCATGGCCTGGCGCAGGTCCTGAGACAGGCGGCGGATCTCCTCCTCCGAGGCGCCGCGCTCGATGGCCTGGCGCAGCCGCTCGGCGGCCTGTGAGACCGCCCGCTCGGCTTCCGAGACGTCGCCGTCCTCCATCCGCACGGCGATGTCCCAGAGATAGTCCATGACCTCGACGAGGGCGGCGTCGTCGCGGGCGCGGACGAGGCGGAAATAGGCGGTCCTGAGGCCGAGATAGACCGGCGTCTCCATGCCGAAGCGGTCCGGCGCCGTGGTCAGGGCCTCCAGCGCCCGGGCGACCCGCGGGGCGGCATTGGCGTCGAGGGCGAGGATGCGACGCTGCTCGACGAGGGCGCGCGGCACGGGCTTGGAGAAGACGCGGGCCGGCAGGGTGCCGTAGACGGTCTCGGAAAAGCCCTCGTTGCCGGCATCGTCCCGGGCGCGCAGCTTCACCGCCACCTGCAGGCCGGCGAAGGGATGCGCGACGAAATCGCGCGCCGTCTGGCCGCTGCCCTGGCTGGTGCGGGCCTGGGGCAGGCTCAGCGGCAGGGGCGGCAGGTCGGCGAGCGGGCGGGCGCCCTCGCGCTGAAGGGCGAGCGCCGAGGGCGCCAGCGACAGGGTCGCCTCGGCTTCCTTCACGCCGTAATCGTCCTCGACCTTGTAGGAGAGCACGAACTGGTTGCGCTGGTCGGTCTGCGGCGCGCGCTCGAAGGCGATGGTGGGGGCGCCGTCCGGAATGGCCTCGAAGCGCCAGGCGAGCGGCGGCGCGCCGGACCCGCTCACCGCCAGCGTGCCGTCCTGCGTCACGGTCCAGCGGCTTTCGGCCAGGTTGGAGGAGGTCTGCGCCGGTGCTGCCGGGGCTCCCTCGGCCCGCTCAGGGACGGGCGCGGCGGCGATGCCGCCCTCCGGCTTCACCGCGACATCGGCGAGGCCGGCGACGCGCAGCGTGACGACGGAGCCGGCCGGCACGCGGAAGATTTCTGGCTCGGCGGCGGCCTGTGCGGCGGGCGCGCCCTCGGCCACGCGGCGCGTCGGCAGGATCACCGGCGGGCGGGCAGTGTAGGCTGGCGGGGTCACCCAGGCATCGATGCGGTAGTTGATCGGCACCGGCGGGGCGCGCCAGTCGAAGGCGGTCAGGAGGCGCTGGGTGCGCTCCTCACCGGCGAGGAAGAAGGCGGGGACGATGAGCAGCAGCGCCAGGGCGCGGATGGCATAGCGGTCGAGGCTCGGCATCCGCGGCGTCGGGATGCCGGTGCGCAGGCGGCCCGCCGCGGCGGCGACGCGGGCGCGATGTTCCTCCCACAGCGCCTTGGCAAAGGGATCGTCCGCGGTCGCGAGGCCGTCGGCGAGTGCGGTCGCCGGCCGGTGGCCGCCGTCCGTGGCGCGGTCAATGCGGCGTAGCGCCTCCTGGTCGGAGGGGCGGCGGATGGTCAGGAGCGGCCAGGCGGCCCCGAGCAGCAGGGCGAGGACGAAAAGGACGCCGCCAAAGCGCGCCCAATAGGGAACGACCTGCCAGAAACCGAGCCAGGAGACGGCGAGAACGCCGCCGAAAATGCCGAGGAAGAGCACGAGGCGCGGCCAGACCCGCTCCCACAGGATGACGAGCTTGGCGCGATCGATCGCGTGACCGAGAGCGAGGTGATGCTCGTTGGGGGCCGGAGGCCTCTCCCTGTTCATGCCGTCGCTCAAGATCCGCTCCGGTTCGAGGTCTCCTGCAACTTTCAGGCTAGCACGCTAGGTCCCAAAAACCACATTTTCATGGCGAGCCGGCGATCACGGATCGGTCAGCGCTCAGGCCGCGGAAACCGTTTCCGCGAGGGCGGCCAGATCGACATTGGCACCGCAGGCCAGAACTCCCACGCGCTCCCCGGGAGCGGGCCGGTAGGCGCCGCAGAGGAGCGCGGCAAGGGCCGCCGCCCCGCCCGGCTCGCTCGCCGCGCGGAGGCCGAGCCAGAGCCGCTTCTGCGCCTCGCGAATGGCCTCGTCGGGCACCAGCACGACCTGGTCGACATAGGCGGCGGCGGTCTCGTGAACGCGGGCGAAGACGTTGCGGGCGCCGAGGGAATCGGCGGCGATGGACTGGACCTCGACGTCGACGGGGCCGCCGGCGGCAAGCGCGGCGTGGAGGGCGCAGGATCCCTCGGGCTCGACGCCGACGACCTTCACCCGCTGGTCGAACCAGCGGGCGATGCCGGAAATGAGGCCGCCGCCCCCAACCGCCACCAGCACCGTGTCGAGGCCGCCGGCATCCTCCTCCCATTCGATGCCCACTGTCCCCTGGCCGGCCATGTTCGGCCAGGCATCATAGGCATGGACGGAGAGCGCGCCGGTCGCGGCGGCATGGGCCTCGCAGGCGGCGAGCGCATCGGAATAGCGAGCGCCGCCGACCACCAGATCGGCCCCGGTCTCGCGGATGCGCGCGATCTTGGCCGGCGAGGAGATCTCGGGAACGAAGATGCGGGCGGGAATGCCGAGGCTCGTCGCGGCATGGGCGACGGCGATGCCGTGATTGCCGCCCGAGGCGGCGCAGACGCCGGCCGCCGGCATGGTGCCGCCGAGCAGGGTGTTGAAGGCGCCGCGGGCCTTGAACGTTCCGGTCACCTGCAGGAATTCGAGCTTCATGACCACGGGCACAGGCGTGCCGAAGGTCTCGGCGGAAAGCGCCATGGTGGGCGTGCGGCGCACCCGGCCGGCGATGCGGGCGTGGGCGGCGCGGATGTCGTCGGGCGTGATCATGGGCGGGTCCTTCAGATGCGCGCATCGGGACCCGGTTCGGCCGAGCGGGTCAAGCCCAGATGGCGACGGGCAGACCATGCGCGTCGCGGCCGGGCGGATCGGGAAAGGCCTGCGCCGTACCGGCATGGAGGCGGCGGGCGACGAGCGCGTTCACCGCCGCGTCGAGGAGATCGTCGAGGCCGGCGCCCCGCGGCGCCTCCGCGAGGAAGGCTTAGGGATAAA
>JAEZGJ010000242.1 GCA_023416965.1 Pseudomonadota bacterium | reverse complement strand
CCGGTGCGGCGGGGGCGGGAGCCGGCGCAACGGGCTCCGCCGTGCGCGGCGGCGGCATGGCGATGGCGGTCACGACCCGCGGCTCGCCGCCGAGCGGGTTGTGGATGAAGGCGATGGCGCCGGCGATGCCGAGGACAAGGGCGCCGACGACGCCGGCGGCGATCGGCAACAGCGGCAGGGCCGGCAGCCGCCGCTTCTTCTCCTGCTCGCTGTCCACCCCGAGCGGGGCGTTGAGATCGTCGGTCATGGCGCCTGCGCTGGCGCGGTTCGATACCGCCACTCTAGATCAGGCGGGAACCGTTAAACCGCGGTTAACCAAACTGCCGAAACGCCGTGGGACGGTGCCCGATCCGCTCGATTTTACCTGTTCGGACCGTCGTGCTAGGCAGGTCGGCTCCGGGAGGTCCACATGTCCGCGGCCCACAGCGCGATCGGCGACGACGCCAGCACCGAAGAGGTGATGCTGGAGATGGGCCGCCGTGCCAAGGTGGCGGCCCGCCGCCTCGCCCTGGCCACCCCGGCCCAGAAGAACGCCGCGCTGACCGCCATGGCGCAGGCGATCCGTGCCCGCACCACCCTCATCTGCGAGGCCAATGCCGAGGACGTGGCGGCGGCCCGGCAGGAGGGCCTCAGCGCCTCGTTCATCGACCGGCTGGCGCTCGACCCCGGCCGCGTCGCAGCCATCGCCTCGGGCGTCGAACTGGTGCGCGACCTCGCCGACCCCGTCGGCGCGGTGACGGAGGCCTGGGACCGGCCGAACGGGCTGCGCATCGAGCGCGTCCGCGTGCCCCTCGGCGTCGTCGGCATCATCTACGAGAGCCGGCCGAACGTGACGGTGGATGCCGCAGCCCTCTGCCTCAAATCCGGCAATGCCGCCATCCTGCGCGGCGGCTCCGACAGTTTCCGCTCGTCCCGCGCCCTGCACCAGGCCATCGCCCTCGGCCTCGAACAGGCCGGCCTGCCGGCGGCCGCCATATCCCTGGTGCCGACCCGGGACCGCGCCGCGGTGGGGTTCATGCTGCAGGGCCTCGGCGGCACGCTCGACGTCATCATCCCGCGCGGTGGCAAGAGTCTCGTCGCCCGCGTCCAGGCCGAGGCGCGCGTGCCGGTCTTCGCCCATCTCGACGGCAACTGCCACGTCTATGTCCACGGCGCGGCGCCGCTCGCCATGGCGAAGGAGATCGTCCTCAACGCCAAGATGCGGCGGACGAGCGTCTGCGGCGCGGCCGAGACGCTGCTGGTCGACGAGGCCTGCGCCGGCACGCATCTGAGGCCTCTCGTCGCCGCCCTGATCGACGCCGGCTGCGAGGTGCGCGGCGACAGCCTCACCCGCATCGTCGATCCGCGCGTCAAGCCGGCGAGCGAGGAGGACTGGAGCACCGAGTTCGGCGATGCCATCATCGCGGTGAAGGTGGTCGGCGGCCTCGGCGAGGCCATCGCCCATGTGGAGCGCTACGGCTCCCACCACACCGACGCCATCGTCACCACCGACCAGGCCGCCGCCGACCGGTTCCTGGCGGAGGTCGACAGCGCCATCGTCCTGCACAATGCCTCCACCCAGTTCGCCGACGGCGGCGAGTTCGGCTTCGGCGCCGAGATCGGCATCGCCACCGGCCGCATGCATGCCCGCGGCCCGGTCGGCGTCGAGCAGCTGACGACCTTCAAGTACCGCGTGCGCGGCACGGGACAGACGCGCCCGTGAGGCCTGCCGGCAGCCGCATCGCCTCGCGCCGGCCGCGCGCCGGGCTGCGCCTCGTCATGCCGCCGCACGCGCCGGGCATGACGATCGGCCTGTTCGGCGGCTCCTTCAACCCGCCGCACGAGGCGCACCGGCTGGTGGCGCTGACGGCGCTGAAGCGGCTCGGCCTGGATGCGGTCTGGTGGCTGGTCAGCCCCGGCAATCCCCTGAAGGTCGGCCGTGGCCTTGCGCCCCTCGACGAGCGGATCGCGGCGGCCCGCAAGCTCGCCGGCCATCCGCGCATCCACGTCACCGGCATCGAGGCGGCCCTCGGCACGCGCTACACCTTCGACACGATCGCCGGACTCAAGGCGCGCTGCCGCGGCGTGCGCTTCGTCTGGATCATGGGCGCCGACAATCTCGCCCAGTTCCATCTCTGGCAGAACTGGCGGGGCATTGCCGACCTCCTGCCGATTGCGGTCGTGGACCGGCCGGGCGCCAGCCTGAAGGCCGCCGCCGGCGTGGCGGCGCAGAGCCTTGCCCGCCACAGGCTCAGCGAGGGGGAGGGACGGCTCCTCGCCAAGGCCGCGCCTCCGGCCTGGATCTTCCTGCACGGAATCAAGTCGCCGCTGTCCTCGACGGCGCTACGCGCAAAAATGCAAATTCAGTCAAATTGATTCGATTGGCTTAGCCGCGGCTCAAGACGGCCCGCCTAGTGTCCCCCCGCAGTGGAGACAGGGTGGGTGGCAAGTCGATGAACGGCCTCATCTCGAAGAAGGCGGAGCAGCTGTTGTCGAGCGTCGACGTGCTGATCGTCGACGACAACCAGTTCATGCGGAAGGTCGTGCGCAACATCCTGATGAACATCGGCATCAAGACCGTGCACGAGGCCGCCGACGGCCTCGCGGGCCTCGAGCACATCCGCGTCCATGCGCCCGACATCGTCATCCTCGACTGGGAAATGCCGATGCTCAACGGCGCGGAGATGCTGCGCATCGTGCGCAATCCCAAGAGCTTCCCGGTGCCCGACGTGCCGATCATCATGCTCACCTCGCATCTCGAGCGCTGGCGTGTCATGGAGGCGACGCGGCTCGGCGTGCACGAATTCGTCGCCAAGCCGATCTCCGGCAAGGCGCTTCTGGAGCGCATCATCTCCATCATCGTCAAGCCGCGGCCGATGGTGCAGATCGACGGCTATTACGGCCCCGAGCCGCGCAAGCTCCTCGTCGAGCCGCGCCTGCGGGCCCGCGGCATCGTCCCGCCGGCCAACGTCGCCTGAGAGGGCGGGAGGTCCGCGGCCGCGCCTCTTGCCAGCCGCCGCCGATCCGGCTTCCCTGTCTCCTTCGAACCGTTCGAAGGAGCACGTCCATGACCGCCGCCAGCACCGCACCGGCCCATCCCGCCGGCCTGTCCATGATCGAGAAGCGGCGGATCGAGGCGGAGATCCTGAAGCACGTCTATGACCAGCTGAAGGAGAGCCACGGCGTCGAGGTGGCACGCTCCACCATCGGCGAGGCGGTGCGCCGCTCCGCGCTCGAACAGGCCTCGCGTTTCGCCGCCCAGTCGCCCAACGGCACCTCGCTCCAGGGCTTCATCGACATGCAGCCGCTATGGACGGCGGAGGGCGCGCTCACCGTCGAGGAGATCGGCCGCACCGAGACCACCTATGCCTTCAACGTGGTGCGCTGCCGCTATTCGGAAATGTACAAGGCCATGGGCCTCGGCGAGATCGGTGCGCTGCTCTCCTGCCAGCGCGACGGGACCTTCTGCGAGGGCTACGACCCGAAGCTGAAGCTCGAGCGCACCCAGACCATCATGCAGGGCGCATCGCACTGCGACTTCCGCTTCACCTACGAGGCCGACAAGCCGGCAGCGTGAGGGGGCGGGGCCTGCACCACCCCAGCCACCCATCCCATCCAGCCGCCATATCCGGGGTGGCGTCGAAGCCGCCGCATCGCCATAAGGACCTGATGGCGGAGACGATTCAGGAGCCCGGACGGCTGGTGGACGAGGGGGCGGCGCCGCTGTGCGGCCGCGTCACCCGGCTGGCGCTGTCGCGCTTCCGCAGCTATCGCGCCGCGACGCTGGAGCCGGATGCGAAGCTCGTCGCCCTGATCGGCCAGAACGGTGCCGGCAAGACCAACATCCTTGAGGCCCTGTCCTTCCTGACCCCCGGCCGTGGCCTGCGCCGAGCGACGCTGGCGGAGGCGGCTTTCGACCAGGGCGATGGCGGCTGGGCGGTGAGCGCCACCGTCGAGGGGCCCTATGACCAGACCCTGCTGGGCACCGGCATCGACGGCGGGGACCCGGACCTGCGCTCGCGCCAGTGCCGCATCGACCGCGCGCCGGTGGGCTCGGCCACCGCCTTCGCCGACCATGTGCGCGTCGTCTGGCTCACCCCCGCCATGGACGGGCTGTTCCTCGGCTCGGCCGGCGAGCGACGGCGCTTCCTCGACCGGCTGGTGCTGGCGGTGGATGCCGAGCACGGCAGCCGCGTCAATGCGCTGGAGCGGTCGCTCCGCTCGCGCAACCGCCTGCTGGAGGAGGTCTCTCCCGACGCGGCCTGGCTCGACGCGGTCGAGCATGAGACGGCGGAACTCGCCGTCGCCGTGGCCGCGGCGCGGGCGGAGGCGGTGCGCCGTCTCGCCGGTCTCATCGCCGCCACCAAGGATCCGGCCTCGCCCTTTCCCTGGGCGCTGCTCGCCCTCGACGGCACGCTGGAAGCCGGGGTCCTGGAACGGCCGGCCCTGGCGGTCGAGGACGATTACCGCGCCGTGCTGCGCGACAACCGGCACCGCGACCGCGCCGCCGGCCGCACGACGGTCGGCCCGCATCTCACCGACCTTCTCGCCGTGCATGGCCCGTCCGGCGCCCCGGCGGAGCGCTGCTCGACCGGCCAGCAGAAGGCGCTGCTGATCGGGCTTGTGCTGGCCCATGCGCGGCTGGTGGCGGAGATGGCGGGGTTTACCCCCGTCGTGCTGCTGGACGAGGTGGCGGCCCATCTCGATCCCGAACGGCGAGGAGCGCTCTACGACGCACTCGAGGCGCTCGGCGCGCAGGTCTGGATGACCGGGGCCGATCCCCACGCCTTCGCCGCACTCGGCGGCCGCGCCGACCTGTTCACGGTGGCAGCCGGCACCGTTAACCGCGCCTGACGCCGCCCTGAAAACGACGATGCCCGCCACGGGGGCGGGCATCGGGTTCTTTCGGCCGTGCGCCGCTCAGTGCGTCGCAGCGGCCTCGTCGCGGCGCTTGCGCAGGACATAGCCGAGGATCAGCACGATCACCGCGCCGATGACGGCCGATCCGTAGTGCGCGACGGCGGTCGGCTTCAACCCGGCTGGATAGACCTGACTGACATCCACCGGGGTGACGAGGCCGGTGCCCCAGGCCACCAGCTGGCGCAGAACGACCGGGTCGCTGAGCAGCATCTCGCCGGCGATCCAGCCGAGCAGGGCGGCGCCCGCCCAGACGAAGATCGGGAAGCGCTCGATGATGCCGAGGATCAGCGTCGAGCCGAAGATGATGAGCGGGATGGTCAGCGCCAGGCCGAAGATGAAGAGCCAGACGTTGCCGTGCGAGGCGGCGGCGATGGCGATGACGTTGTCGAGGCTCATGACGGCGTCGGCGATGGCGACCGTGCGCACGGCCTTCCAGAGATTGTCGCTCTCCTCGATGTTGCCGTGGTCGCCGCCTTCCTCGCCCACCACCAGCTTGGTGGCGATCCAGAACAGCAGGATGCCGCCGACCAGCTTCAGGAAGGGGACGGCGAGGAGATAGGTGATGATCAGCGCGAAAAGGATGCGCAGGCCGACCGCCGCGCCGGCGCCGAGCAGGATGCCCCATTTGCGCTGCTTCTCGGGAAGGCCGCGGCAGGCCAGCGCGATGACCACCGCGTTGTCGCCGGAGAGCAGAAGGTCGATCCAGATGATCTGGAGAAGGCCGATCCAGAATTGATTGTCCATGCCGCGTCCGTCCGATGCGACCGCCGCAGGGCAGCCGGGGGGTGGTGCGACATATTACGTAATTGTGCAGATGTCAGCAGGCTTCTTCCAACTTTTTCCGGCCGCTCTCAGGCCGCCTCGGCGGCGCGCATCCTCCTGATCCCGTAAGCGAGGGCGACGACGATCACAGCGCCGACCACTTCGGCCGGCAGTTCGAGCCGGTGCACCGCCTCGCCGCCGATCTGGCCGCGGATGAAGGGATCGTTCAGCATCATGTCGCCGGCGAGCCAGCCGAGCAGGCCGGCGCCGGCCCAGACGAGGATCGGCAGGCGCTCCAGCATCTTCATGATGAGCGAGGCGCCGGCGACGATCAGCGGAATGGAGATGACAAGGCCGATGACCAGCATCGTCTTGCTGTCGCGCGCCACTGCGGCGATGGCGAGCACGTTGTCGAGGCTCATCACCGCGTCGGCGATGGCGACGGTGCGCACGGCGTGGAACAGCTTGTCGGAAGCCTGGACATGGCCCTCGCCGTCGCCCTCCTCGGTGACGAGCTTCACCGCGATCCAGAACAGCAGCAGGCCGCCGGCCAGACGCAGGAAGGGCATGTCGAGGAGGGCCGCGACGAAGAGGGTGAAGACCACGCGCAGCGCGATGGCGACGCCGGCGCCGAGCACCATGCCGACAAGTCGCTGGCGCTCGGGCAGGCCGCGGCAGGCCAGGGCGATGACCACGGCATTGTCGCCGGAGAGAATGATGTTGATCCAGATGACCTGCAGAAGGCCGATCCAGGTCAGGGTCGAGAAATCCATCGCCGCGCCCTTGGTTTCCGGGCGCGAAACTAGGCGCTGTCCTGCGGCCGGGACATACGCATTTCTGGGTACAAGCCGGCGGTTTTCAGCCAATCAGTCGACGAAAACTACGTACGTGGAAGACTGTACGTACGTAGTTCTTGTGATGCTGCGCATCAGGTCAGCGCGTCGGCGATGGCCTTGCCGCAGGAGATGGTGTCGGCGGTGCCGCCGAGGTCGCGGGTGCGGTATTCCGGCGTCGCCAGAACCTCCTCGATCGCGCGGACGATGGCGGCGGCGGCCTCCGGCTCGCCGAGATGGTCGAGCATCATCGCCGCCGACCAGATCTGGCCGACCGGGTTGGCGATGCCCTTGCCGGCGATGTCCGGCGCCGAGCCGTGGACCGGCTCGAACAGCGAGGGGAACTTGCGGTCCGGGTTGATGTTGCCCGACGGCGCGATGCCGATCGTGCCGGTGCAGGCGGGGCCAAGGTCGGAGAGGATGTCGCCGAAGAGGTTCGAGGCGACGACCACGTCGAAGCGGTCCGGGTTCAGCACGAAATGGGCGGTGAGGATGTCGATGTGGTACTGGTCCACGGCGACGTCCGGATAGGACTTCTTCATCTCGGCGACGCGCTCGTCCCAATAGGGCATCGAGATGGAGATGCCGTTGGACTTGGTGGCGCTGGTGAGCTTGCGGCGCGGGCGCTTCATGGCGAGCTCGAAGGCGTATTTCAGGATGCGGTCGACACCGACCCGCGTCATCACCGTCTCCTGAAGGACGATCTCGCGGTCGGTGCCGGGGAACATGCGGCCGCCGACGGAGGAATATTCGCCCTCGGTGTTCTCGCGCACCACGAAGAAGTCGATGTCGCCAGGCTTGCGGTTCGCCAGCGGCGAGGGCACGCCCGGCATCAGCTTGACCGGGCGCAGGTTGACGTACTGGTCGAACTCGCGGCGCATCAGCAGCAGCGAGCCCCAGAGCGAGACGTGGTCGGGGATCTTGTCGGGCATGCCCACGGCGCCGAAGAAGATGGCGTCGGAGCCGCCGATCCTCGCCTTCCAGTCCTCGGGCATCATGCGGCCGTGCTTCTCGTAATAGGCCCAGGACGAGAAGTCGTGGTGGTCGAGATCGACGGAGAAGCGGTACTTGGCCGCGGCGCGCTCCAGCACGCGCAGCCCTTCGGGCATCACCTCGGTACCGATGCCGTCGCCGGGGATGACGGCGAGCTTGTAGGTGTTGGAACGGGCCATGGCGATCCTCCGGTACGTTGCGGCGGTGATAGGGTCTCCCGTCGCCGCGCGCCAGAGGACCCGCGATGGTCTGCTATTCGTTGTCGGCCTTGATGGCGGCGATGACCGCGTCCGTCACCTGCCGCGTCGTCGCCCTGCCGCCGAGGTCGGGCGTGTGCAGGGCGGGGTCGGCGGTGACGCGCTCGATGGCGCGCATCAGCCTGGCCGCGGCCTTCGGCTCACCGAGATGGTCGAGCATCATGGAGGCGGACCAGAAGGTGCCGACGGGATTGGCGACGCCCCTGCCCATGATGTCGAAGGCCGAGCCGTGGATGGGCTCGAACATGGAGGGGAACTCGCGCTCCGGATTGAGGTTTGCCGTCGGCGCGATGCCGAGCGAGCCGGCCAGTGCCGCCGCGAGATCGGAGAGGATGTCGGCGTGCAGGTTGGTCGCCACCACCGTGTCGATGGTCTCGGGCTTCAGCGTCATGCGCATGGTCATAGCGTCGACGATGGCCTTGTCCCAGGTCACGTCCGGGAACTCCTTCGCCACCTCGACGGCGATCTCGTCCCACATGACCATGGCGTAGCGCTGGGCATTGGACTTGGTGACGACGGTGAGGAGCTTGCGCGGCCGCGACTGCGCCAGCTTGAAGGCGAAGCGCATGATGCGGGTGACGCCGGCGCGGGTCATGATCGACACGTCCGTCGCCGCCTCGATCGGCAGGCCCTGGTGGACCCTGCCGCCGACGCCGGCATATTCGCCCTCGGAATTCTCGCGGACGATGACCCAGTCGAGCTCCGGCCCGGAGACGTGGCGCAGCGGCGAGGTGATGCCCGGCAGGATGCGGGTCGGGCGCACGTTGGCGTATTGGTCGAATGGCTGGCAGATGGCGAGCCTCAGGCCCCAGAGGGTGACGTGGTCGGGAATGTCCGGGTGCCCCGCCGAGCCGAAGAGGATGGCGTCGTGGTTCCGGATCTGCGCGCGGCCGTCCTCGGGCATCATGCGGCCGTGGCGCTTGTAGTACTCGCCGCCCCAGTCGAAATGGTCGAAGGCGAGGGCGAAGCCGCCGTCGCGGGCCGCCAGCGCCTCCAGCACCTCGACACCGGCCGAGACGACCTCGGTGCCGATGCCGTCGCCGGGGATGGCGGCGATGCGATAGCTGTTCATGGGTGCCCCTCCTGTTTCCCGCCCAATGCGCCGCCGGATCGGTTCTGTCAACATTCCATTGCAGCTTCCATGGAAGATGTTATGGATGAATGGGAGAGCGAGGGCAGATGGCGGCAGGATCGGCTACGACGGCAGAGAGGCGACCCTCGCGGGTCGACGACGCCTATGCCGCGATCAAGGCGGCCATCCGGGACGGCACCTTCGCGCCCGGCTACCAGGCCTCGGCCCAGGAGATGGCGCTGCGCCTCGGCGTCAGCCGCACCCCTGTCCACGAGGCGGTGCTGAAGCTGCAGGAGGAGGGCCTCGTCCGCATCCTGCCGAAGCGCGGCATCGTCATCTGCGCGCTCGCTCCGGACGATGTCCGCGAGATCTACGACGTGATCATCGCCATCGAGGGCCGCGCGGCCGAACTCGCCGCGGCCCGGCCCGCAGCCGACCGGGCCGCCATCGCCGCGCGCCTCGAGGCTGCGAACGGCCTGATGAAGGAGGCCCTCGCCGGCGGCGACATGCGCGCCTGGGGCGAGGCCGACGACCTCTTCCACCGCAACCTCGTCGAGAGCGCCGCCAACGGGCGCATCAGCCGCATCGCCCGCACCGTGGGCGACCAGATGCACCGCGCCCGCATGCTGACCCTCAACCTGCGCGGCAATCTCGGCGCCTCTTCCGGCGAACACGAGGCCATCATCGCCGCCATCCGCGACGGCGACGGCCCTGCGGCGGACGCCGCGGCGCGACGCCATCGCCAGCGGACGCAGGCCGAGCTCCTGCCGCTCCTCGAAGCCTGGGGGCTCAGACATCTCTAGCGCCTGATCGATGACCAGAGCCGCGCCTGAAGCGGCCCAACACCTGTGGAGGACACCCATGAAACGCATCATCTGCGGCCTCGCCGCGCTGGCGGCCGCCGTCTTCGCCGGCCCGGCCCATGCCGACACCTATCCGAGCCGACAGATCACCCTGATCGTGCCCTTCGCAGCCGGCGGGCCCACCGACATCATCGCCCGCATCGTCTCCGACCACATGGCCCGCACCCTCGGCCAGACCATCGTCGTGGAGAACGCGGCCGGCGCCGGCGGGTCCCCCGCCGCGCCCCGCGGGGC
>JAEZGJ010000318.1 GCA_023416965.1 Pseudomonadota bacterium | reverse complement strand
AGATGGGCGCAGCCGGTGATGTCGAGGATGAAGCCTTCGGGCGGCTCCAGTGCCACCAGCGGCGTGTAGCGGTCGGCGGCGTCGGCGAGACGCTCCAGGAAGCGCCGGTCGGCGTTGCGGTCGTGCTCCATCGCCACCAGCGCGGGGATGCAGGCGCGGGCATCGGCGAGCTTCTGCCCCGGGGCGAGACCGAGGGCACGCGCCGTCGCGTCGACGGCAGCGAGGAGCAGGGCTCCGCCGGCCTTCTCGGTGAGGACGAGGGGGGCCTCATCCGGCGCGCCGGAAGGGGAGGGCGGGCGTCTGCGGCGCAGTCGCTCGGTCGCCAGGAAGGGCATCCAGACGGCGAGGTAGCGCCGTCCGCTCGCGGAAGCGACCATGTTCACGATCCCACTCCATGGGCCAGTCGCGGGGAGGAATGCCGGCGCGGTGGCGCAGCAGGGTGACGAGGAAGGCCGGCAGGCCCGGCAGGCCGCCCTCGGCCGCCTCCGAGGCCATGGCCCGCACCTGCCAGCGCGACTGGGCGGCGGAGGCTGAGGGCTCCGCGCCGGTGCGCGTGGCGATGACGGTGACGCCGCTCTCGGCGGCGGCCAGCGACAGGCGCCGGCTGGCGGTGAGGTCGAGGACCTTCGGCGCGCCCCAGATCTCGGCGATGACGACGCCGACGGCGCCGCAGCGCGCCGCGTCGTGGGTCGCCTTCAGCGCCGCCTCCGCGTCGCGTACCCGGACGAGGACCAGGCGCGCGGGGTCGAGGCCGAGGGCGGCGATGCCGTGGCCGTAGGGGCGGCCGAATTCCTGGTCGAGCATGCGCTGGCGGATCCAGACCACGGGGGCGGCCGGCGCGGCGCGCAGGGCGAGGCCCAGGGCGAAGCCGGTGACGGAGGGGCTATGGGCGGGGCTCGCGGCGAAGACCTCGTGCAGGGCGGCGCGCCCGAGGCCCCCGCCGAGCGCGGCGTCGAGTCCGGCGGGGCCGAGGGGGAATTGCGGCAACGCCGAGGGCAGACCCCCCCGCTCGAGACGCGCAAGGGTGCCCTTCAGCGCCGCGAGGGTGTCGCGTCGCGCGGTCATGGTTGTTCCTGTTTCGTTCTCTAAGAGAGAGACTCTCAGGGAGAGAGTCAAGGCGGTGGGACTCAACCCTGTGGCGAGCAGGAAAAGCCCAGGGCAGACCCGCGGAGGCAGCCGCGGGTCCTTGCCATGGCGTGTTCAGTGGAGGCGGAACTCGCTGCCGACGGCGCGCATCTCGCTCGGCCCGATCAGGTCCTTGTGCGCCACCGTCACCCGGTAGAGCTTGCCCTCCAGCTTGGCCTGCCAGAAGGCGAGGAAGCGCTTCAGTTCGGGAAAGCGGGGGGCGAGGTCATAGGCCTGCCAGACATATTCCTGCAGGATGGCCGGGTGGTCGGGAAGGCGGTAGAGAATGCCTGCCGTGGTCAGCCCGTAGCCCTCCATCTGGCGGGCGAAATCTGCCGATGCCATGCGTGAACCTCCTTTGCCGGATGACGAATCCAATCGCAGCGCAACATCAGCGCCGAGGCAAGGGAAAAGTTCCATTTCGCCATTGAAATCAGTCTGTTAGCACTCATCAGAAAAAAGTGCTGACAGGGTCTTGCGGGCCAAAATCGGCTTTCCTACCTCATCGCCCGGACGGGATGCCGGAGGCGCCCGGCGCCGCCGCGCGCCGGTCCTCGCATCGGGTCCCGCCCATCCACATGCGATGATCAAGACCTGGAGGAACTCATGAAGTTTCGGCCACTGCATGACCGTGTCGTCGTCCGGCGCATCGACGCCGAGGAGAAGACCCGCGGCGGCATCATCATCCCCGACACCGCCAAGGAGAAGCCGCAGGAGGGCGAGGTGATCGCCGTCGGCCCGGGCGGACGCAACGAGCGCGGCGAACTGGTGCCGCTGGACGTGAAGGCGGGCGACGTCGTGCTCTTCGGCAAGTGGTCCGGCACCGAGGTGAAGATCGACGGTGTCGACTACCTGATCATGAAGGAGAGCGACATCATGGGCATCGTCGAGGCGTCGGCGAACCTGAAGAAGGCCGCCTGAGCGGGCCCTTGTCCACCCATCATCCCTCAACGTCTCAATCCAAGGAGTGAGGAACCATGGCTGCGAAAGACGTGAAGTTTTCGCAGGACGCGCGCGAGAAGATGATCCGCGGCGTCGACATCCTGGCCAATGCGGTCAAGGTGACGCTCGGCCCGAAGGGTCGCAACGTCGTCATCGAGAAGAGCTTCGGCGCGCCGCGCATCACCAAGGACGGCGTCACCGTCGCCAAGGAGATCGAGCTCTCCGACAAGTTCGAGAACATGGGCGCGCAGATGGTGCGCGAGGTGGCGTCCAAGCAGAACGACGCCGCCGGTGACGGCACCACCACCGCGACCGTCCTCGCCCAGGCCATCGTCCGCGAGGGCGCCAAGTCGGTCGCCGCCGGCATGAACCCGATGGACCTGAAGCGCGGCATCGACCTTGCCGTCGAGACCGTCACGAAAGAGCTGGAGAAGAACTCCCGCAAGGTGACGAAGTCCGACGAGGTGGCCCAGGTCGGCACCATCTCCGCCAATGGCGATGCTTCCATCGGCAAGATGATCGCCGAGGCCATGCAGAAGGTCGGCAACGAGGGCGTCATCACGGTCGAGGAGGCCAAGAGCCTCGAGACCGAGCTCGACGTGGTCGAGGGCATGCAGTTCGACCGCGGCTATCTCTCCCCCTATTTCGTCACCAATGCCGACAAGATGGTGGCCGAGCTCGAGGACCCCTATGTCCTCATCCACGAGAAGAAGCTGACCGGCCTGCAGGCCATGCTGCCGGTGCTGGAAGCCGTGGTGCAGACCGGCAAGCCGCTGCTCATCGTCGCCGAGGACGTGGAGGGCGAGGCCCTCGCCACCCTCGTCGTCAACAAGCTGCGCGGCGGCCTGAAGATCGCCGCGGTGAAGGCGCCGGGCTTCGGCGACCGCCGCAAGGCCATGCTCGAGGACATCGCCATCCTCACCGGCGGCACGGCCATCTCGGAAGACCTCGGCATCAAGCTGGAGAACGTCACCCTCAACATGCTCGGCCGGGCCAAGAAGGTCCGCATCGAGAAGGAGGCGACGACCATCGTCGACGGCGCCGGCTCCAAGAAGGACATCGAGGCCCGCGTCGCCCAGATCAAGGCGCAGATCGAGGAGACGACCTCCGACTACGACCGCGAGAAGCTGCAGGAGCGCCTCGCCAAGCTCGCCGGCGGCGTCGCGGTGATCCGCGTCGGCGGCGCCACGGAAGTCGAGGTCAAGGAGAAGAAGGACCGCGTCGACGACGCGCTCAACGCCACCCGCGCGGCGGTGCTGGAAGGCATCCTGCCCGGCGGCGGCGTCGCCCTGCTGCGCGCGGCCAAGGCGCTGGAGGGCCTCAAGAGCGCCAATGACGACCAGCGCACCGGCATCGACATCGTCCGCAAGGCGCTGGAGGCCCCGATCCGCCAGATTGCCGAGAATGCCGGCGTGGAGGGTTCGATCGTCGTCGGCAAGGTCACCGACAAGGCCGACTATGCCCATGGCTACGACGCCCAGGGCGACACCTACGGCGACATGTTCGCCCTCGGCATCATCGACCCGACCAAGGTCGTGCGCACGGCGATCCAGGACGCGGCTTCCGTCGCCGGCCTGCTGATCACCACCGAGGCCATGGTCGCCGAGAAGCCGAAGAAGGACGCGCCCGCCCCGGCCATGCCGGGCGGCGGCATGGACTTCTGAGACAGGCCATCACGGGAGCAATCCCGGGCGTCGCGGGAGACCGCGGCGCCCTTGCCTTTTTCAGCGCGCGCGGGGGGAGGAGCAAAATGCCGCAGCCCTCCGCCATGTCTCCGCCCTGTTATGGCCTTGCTCTGGGAACGGTATCGCGTTCCAGTTTCCCCCTCGCTTCCGGCCCGCGCCGTGACAGCCTTCTTCCCCCGGTTCGGAGCCGCCGACAGTGAGCGAACGCCAGGACGTCATTACGCGCCCGCAGGTTCTGTCGGGGGTGTCCGTCCCACGATGGCTGCGGGTCGCCGCCCTTCTCGCCGGCTATGCACTCATCCTGGTGGGCGGTCATTTTGCCGGCCGCTGGGTGCAGCAGAACCTCGGCCTCGACCTGATGAACCTCGATGATCCGACCGCCCGCCTGGTGCTCGGCTTCGGCCTCATGCTCTTCATCGCCCTGCTGGCCGTACCCTTCGTTCCCGGCATCGAGGTCTGCCTGGCACTGTTCGCCATCTTCGGAGCGGCGGTGGCGCTGCCGGTCTATCTCGCGACCATCGTCGCCCTCACCATTTCCTATGTCGTCGGCCGCTGCGTCCCACTCGACCGCCTGGCGGCCATTTTCGACTTTGTCGGGCTCAGGCCGGCGAGCGAGATGGTGCGGCGGCTCGGTGCCATGTCCCCCCAGGAGCGCGTCGAGGCCCTGGTCGAGACCGCACCG
This sequence comes from Pseudomonadota bacterium, assembly GCA_023416965.1. GTDB lineage: Bacteria > Pseudomonadota > Alphaproteobacteria > Rhizobiales > Phreatobacteraceae > Phreatobacter. Next base: position 1,547 of record JAEZGJ010000318.1, on the reverse strand, counting down.
AACCGGGTCGCGCGCCTGCTCGTCGACCATCGCGACCTCACCCTGATCGCCGCAGTGAACATGCCGGGCAATGCGCTGATCGGTGGCGGCGGCGGCATAGCGCTCATCGCCGGCATGAGCGGCATGTTCAGGCCCGACCGTTTCCTGCTGGCCACCGCCATCGCGGCTCTTCCCGTCCCCCTGCTCATGGTGGCGGGCGGCCAGTTCCTGAAATGAGCCGGGCCGCCTCGGGCGGCGGCCTCAATATTCGATCTCGGCGCCGATGCCGACCGCCGCGCGGCCGTCCGCCCCGAGTTCGGTCTGGACGCGGATGCGGCGGGTGAGGTCGATGTCGACGCCCACCGTGCTGTTCTCCGGCTTGGCACCGGTCCGGATGCCGAGGCGGACACGTTCGTTGATGGCCCGCGAGACGCCCACCGCCGGGCCGGAGGCGCCGGTGGTGACATCGAGATTGTCGACCCCGAGGGCGCGCCGCGTCGCCTCGAAGGCATCCGAGCCGCCGCTTCCCGAGAGCACCGCCACCGCCTGGGCGAGCTGCAGCGCCTGGAAGGGGGAGAGCCCCGCCGCAGCCCGCTGGAACAGGAGACGGGAGAGCACCTCGTCCTGCGGCAGGCTCGGGGTGGACGAGAGCGTGAATTCCGGCTCCGTCGCCCGGCCGGTGATGCCGATGGAGGCGGTGATGTCGGTGGCGCGGGTCTCGGCGACGAAGTCGAGGTCGGGCACGAGGTCGCCGCCGCCGAAGGTCAGGCGGCCGCGGGTGAAGTCGAGACGCTGGGTCAGGAGCGACAGCCGGCCGCGCCGAAGCTCGAAGGCCCCGTTGGCGCGGGCATCGCGGGTGGTGCCGGCGAGGCGCAACTGGCCGCCGAGCTCGGCGTCGATGCCGCGGCCGCGCACGAAGACGCGGCCGGGCGCGTCGAGGAAGACATCCAGCGTTGCGTTGAAGGGAGCGCCGCCGCGGCGGCTGGCCGCCGCCCGCTGACGGGCGATCTGGGCGAGGCGCGCGCGCGTCTGCGGCGGCGGCCGCACATGGCGGGCATCACGCAGAGGTTCCACCGTGGAGGGCAGTCGATCCGGCACGCGTACCTCGAGGGTAGCGACGTCGATGCGGCCCGAAAGGCGGGGCGTCGTCGCCAGCGGGCCGGAAACGGCGAGGTCGAGGCTCGCGGTCAGCTGCACGATGTCGCTGGAGACGAGCTCGGCATTGCGCGCAGCGATGCGCAGATCGGCCGGGAAGCCGCGCAGCGGGTCGGCGTCGATTCGGCCGGTGACCGAGACGGTGCCGCCGTTCTTCGCCCGGCCGGTCAGGCGCTCCACCACGATGTCCGTGCCGCGCCCGGTGAAGCGTCCTTCCACGGCGGTGAAGGCGACGCCGTTCAGCGGATCGGAGAAGGAGCCGCCGGAGAGGGTGGCGGCGCCCCGGATGTCGGGGCTGGTGGCCGTGCCGCGCAGCGCCCCGTCGATGGCGAGGCGGCCGGCGATGCGCTGGCCCGAGCCGGCGAGCCGGGCATTGGCGAGGGCGGCGTCGAGCGTGCCGCGGACCGTGACGT
>JAEZGJ010000227.1 GCA_023416965.1 Pseudomonadota bacterium | reverse complement strand
CCCCAGCGGGGCGCGGCGGGATCGGCCGGCATGGCGACGGGCGGGGCGCCGTTTCGCGCCGGCATGGGGATGACCTCGCCACCGGCGGCGGGCGGCCGGCCGGCAGGGGGCAGGTTGTTGTCACGCGGCTGGAACGGATCGCGCTCGTGCCCGGTCTTCGTCCCCAGCACGCTGCGCAGGCGGAAGAAGATGAACACCGCAAGGGCGAGGAAGATGATCGTGTAGATGTCGAACACGTTGCTCATGATCGCCGGTGAGAGGGGCCAACCCGCCGCATCCGAGATGCCGCGAACGGATGCTCAGTGTAAGCACTTTCGAAGACGCAAATAAGGCATTTTTTTCGGTTTGCCAGTCCGCCGTGCGCTCGTGCCGCAACGGACCGCCCGGGGGGCGGCCCGCCGGTGCTGCGGGAACGCGTCGTTGCCGCCGCGGTTCCTGCGCCCCGCCTCAGAACTGCTTGGCGAGGCGGGGATCGAGGGCGTCGCGCAGGCCGTCGCCGAGGAGGTTCACGGCGAGCACGGTGATGGACAGGAAGATCGCCGGGATCAGCACGATGTAGAACTTCACCTGCCAGAGCGCGCGGCCCTCGGCCATGATGTTCCCCCAGGAGGGAATGATGGGCGGGGTGCCGGCGCCGATGAAGGAGAGGATCGCCTCGGTGATCATGGCGGAGGCGCAGATATAGGTCGCCTGGACGATGATCGGCGCGAGCGTGTTGGGCAGGATGTGCTTGAGGATGATCATCGGCGTGCGGGTGCCGGCCGCCACGCCGGCATCGACATAGGGCTGTTCGCGCAGGGACAGCACCACGCCGCGCACCAGGCGGGCGACGCGCGGCACCTCTGCGATGGTGATGGCGAGGATGACGTTGCCGACCGAGCCGCGGGTCAGTGCCATCAGCGCCACGGCGAGCAGGATCGAGGGGATCGACATGATGCCATCCATGACCCGCATGATCACGGCGTCCGCGGCGCGAATGAAGCCGGCGACGAGGCCGACCGCGAGGCCGAGGACGGAGGCGAGGATCGCCACCGAGAAGCCGACGATCAGCGAGACGCGGGCGCCATAGAGCACGCGCGAGTAGATGTCGCGACCGAGCATGTCGGTGCCGAACCAGAATTGCGCCGAGGGCTCGCGGGTGCGCAGGCGGGTGGAGATGGCCGTGGGGTCGGTCGTGCCGAGATAGGGCGCGAAGATGGCCATGAGAATGACCGCCGCCACCAGGGAGCCGCCGATGGCGATGGTGGGATAGCGGCGGATGAGGCGCCAGAGGCCGACGCGGCGCTTGCCGCCATCGACGGCGCCGCCTTCGGCACCGAGGTTTGCGGTTGTATCGGGGCTATGCGCGGTCAATAGCGGATCCTCGGATCGACGAGCGTGTAGACGAGATCAACGGCGAGGTTGACCAGGACGTAGACGAAGGAGAACAGCAGGACGAGACCCTGAATCACCGGGTAGTCACGCCGCAGGATGGCGTCGACGGTGAGCCGGCCGAGGCCGGGAATGGCGAAGACGCTCTCGGTGACGACGGCGCCGCCGATCAGCAGGGCGACGCCGATGCCGATGACGGTGATGATCGGAACGGCGGCGTTCTTCAGCGCGTGCAGGAAGAGGACGCCGCGCTGGCCGATGCCCTTGGCGCGCGCCGTGCGGATGTAGTCCTGCTGGAGGACCTCCATCATGGTGGCGCGGGTGATGCGGGCGATCAGCGCCACATAGACCATGCCGAGGGCGATGGCGGGCAGGATCAGGTTCTGCAGCCAGGGCCAGACCCCCTGGGCGATCGGCGTGTAGCCCTGGACGGGGAGCCAGTCGAGCTCGAGGGCGAAGACATAGGCGAGGATGTAGCCGACGACGAAGACCGGCACGGAGAAGCCGAAGACGGCGAAGGCCATGATGCCGCGATCGATGATGGTTCCCGCCTTCCAGGCCGAGAGAACCCCGAGCGGCACGGCGACGGTGACGGCGAGGATCAGCGTCACCACCATGAGCGAGAGCGTCGGCTCGATGCGCTGGGCGATGAGCTGGGTCACCGGCAGGCCGGTAAAGATCGAGGTGCCGAGGTCGAAGCGGGCGATCTGCCAGACCCATTCGCCGAAGCGGATCAGGAAGGGCCGGTCGAGGCCGAGACTCTGGCGGATCTTCTCCACGTCGGCGGGCGTCGCCTGGTCGCCGGCGATGACCGCCGCGGGATCGCCGGGGGCGATGTAGAGCAGCGAGAAGACGAACAGCGCCACGACGGCCATGACGGGTATCGTCGCGACGATGCGGCGGACAACATAAACGAACATGAACCGGTTCTTTTCATGTGATGCACCGGGAGCGGGAGGAGCCCGCCCCCGGTGAATGGCGGTGTCAGGACTTGCGGTGTCAGGACTTGGAGACGCCCCAGAAGAAGGGGAGCGGCGCCGGCGCGATGCCGGTGACGTTGCTGCGCCAGGCCTGGTAGTTCTGGAAGAAGCCGGTGGGCGCGAAGACCACGTGGTCGAGGGCGGCCTTGTTGAGCTTGCCGATGACGGCCTTCTCCGCGTCCAGGGTCGGCGCGTCGAACCAGGCGGTGACCTGGTCCTCGACCTCCTTGGATTCCGGCCAGCCGAACCAGGCGCCGGCTCCGTTGGCGCGCACCGCCGTGTAGGAGGCCGGGTTCACGCAGTCGGCGCCGGCGTGCCAGGAGTGGAACACGTTCCAGCCACCCTGGCTCGGCGGCGTCTTCTGGGCGCGGCGGGCGCCGACCGTGCCCCAGTCGGTGGCGACGAAGTCGACGTTCATGCCGAGCTTCTTCAGCAGGTCGTGGGTGACGTCGCCCTGCGCCTTCACGAAGGCGAGGTCCTGGGCGACGACGCAGACGACCTTCTCGCCGTTGTAGCCGGCCTCGGCCAGCAGCTTCTTGGCGCCCTCGATGTTGCGCGGCCCCTTGAGGATCTCACCGCCCTCCTCGGAGTAGAGCGGCGTGCCCGGCGTGAAGAAGCCGGGCAGGCGCTTCCACAGATTGTCGTCGGAGCCGACGATGGCGCGCATGTAGTCCTCCTGGTCCATGGCCATGAGGATGGCCCGGCGCGCCTTGACGTTGTCGAAGGGCGCGTGGAGGTGGTTCATGCGGAAGGTGCCGATATTGCCGAGCGGGTCGGCGATGTCGAGCTTGATGTTGCGGTTGCGGCGCAGGATCGGGATCAGGTCGGAGATCGGCGTCTCCCACCAGTCGATCTCCCCCGACTGCAGGGCCGCCGAGGCGGTGCCGGCATCGGGCATGATGATCCACTCGATGCGGTCGAGCATCATGCGCTTGCCGCCGGCGAGCCAGGAGGCCGGCTCGGAGCGCGGCACGTAGTCGGTGAAGCGCTCGAACACCGCCTTGGCGCCGGGAACCCACTCGTTGCGCAGGAACTTCATCGGACCGGAGCCGATATATTCCGTGATCTGCTGGAACGGGTCGGTCTTGGCGATGCGCTCCGGCATGATGAAGGAGCAGGGCGAGTTGTTCTTGCCCAGCGCCAGCAGCATCTTCGGATAGGGGCGCGACAGCACCCAGCGGAAGGTGCGGTCGTCCACCGCCACCAGTTCCTTCTGGATGGCCTTGATCATCAGGCCCATCGGGTCGCGCGCCGACCAGCGGATGAGCGAGGCGACGCAGTCCTTGGCGAGGACCGGCGCGCCGTCGTGGAACTTCAGGCCCGGGCGAAGCTTGAAGGTCCAGGTGAGGCCGTCGGAGGAGACCTCCTCGGATTCCACCATCTGGCGCTGCGGGGTGAGTGTATTGTCGACGCCGTAGAGCGTATCCCAGACCAGGGCCGCGGCGTTGCGGACCACGTATTGGGTGCCCCAGATCGGATCGAAATTGGCGAGATTGGCCTGCGGCACGAAGCGCAGCGTCTTTGCCGCCGCGCCCTGGGACAGGGCCGGAACGGCGAGGCCGCCCGAGGCGGCAACGAGGCCGGCACCGGCTCCTGCCTTGATGAATGTTCTGCGGTCCATCGTGATACTCCCCTGGAAGTCCGGTCCCGCATTGAAGGCGGCTGGGACGGCGCGAGCCCGCCCGACAGACGGCCCGGAGGTTTTTCCGGGTCCCGGACGGCGCAGCCTAGCGCTTGGCAAGGGGCGTGCCATAGGGGCTTTTCCTAGGACGCTGCCTTGCATCGCGGTGGGGGGCGTCGTGCGACCCCGACGAAACTGCACAAATCGGCGCCAGGGCTGCCGTTTCGGCAGGAATGCCATGCATTCCGGGTGGATGTTTATTTTTCACCGGTCGACGGGGGTGCGACAATTTCGTCCTGCGGGACGGCGTTCCAGTGGAGGGAAACGGCCGAGCCCCATATTGTGCGCTTATCGCCCATTCGTCCGCATATCGCACTTGACAGTGCCGGCGACGGGAGTGAGGACTGCTCCCCCGACGAAAGACCCCAGGTGGAGACGACGAGGCCATGGCCGAGTTCATGTCCCTGCGCGATGCCATCGCCGCCAATCTGAAGGACGGCGACAGCGTCGCCATGGAGGGGTTCACCCACCTCATTCCCTATGCCGCGGGGCACGAGGTCATCCGCCAGGGCCAGACGGACCTGACGCTGATCCGCATGACGCCGGACATCATCTACGACCAGATCGTCGGCATGGGGCAGGCGAGGAAGCTGATCTTCTCCTGGGCCGGCAATCCCGGCGTCGGCTCGCTGCACCGGGTGCGCGAGGAGATCGAGGCGGGACGCCTCGCCATCGAGGAACATTCCCACGCCGCCATGGCCAATGCGTTCGAGGCGGGCGCGGCAAACCTGCCCTTCGCCGTCTTCCGCGGCTACAAGGGCGTCGACCTGCCGAAGGTGAATTCCAGCATCCGCTCGGTCACCTGCCCCTATACGGGCGAGGTGCTGGCGACCGTCCCGGCGGTCAGGCCCGACGTCGCCATCATCCACGCGCTGAAGGCGGACCGCGAGGGCAACGTCATGCTCGAGGGCATCGTCGGCGTGCAGAAGGAGGCGGTGCTGGCGGCGAAGCGTTCGGTCGTGACCGTCGAGGAGATCGTCGACGATTTCGGGGCCCGCAGCGCCAATGCGGTGATCCTGCCGGCCTGGACCGTGACCGCCATCGTCCAGGTGCCGGGCGGCGCCCATCCCTCCTATGCCCAGGGCTATTACAAGCGCGACAATGCCTTCTACATCGCCTGGGACAAGATCGCCCGCGACAAGGCGGTGTTCCTGAAGTGGATGGAGGAGAACGTGCTCGCCTCCCGACCGGAATCCTTCGCCGCCCATGCGCGCCGCTTCGCCGTGGCGGCCGAGTAGGGAGAGCGTCATGAGCGACTACCTGCCCAACGAGATCATGACGATCGCCGCGGCGCGGCTCCTGTCGAACGACGACGTCTGCTTCGTCGGCATCGGCGCGCCCTCGGCGGCCTGCAACCTCGCCCGCCTCACCCACGCGCCGAAGATCACGCTGATCTACGAAAGCGGCACGCTGTCGACGCGCCCCACCGTCCTGCCGCTCTCCATCGGCGACGGCGAGCTCTGCGACACGGCGCTGACCACCGTCTCGGTGCCGGAAATGTTCCGCTACTGGCTGCAGGGCGGGCGCATCACCATCGGCTTCCTCGGCGGCGCCCAGATCGACCGCTTCGCCAATCTCAACACCACGGTGGTCGGGGCCTATGACGCGCCGAAGGTGCGCCTGCCCGGCGGCGGCGGCGCGCCGGAGATCGCCATCCATTGCGGCCAGATCTTCATCATCATGGCGATGGGCCAGCGCGCCTTCATGGACAAGCTGCCCTTCATCACCTCGCTCGGCCACGGAACGGGAAAGGGCTCGCGCGAGGCGCTGGGGGTGAAGACCCGCGGGCCGACGCAGCTCATCACCGACCTCTGCATCCTCGAGCCGGATCCGGAGACGAGCGAGCTGACCGTCACCTCCATCCATCCCGGCGTGACGCGCGAACGGATCCAGGAGAATTGCGGCTGGCCCGTGAAGTTCGCCGCGCAGATGAAGGAAACCCGCGCGCCGGACGCCACCGAGCTCTCCGTGCTGCGCGACCTGCACGCCCGCACCAAGGCCGCCCACGCGGCATGAATCACGAGGAGAGCTGCTCGCGAACCCGCCGGCCTGAAGGCAGGGGCAAGAATGGCCCCACCCTTACCCTCCCCGCGCTTCGCGCGGAGGGGGTGACCACGACGAGAGTGCTTCGTCGTGACGGTCGAGCCAGGCACAAGAGTGGTGGCGGGGCGTTCGGTCAAAGTCCCCCTCTCCGCGCGAAGCGCGGGGAGGGTAAGGGTGGGGCCTTCACGCACACAGCGACCCACGGGGCTGCGGTGCCGTGCGGAAGGCACTACATTCGAGTCAATCGCCGGAACGAGGAACTGAGATCATGGCCGATGTCTTCATCTGCGACGCGGTGCGCACTCCCATCGGCCGCTATGGCGGGGCGCTGGCCAAGGTGCGCGCCGACGATCTCGCCGCCGTGCCGCTGAAGGCGCTGCTCGCCCGCCACCCGCAGATCGCGGGTGCGCTGGACGAGATCGTCTTCGGCTGCGCCAACCAGGCCGGCGAGGATAACCGCAACGTCGCCCGCATGGCCTCGCTGCTCGCGGGCCTGCCCGACAGCGTGCCCGCCATGACCGTCAACCGGCTCTGCGCCTCGGGCCTCGATGCGGTGGGAGCCGCAGCCAGGGCCGTGAAGGCCGGTGACATCGACCTCGCCATCGCCGGCGGCGTCGAGAGCATGACCCGCGCGCCCTTCGTGATGGGCAAGGCGGCCGAGGCCTTCTCCCGTTCCGCCGACATCTTCGACACCACCATCGGCTGGCGTTTCATCAACCCCTTGATGAAGGCGCAGTACGGTGTCGATTCCATGCCTGAGACCGGCGAGAACGTCGCCGAGGAGTTCCAGGTGACGCGCGAGGCCCAGGACGCCTTCGCCCTCGCCTCCCAGCAGAAGGCGGGCCGCGCCATGGCCTCGGGCTACTTCGCCGAGGAGATCGTGCCGGTGGAGATCCCCGGCGGCAAGGCGGGTCCGACCATCGTCGACAGGGACGAGCATCCGCGCCCGGAGACCACCGCCGAAGGCCTGGCCAAGCTCAAGGCCTTCGTGCGCCAGCCGGGCACGGTCACCGCCGGCAATGCCTCCGGCGTCAATGACGGCGCCTGCGCCATGATCATCGCCTCGGCGGAGGCGGTGGAGAAATACGGCCTCACCCCGCGTGCCCGCATCCTCGGCGCGGCATCGGCCGGCGTGCCGCCGCGGATCATGGGCATCGGTCCGATCCCGGCGGTGAAGAAGCTCGTCGAGCGGCTCGGCATCAAGGTCTCGGACTTCGACGTCATCGAGCTCAACGAAGCCTTCGCCAGCCAGGGCATCGCCGTGCTGCGCGGCATCGGCGTGCCGGAGGATGCAGACCACGTGAACCCCAATGGCGGGGCCATCGCGCTCGGACATCCGCTCGGCATGTCGGGGGCGCGCATCGCCGCCACCGCCGTGCACCAGCTGGAGAAGACCGGCGGGCGCTACGGCCTTGCCACCATGTGCGTCGGCGTCGGCCAGGGCGTGGCGCTGGCGGTCGAGCGCGTGCAATAGATCGTTTCGTTTCGGCCCGGCACCCGCCGGGCCGCGACCGTCGAGCCCCCGTCGGCCAAATCCCGAACGAGACCTGCGACAGGCAGGCGCGATCCACCCGAGAGGAACCCTGACGATGGCCCTGGTCCTGCCACGCGGCTCCACGGCGGCCCATCCGCCAAGCCTGCATCCCGCCTATACGAGCACCGTTCTGCGTGCGCCGCAGCAGCCGCTGATCCTGGTGCCGCACACGCTCACCGAACTCACCGGCCCTGTCTATGGCCACGGCAAGGTGCGCGAGAGCGATGCCGACCTCACCGCCCAGCATGCCGGCGAGCCGCTCGGCGAGCGGATCATCGTCTCCGGCCGCGTGCTGGACGAGGACGGCCGCCCGGTGCCGAACGCCCTGGTCGAGCTGTGGCAGGCCAATTCCGCCGGCCGCTACGTCCATGTGCGCGACCAGCACCCTGCCCCGCTCGATCCCAACTTCACCGGCGCCGGGCGCTATCTCACCGGGGAGGACGGCCGCTACCGCTTCACCACCGTGCGTCCCGGCGCCTATCCCTGGCGCAACCACCACAATGCCTGGCGGCCCGCCCATATCCATTTCTCGGTCTTCGGCCCGACCTTCCTGTCGCGGCTGGTGACCCAGATGTACTTCCCGGGCGACCCGCTCTTCCCCTTCGACCCGATCTTCAACGGCATTCCCGACGAGAAGGCGCGCAACCGCCTGATCGCCCGCTTCGATCTCGAGACGACCCAGCCGGAATGGGCGCTCGGCTACCAGTTCGACATCGTGCTGCGCGGCCGCGAGGCGACGCCCATGGAGGAACCGCATGAGCACTGACAGCCCGGGCGGCCGCCCCGAGGGCATCTCGCCGTCGCAGACGGTGGGACCCTTCTTCCATTACGGCCTGACGCCTGGAAAGGCCTATGCGCATGTGCCCGTCTCGGTCGACGGCCAGGTGGCGGAGCCGGGGACGCCGGGCGAGACCATCGTGCTGACCGGCCGCGTCATCGACGGCGCCGGCGAGCCGGTGCCCGACGCCATGCTGGAGATCTGGCAGGCCGATCCGGACGGGCGCTACGCCCAACCCCGCGACGGCAGGCCGCGGCAGAGCAACAGCTTTATGGGCTTCGGGCGCTCCGACACGGACGCCCAGGGCACCTATCGCTTCGTCACGGTCCGGCCCGGCAGGGTGCCGGGCCCCGGCGGCGGCGAGCAGGCACCGCACATCCTCGTCGCGGTCTACGGCAGGGGCATGCTGAAGCAGCTCTTCACCCGCGCCTACTTCGAGGACGAGGCGTCGAACGCCGAGGACCCGATCCTGGCGCTGGTGCCGGAGGCGCGCCGGCCGACCCTGATCGCGCGGAAGGACGGCCACACGTTCACCCTCGACATCCGCCTGCAGGGCGAGGGCGAGACGGTGTTCTTCGACGTGTGAGCCCTCGGGGGAGGCTGGAAACAGCCCTCTTCGTCATGGCCGGGCTTGTCCCGGCCAACCACGGCTTGAACACCGCAGATTGAAGAGAAAGCGTGGATGCCCGGGACAAGCCCGGGCATGGCGCGTTGACGAGGCCTACCCCCGGGCCGCGACGGCCACTGCGGCGCCGGCCATGACCGCGCCGGTGCCGCGATTGACCATCCGCATGGCGCGCGGGCTGGCGATGAAGCGGCGGGCGCGGGCGGCCGCCAGCGCGTAGGTCCACATGGCGGTGGACAGGATCGCCATCATCACGACCGCGAGTTCCAGCGCGAGCAGCGGCGTGAGGGTGGCCAGGTCGACCACCAGCGGCAGGATCGAGACGAAGAAGACCATGACCTTGGCATTGCCCATGGTCAGGGCGAGGCCGCCGAGGAAGAGCTTCCAGCCCTCGCCGCGCGCCGCCGGCGATTCCTGCGGGGCGGCGGCAGGCGCCGTCCACAATTTCCAGGCGAGCCAGAGCAGATAGGCGACGCCGGCATACTTGATCGCGAGGAAGACCGGCTGGGCGTTCTGGGCGAGGGCGGCGAGGCCGAGCGCCACCAGGGCGAACCAGACGAGGTCGCCGGAGACGATGCCGAGGATGAAGGGGGCAGTGCGCCTCAGCCCCACCGCCAGGGTGCGCGCCACGATGGCCGCCACGGCAGGCCCGGGCGAGAAGGTCGCCATGGCATAGACGCCGCAGAAGAGCAGGAAGCCGGAGAGGGTCATGGCGGATCCGGTTCAGGCGACGAGCAGCACGCCGTTCAGCACCGCCACATACTGGCAGCCGGCGGCGACGAGGACGAAGCCGTGCCAGATGGCGTTCTGGAAGCGCAGGGAATGCCAGAGGTGGAAGACCACCCCGGCCGAATAGATGAGCCCGCCGACCACCAGCAGCACGATGGCCGCCGTCGGCAGCACGGCGAAGACCTGATGGGCGACGATGACGCCGCTCCAGGCGATGGCGAGATAGAGGAAGACGGTGACGCGGTCGTAGCGGCCGGGGGCGAAGAGCTTCAGCGCCGCCCCGGCGAAGCCGGCCATCCAGACCGCCACCAGCATGGCATGGGCGGTGGGTGTGGCCACATGCACCATGAAGGGGGTGTAGGTGCCGGCGATCAGCATGAAGATGGCGGCATGGTCGAAGCGCCGGAGGATCCACTTGGTGCGCGAGACCGGCCACATGTTGTAGGCGGCCGAGCAGCCGATGACGGCGACGAGGCTGGCGGCATAGACGGCGAGGGACGAGATGGTGGCGAGTTCGGCCCGGTAGAGGGCGACACCGATCAGCGCCCCCGCTGCGAACAGGGCGAAGACGGCGCCGAGCACGTGGATGACGCCGTCGGCGACCATTTCCGCGCGGTCATAGTGCCAGGTCATGCCATCCGGCCGGCCGTCCGTCATCCCGTCGAAGTCCCCTCGTTCCGTCCCGTGTAGCTGAAGTCCGCTGCGGCACCCGGGGTTCCAACCGTCTCCGGGCGCGCCAGCATGCCGCTCGCCGGCGCGAGGTCAAGCCCGCCCGCCGCCCCCCCCGAGGGCATGGGCGAGAACCTTGCGCATCACGGTCGGAAAGGCCTCGCCGGCAATGGCTCCCGCGTCGATCCAGCGCATGCCGGGAGCGGGCGGCGTGCCGGCCGGGGCCTCGGCCTTGAAGACCGTGAGTTCGAGGGGAAAATGGGTGAAGACATGGCCGACGGTGCCGGCGAGCCGGCGGAAGGGCAGCGGCAGGGGGGCCGCGGCCAGGGCCACCGCGACGTCTAAATCGGCGGACCAGTCGCTGCCCGGCACCTCGGTCATGCCGCCGAGGAGGCCGCGCGGCGGCCGGGTGCGCACGAGCAGGGCGCCGTCGGCGCGAACGACCACGAAGGCTGCGCCGCGGCGCAGGGCCCCCGTCCGCTTCGCCGCCTTCTTCGGATAGGCCTCCTGGCTGCCCTCCGCCGCGGCGGTGCAGAAGGAACTCAGCGGGCAGAGCGCGCAGGCGGGCCTGCGCGGCGTGCAGATGGTGGCGCCGAGATCCATCATGGCCTGGGCGAAGTCGCCGGGCCTTTGCGGGTCCAGCATGTCCGCGACGAGCGCCCGGATCAGGGGCTTGGCGCCCGGCAGGGGCTCGTCCACCGCCTCGAGTCTGGTCACCACCCGCTCGACATTGCCGTCGACCACCGGGGCGGGAAGGTCGAAGGCGATGGCGCCGACGGCGGCGGCGGTATAGTCGCCGATCCCGGGCAGCGCCCTGAGGCCGACGAGGTCGGCGGGAAACCGGCCGCCATGGTCGCGCGCCACGGCGATGGCGCAGGCATGGAGGTTGCGGGCGCGGGAATAGTAGCCGAGCCCGGCCCAGGCCTTCATCACCTCCTCCACCGGCGCCGCCGCGAGGTCGGCGACCGTCGGCCAGCGGGCGAGGAAGGCGGCGAAATAGGGCGCCACCGCCTTCACGGTCGTCTGCTGCAGCATGATCTCCGAGAGCCAGACCCTGTAGGGATCGACCGCCTCGCCGGGCATGGCGCGCCAGGGCAGGCGGCGGCGGTGGCGGTCGTACCAGGCGAGCAGCGCTTCGGCCGGCGTGGCGCTCTCCTGTCCGGGCTTCGTCCGTGCTATGGATGTCGATGTCATCGGTGAACCCTCGCCCACCGCGGACGCCGCCGCAACGCCAGCCGCCGACAACCCACAGCGCCTTATGAAATCGCCCTACCGCCCGAAGGGGCCGCGCCCCCTCGCCGACATCGCCGCCGCCCCCATCGGCCAGGCGCTGCAGCAGGCCGGCTTCGCCTCGACGGAGGTGGTGACGCGCTGGGACGAGATCGTCGGCGAGGACCTCGCCCGCCGCTCGGCCCCGGTGAAGATCGCCTGGCCGCGCCGGCCGGAGGGCCGCGGCGAGCCGGAACCCGGCACGCTGCACGTGCGCGTGGAGGCGCCCTTCGCCCTCGACATCCAGCACCTGACGCCGGTGATCGTCGAGCGGGTCAATGCCTTCATGGGCTGGCGCTGCGTCGCCGGCGTGCGGCTGACGCAGATCCCGCTCGCGGCGAAGCCGAAGCCGCGGGAAGCGCCGCGCCCGCCGGCCGACGAAGCGCGGCTCCAGGCGGCGATCGACGGTTTCGAGGACGAGGGCCTGCGCGCCGTCGTGGCCCGATTCGGGCGCGCGGTGGGCGGCTCGCGCTGACAGGACCTGCGCCGCCGCAATGACGCCACGGACCCGGTCTGGTATGTGAGGCGTTGTCGATGCGAGGACCGGCCGCGGCCGGCCGGCACGACCATCCGCAGGAGCCGCCATGACCCGCATCGCCGTTCTGGCCTTCACCGCCCTCATCGCGACCGCGCCCAGCCTCTGGGCACGCGGCGGCGGTCTCGAGGACGAGACCCGTGACCGGGTCCTGCTCGTGCACCAGAGCCGCGGCACGCTGGCCCCCGGCACGCGGCCGAAGTGCTTCCCGGCGCGGATGGACGACACGGTGGCCTCCAGCCAGTACCAGTGCCCCTGGGACCGACCGAACGGCCAGCGCCGCCTGCCGACGGCGCGCAGCCTCTGGGGCATCCTCGGCGGCTATTGAGGCGTCAGGCCTCGACCGTGAAGCGGTCGCCCTCGAAGACATAGACGACGCCCTGGCGGACGAAGACCTCGGACGCCCGGGCGCGGTCCATGGTGCCGCGCAGCGCCATGAGCGTGCGGCCCACCCCGCCGTGGGAGACGATGACGCTCGGGCGCTCAAGGGTCGAGACGAAGGCCCCCAGCCGGGTGGCGACATCCTCGTAATTCTCGCCCTCGGGAGGCTTCGTATGCCACTTGTCGGCGAGCCGCGAGGCGGCAATGGCCGGGGAATGGGCCTCCACCTCCGGCCAGGTCAGGCCCTCCCAGGCGCCGAAGGAGAGTTCCTTCAGCCGGTCGTCCATGCGGTAGGCCGGCGGATGCAGGCCGAGGCGGCCGCGCATCAGTTCCATGGTCTCGCGGGTGCGGCTGAGCGGGCTCGACCAGTAGGCGAGGTCCTCGTAGCGAGGCTCCAGCCGGGCGAGGATGGCGCCGACCTCCTCGGCCTGGACGCGGCCGACATCGTTGAGGGGAATGTCGCGCTGGCCCTGGAGCCGCCCCTCGGCGTTCCAGTCGGTCTCGCCGTGGCGGACGAAATAGAGCTTGTGGGTCATGGCTGCACGATCGGGGCTGCGACGACGTCCCTATGGCGGCTCGCCGCGCCGATGTCGAGGATAAGTGCTTGACCCGCCCCGCCGGACGCGCCACCTCCGCAGGAACCGCCACCGGATGCCGCGCCCTTGACCCCTTCGCCCCATCTTCGCCCCGGCCTCATCGCCCTCGTCGCAACCCTCGTCGTCGACCAGGCCTTCAAGGTCTTCATGCTCCAGGTGGTGGGGATCACATCCGGTCAGACCATCACCATCCTGCCGGTGCTCGACCTCGTCATGGCCTGGAACTACGGCGTCTCCTTCGGCATGTTCCAGCAGGACAGCCTGTTCGGCCAATGGGCGCTGGTCCTGTTCAAGGTCGCGGCGGTCGCCCTGATCGGCTGGTGGCTGTGGCGCGCCGAGAGCCCGATGACCGCGGTGGCGCTCGGCCTGATCGCCGGCGGGGCGGTGGGCAACGGCCTCGACCGCGTGCTCTACGGGGCGGTGGCCGACTTCTTCGCCTTCCACATCACCACCGCCAGCTGGCAGTTCCAGTGGTACGTGTTCAACCTCGCCGATGTCGGCATCGTTGCGGGCGTTGCCCTGCTTCTGTATGAGTCCCTCTTCGGCGGCCGGCCGGGTGCCTCGAAATCGGCACGATCCTGACGGATAGAGCCGGCTGCACAGCGGCGCCCCGGGCGCCGGGTCCATTCAAGGTCGGGCTCTTCTCTCAGCCGGGCCGTTTCAAGGGATGACCGAGACATGACGCGCATCCGCACCGTGATCCTCGCCACGGCCCTCGGCGTCGCCGGCACCACCGGCGCCTTCGCCCAGCAGAACGACGGCCCGAGCTTCGAGGCCAACGTGATGGGCGGGCTGCTCAGTGGCCTCGGCCTGGTCGAGACGGCGCGCCCGCCGATCGACTACCGCGAGCGTGCTCCGCTCGTCCTGCCGCGCAGCAATGCCCTGCCGCCGCCGCAGGATTCGGCCGCCGCCCGCAATCCGAACTGGCCCAACGATCCCGACGTGGCGCGCGCCCGCGCCGCCGGCCTCGCCGAGCGGGCACCCATCCAGCGCGACGAGTTCGGTCGCACCATGACCAACGGCGAACTGCGGGCCCGCCAGGGCGGCTGGTTTGGCGGCGGCGCGGTCGATACCACCCGCGATCGCTCGCAGGCGCAGATTTCCGGCCCCGCCACCGCGGACGAGATGCGCATCGCGCCGATCTGGTCCCAGGTCGGCTCGCTGTTCGGCTCCTCCTCGCGCGATCAGGTCGTCCCCTTCCCCGGCGAGCCTCCCCGCCGCCGCCTGGTGGAGCCGCCGCCGGGCTACCGCACCGCCTCGCCGGACGCCCCCTACGGGCCGGTCGGTCGCCGCCCCGACGATCCGCAAGCGCCCAATGCCCGCCGGCCGTCGGGCCAGGACCCGGCGGGTCCGGGCACCTGAGGATCGGGACGCCGCGATGCTCAACCGCCTGTCCCCGGGCCGGCCGAACGATGGCGAGGCCGAGCTGCGCTACCTGGACGCCGATTTCCGCATCGTGCGTCCGGGCACCTTCGTGCGCTGCGCCGTCACCGGCCAGCCGATCCCCCTCGACGACCTGAAATACTGGAGCGTCGCCCGGCAGGAGGCCTATTCCGGCCCGCCCGCCGTGCTGCAGCGGCTGCATCCCGAGCGGTTCAAGACCTTCGTGCCGCGGTGACGCGATCGAGGAGGGCCGCCACGGTCGCCTCCTCCTCCACTTTCAGACCGACCGGCACCACACGCGTCGCCGCCGCCAGCCTGTCCAGGGCGGGCGAGCCCTTTAGCTTGACCGCATCCTTTTCGGTGGTGACGAGCGGCAGGCCGGTGCGCGCCGCCTCCGCCAGCAAGCGCGCGGCATCCGCCTCGCCATAGGCGTGGTGGTCGGCGAAGGGCCGCAGCACCGCGTTGCGGGCGCCCGCCGCGCCGAGGGTCTCGACGAACTTCGCCGGCCGGCCGATGCCGCAGAAGGCGAGGACGTCGCGGCCGGCGAGCCAGGCCGCCGTATCTGGTTCCACCACGAGCCGCCCGCGCAGGACCGGACGCCCGGCCTCGGCCGCGAGTGCCGCGAGCCTCTCCCCCGCCTCTCCCTCGCCCACCACCAGCAGGGCGTCGGCGCGGGCGAGCTGCGGCCGGAACGGCGCGCGCAGCGGGCCCGCCGGCAGGACGTGCCCGTTGCCGAGGCCGGCGGCGCCGTCCACCACCAGGATCGACAGGTCCTTGACCAGCGCCGGGTTCTGGAAGCCGTCATCCATGACGATGAGACCTGCGCCCCGCGCCACGGCCAAGGCCGCGCCGGCGAGCCGGTCACGCGCCACCACGGTCTGGAAACGGCTGGCATGGAGCAGCGGCTCGTCGCCGACATCGGCCGGGCCGTGGATCGCCGGATCGACGATGACGGGTCCTGCGAGGCGGCCGCCATAGCCGCGGGCGAGGATGGCCGGGGCGAGGCGGCGAGCGGCGGCGAGCCCGGCGATCCATTGCGCCGCCGGGGTCTTGCCGGCGCCGCCGACGGTGGGGTTGCCGATGCAGATCACCGGCACCGACGCGCGGATGCCAGGGCGGGCCATGCGGGCGAGGGTGAG
>JAEZGJ010000169.1 GCA_023416965.1 Pseudomonadota bacterium | reverse complement strand
GGCGAGGGCCGCGAGGGTGGAAACGCCTACCGCCTCCCCGCCGGCGGCGAGCGCCATGGCCCGGGCCGCGGCGACCGCGACCCTCAGGCCGGTGAAGCTGCCGGGTCCGGTGGTGGCGACGAAGCGGCTGCAGGCGCCGGGCGCGACGCCGGCGGCGGCGCAGGTCTCCGCGGCGAGCGGGATCAGCCGCTCGGCGTGTCCGCGCTCCATCGGCTCGGAGAGGGTCGCGAGAATGTTCCCCGACGCCGTGTCGAGGACGGCGGCCGAACAGGCGCCGAGAGCCGTGTCGAGGGCGAGAACCAGCATGATGCGGTGCTACACCCTCGCAGGCGGACCGGAAAGAGCCTCCGGTAACTCCGCCGTCAGATCGCCTGCACTTCCCGCACGTCCGGCAGGAAATGGCGCATCAGGTTCTGGATGCCGTGCTTCAGCGTCGCGGTGGAGGACGGGCAGCCGGCGCAGGAGCCCTGCATGGCCAGATAGACGATGCCGTCCTTGTAGCCGCGGAAGGTGATGTCGCCGCCGTCGGCAGCCACAGCCGGGCGGACCCGCGTCTCCAGGAGTTCCTTGATCGTGTCGACCGTGCCGGCATCGGCGGGATCGAAGAACTCCTCGTCGCCGCTCGGCGCCAGCGAGGTGTCGGTGCGCAGCAGCGGCTGGCCCGACATGAAATGCTCCATGATCGCGCCGAGGATGGCCGGCTTCAGGTGCGGCCATTCGGCCCCGCCCTTGGTCACGGTGATGAAGTCGTTGCCGAAGAAGACGCCGGCGATGCCGTCGATGGCGAAGAGCTTCTCGGCCAGCGGCGACTGGCGGGCGGCCTCGGCATTGGGCATGTGGAGCGTGCCCTCGGGCAGGACGGTCCGCCCGGGCAGGAATTTCAGCGTCGCCGGATTGGGCGTGGCTTCGGTCTGGATGAACATGATGGTCCCCCGTGCGCCGGTTCAAGGCCGGGCCGATTGGAATGATTCAAAGAACTGACCCTTCCCAAGATGTGGCGATCCGTAACGGCCGCGTCAACAGGAAAGCGGCCGGCCGGGTTGACGCGGCGTCGGTCTGCGCCAGTCTCATGGCCCGGGGAGAACGTCCAATGCCGACACGCCGCCAGATCCTCGCGACGGGATCGACCCTCGCCCTCGCCGCCATCCTGCCCGCGCGCGCCCAGCCCGCCGGCCCCGTTCCCGTTCTCTTCGTCCACGGCAATGGCGACCATGCCGCGCTATGGATGACGACGCTCTGGCGCTTCGAGACGAACGGCTGGCCGCGCGAGCGGCTGCACGTCTTCAACTTCACCGATCCGCTCTCCCGCAACGACGACGCCGTGCCCCAGGCCGGCCGCTCCGGCACCGCTGACCAGTTGCGCGAGCTCACCGCCGAGGTGGAGGCGCTGATCGCCCGCACCGGCGCGGCGCGAGTCGCCCTCGTCGCGAGTTCCCGGGGCGGCAATGCCGTCCGCAACTATGTGGTCGAGGCCGGCGGCGGGCCAAAGGTGAGCCATGCCGTGCTCTGCGGCACGCCCAATCGCGGCGTCTTCGCCTGGGAGGCGAGCCCGGGGAGCGAGTTCAACGGCCGCGGCCCCTTCCTCACCATGTTGAACCGTCGCGATAGCGATGTGGTGCCGGAAACCGCCTTCCTGACCCTGCGCAGCGACGGCAACGACAAGTTCGCCCAACCCGACGGCGCCTTCGTCGGCCGGCCGGGCGTCGCCACCGGCATTACCGCCGAGGGGCCGACGCTGCGGGGCGCCACGAACATCGCCCTCGGCCAGCTCGACCACCGCGAGGTCGCCTTCCACCCCCGCGCCTTCCGCGAGATGTTCCGTTTCATCGCCGGCCGCGAGCCTGCCGCCCTCGCAGTGGCGCCGGAGCCGCGGGTGACCCTGTCCGGCCTCGTCACCGGCGCGCCCGGCGGCGTGCCCACCAACCGCCCCGTCGCCGGCGCCACGCTGGAGGTCTTCCGCGTCGATCCTGCGACCGGCGAACGCCGGGGCGAGCCGCTCCTCAGGAGCACGACCGGGGCCGACGGCCGTTGGGGCGAGGTCGCGGCCGGTCCGGCGGAGGCGCTGGAATTCGTCCTCGCCGTGCCTGGCCATCCGGTGACGCACATCTACCGCTCGCCCTTCCCGCGCTCCTCCGCCGTGGTGCACCTGCGCCCGGCGCGGCCGCTCTCCGAGGCTGACCGCGCTGCGGGTGCCGTCGTGCAGATGGCCCGGCCGCGCGGCTATTTCGGTATTCCCCGCGACGTCGTTCTCCTGGATGGCAGGGAACCGGCCGACGTGAAGCATGGCGTGGCGACCGACGCCGCCACGACGCTGCGGCTGCCTGGCTCCGAGATCGGCCGCACGGTGGTCGGCCTCTTCAACGAGGAGCGCATCGCCGCGCGCGCCTGGAGCGCGGCGGAGAACCGCGTCGCCGTGGCCGAACTGACCTGGTGAGGCGCGTCAGGCCAGCGCCTCGATCTCCTCGTCGGAGAGCTGGCCTGGCACGATGGCGACGGGGATCGGATAGGACCCGGCGGTCCGCGCCAGGCCGGAGACCAGCGGGCCCGGCCCGTCCTTGCCCGCGCCGGCGGCGAGGATGAGGATGGAGACGTCCGGATCATCCTCGATCTGCGCGATGATCGCCTCGGCGAGGGTCCCCTCTCGCACCACCAGTTCCGGCTCGACCCCGACCAGCTTCATGGCGCGGTCCGCCGCCGCGTCGAGCTTGGCGCGCGCGTCGGCATGGGCTTCCGCGCGCATGACGTCGGCGACGCCGAACAGCGCCTGGCCGTCGCCGATCTTCGGCTCCACCACCGCCAGCATCTGCAGCCGGTGGCCGGTGCGGGACGCGCGGCGGGCGGCAAAGACGATGGCGCGGTCGCATTCGGGGGTGTCGTCGACCACCACCATGAACTTGGGCGTGTGGCCGGAATGATAGGCTTCGCGCTTGCGGGTCATCGTGGCCTCTCTGTGCACCGCAACAGGCGCTATGTCGCACCCGGGCGCCCGACTTGGCAAGCGCTGCTCAGCCAGCCGCGATGAGCCCGGCGAACAGCACCAGTGCCGTGGCGGCGACCCGCGACACGGCCCGCCGCGCCGTTCCGGAGCGGCCGATGGCCGCCCCGAGCAGGATCCAGGCGCTGCCGGCGGCGGCGGTCAGCAGGACGAAGGCCAGGAGATAGGGCCAGGGCTGGGGCTGCGACAGGGGCAGCACGACGAAGGCGAAGACGGCGGCCTTCGGGTTGAGAAGCGTGGTGACGAGCACGCGCCCGAAGCCGATCGCCCGGCCGGTGCCGGCGATGTCGTCGCGCCGCTGCCACAGCTTCCAGGCCGCCGCGAGCAGATAGGCGCCGACCGCCAGCCTCAGCGCCGCCTGGACCAGCGGGGAGGTGGCGATGATCTGGCCGAGGACGAGGTGCAGCGTGCCGATGGCGGCAAGATAGCCGGCGATTTCCGCCGCGAGGAGCGGCAGGGACCGGCGATAGCCGGCGAGGGCCCCCGACGCCGCCAGGAGGGTATTGGTGGGGCCGGGAGTCGCGAGCAGGGCGATGACCGCGAGGGCGAAGAGAAGGGGGTCCTGCATGGGTCTCCTTGCGCCGGCACCCGGCCGGCCGGCGGGCCTTGCCCGACGCCCCGACCCGATCGCCCATGCGCGCCTGCCCGGCATTGATGTCGATCAGCCGCCGCGCGATCGCCGTGCGGCGTCGCAATCCTTCCAAACCGGCCGCTTCGCTGCTATGTGCGGGCCATGACCGACACGCCGCTCGACCTCATCCGCAACTTCTCGATCGTGGCCCATATCGACCACGGCAAATCGACGCTCGCCGACCGCCTCATCCAGGTGACGGGCGGCCTCACCGCGCGCGAGATGACCGAGCAGGTCCTCGACAACATGGACATCGAGAAGGAACGCGGCATCACCATCAAGGCGCAGACCGTGCGCCTCGCCTACAAGGCGAGGGACGGCAAGGACTACGTCCTCAACCT
>JAEZGJ010000130.1 GCA_023416965.1 Pseudomonadota bacterium | reverse complement strand
TGCTGTTCGGGGACGGCGCCGGGGCCGTCGTCATCGAGGCGCAGGAACAGCCCGAAGGGCTGGCCGGGCGGGGCATCCTGACGACGCACCTGCGCTCCGACGGCCGTCACACCGCCAAGCTCTATGTCGACGGCGGTCCCTCGCTCACCCAGACCGTCGGCCATCTGCGCATGGAGGGCCGCGAGGTCTTCAAGCACGCGGTCGGCATGATCACCGACGTGATGAACGACGCCTATGCCGCCACCGGCACCACCTCGGACGACCTTGACTGGTTCGTGCCGCACCAGGCCAACAAGCGGATCATCGACGCTTCCGCGGAGAAGCTGAAGATCGCGCCCGAGAAGGTCGTCATCACCGTCGACCGTCACGGCAACACCTCGGCCGCCTCCATTCCTCTCGCCCTCGACGTGGCGGTGCGCGACGGCCGCATCCGCCAGGGGCATCTGGTGATGCTGGAGGCCATGGGTGGCGGATTCACCTGGGGCTCGGCGCTGATCCGCTGGTGACTCGCGAGGTTGCGCCCGCAATGGGTTGACCGCCGCCGGGCGAGGCCATAGTGATAGGAAAATCAGAGTGATAAGAGCGGTTTCGGCGCTGCGGCCCGAAGCAAGGCCGCCATATCCAGGGGCAAGTGGTGGGGGTCGAAATGGCGGGCAAGACTGTCACGCGAGCTGATCTTTGCGAGGCCGTCTATCAGAAGGTGGGCCTGTCGCGGACCGAGTCGGCACAACTCGTCGAACTGGTCCTGAAGGAGATCACCGACTGCCTCGCCGACGGCGAGACGGTGAAACTCTCCTCCTTCGGCTCCTTCGTCGTCCGCTCCAAGGGCGAGCGCGTCGGGCGCAATCCCAAGACGGGGCAGGAGGTGCCGATCGCGCCCCGCCGCGTCATGGTCTTCAAGCCCTCGAACATCCTCAAGGCCAAGATCAACGGCCAGAGTCTCGACGGCGTCCGCGACTGACGGCCGTTCCCGCGCCGGTCGCGGCAGGCGGCGGTTCGGCGTTGCCGCCTCGCCCCGAATCCGCCACCGTTGCGCGGCCCGATGCCATCGCGCCATCGCGCGCGCCCTCACACAGAGCCCGGATCGTGGTGGACAAGGCCCCTGACGCATATCGCACGATCAGCGAGGTCGCCGACGACCTCGACCTGCCGCAGCACGTGCTGCGGTTCTGGGAGACGCGTTTCAGCCAGATCCGGCCGCTCAAGCGCGGCGGCGGCCGCCGCTACTACCGTCCCGAGGACATCGACCTCCTGAAGGGCATCCGCCATCTCCTCTACGGTGAGGGCTACACGATCCGCGGCGTGCAGCGGATCATCAAGGAGAGCGGGGTCAAGGCCATCCAGGCGCTGGGGCGCGGGGAGGGCGCAGCCGCCCTGCAGAAGCCCAAGGGTCCCGAGATCATCGATCCCGGCGCTGGCGACGACGAGCCAGTGGAGATGGGGCGGTCCCCGGCCCTCGGCGGCGGCGGGCTGCCGCCCTTCCCCCCGGCCAGCTATGGGGAGCCACCTTTCGCCGTGCCTCGACGCGAGGTGGAATACGACGAGGAGAGAGAAGCGGGTGAAGAGCCGATGCGGCTCGAGCCGGCTATGGCGCCGCGGCCGGCTCTCCCGGTCGAGGAGCCCGCCCCGCAGCGCCGGGCTCCCATACACGAGGCGGTCCGCAGCCCTGAGCCTGCCACACCCCCGCAGCCGGTACCGGAGGTCCGGCCTGTGCCCCGCCCGGTGGACATGCCCTCCATGCGTCCGGCCACGCCGATTGCCGCCGCTTCGCCACCGGCCGTCCCGCGTCTGGCGGCCGACGATGTGCGCCGCCTGCAGGCCGCGCTCTACGAACTTCTGGAATGCCGCAAGCGGCTCGACGCCGCATTTGACGGCCGCTGACTGCTAGCGCCGCCAACTTGGCGGCGCGGGAGGTGGCGGCGGTGCGCGCCCGCCTTCCTCGATCCTGCGGCGCATGTGATCCGCGACGTCCCTCACGGGCTCCAGCCCGCGGTCGAGTTCGCCGGCCTGCACATTGGCGAATTCGAGTTCCGAGATGATCTTGTCGATGCGGGCGAGAGCCTCCGGGTCCGGCCGCGTCACCAGTTCGGCACCGAAGACGATGAGGAGCGGGCCGACCGGCACGAAGAGCAGCAGGCCGATCGTGACCTGCCAGAGCAGTGTGCGGTCGTCGAGAGTTTGGGCGTTGAAGGCGCCGAGATAGGCGGCGCCGATGGCGGGCGGCAGCAGCAGGACGATGGCGATGCCCAGCCATCCCGTGAGCCGCGGCTTCAATCGCGTCGTGATCTGCATGACCCGTCCCGTCCCGAACGCCCGTCGACGCCAGTGTGGGACGAGGCGAGGGTCAGCGGCAAGACCCCATGCCGTCGCGTCAGGGGCGATGGGTCGCGGGTGGTGTGGGGGCGGGCGTCGCCGGGACGCCCCCGGAGGCAGGGCTCCGCGGATCGGGCCGCGGATCGACCTCGACCGCCTCGCGGCCGCGCTCTGCATTCTCCCGGTCGCGGACGGTGCGGCCCTCATGGCCGGCCTCGACGCCCTGGGCGTCCTCGTCGTCGGCGGTCATGCCACCGCCCGAGGAGCCCCCGGCGGAACTCGCCCCGCCCATGCCGCCGTCGGGCTGGGCGGGCGGCACCTGGGCATAGGCTGCCGCGAGGGGCATGGCGAGCAGGGCGGCGGCGGTCATCAGGCGGCGGGTGATCATGGGGGGTCCTTGGGGGGCGGCGCTGTAGGGGGA
>JAEZGJ010000111.1 GCA_023416965.1 Pseudomonadota bacterium | reverse complement strand
GGCGAGGGCGGTGACGGTGCCGACCCGCTTCTGCCGGTCGTCCAACCACAGGAGCGCCGCCATGGCGCCGTCCAGGGAGACGGGATTGGCGCGTTCGCCGCCGCCCTGCGCGGGGTCGAGGGTGACGGCAAGGCTGCGGCCGCGGCGGATCTCGTCGATCAGCCGTCCAGCCGCCGCTCGGTCGGTGATGGTGACCTCCCCGTCCTCGATGGTGGCGCCGCGGCCGATCACCACCTCCACCGTGCCGCCGCCCTCGGCCGCGACCTTGAGGCGGGTGCCGGCGGCGGGTGCGGCGTCCTGGGCGAGGATAACGGTGAGGGTTGGCACCGCGCCGGGATCGCCCGACCGGTCGATCCGCACCGCGAGCTGGGTGGAGGAATCGCGGGTCGGCAGCCCGAAGGCGCGGCAGGTGCGGGCATTGTCGCAGCCCACGACCCAGTCACGGAAGGTGCGGATGTGGCCCCGCTCCTCGGCGAGGGCATGGGTGGCGGCCAGGCACAGGCCGGCGGCGAGAAGGGTGCGGACAGACATGGGCGCGGCGTCCTCGGCTGGGGTTGCCGCCTTGTCCGCCGGCAGCGTTTCCGCCGCTTGCCGCCCGGCAGGCGGCTTTAGTTCACCGTGAACCGCGCGGTCACCGTCGCGTTAGAATCGCCGCCCACGTAAAGGTCGTACTCGCCCGGCTCGACCATGAAGCGTCCCTGGTCGTCGTGGAAACCAAGGGAGCGCACGGGGAAGGCGAAGCGAACGGTCGTCTGACCGCCGGCGGCCACCTCCACCTTTTCGAAGAAGCGGAGCTGGCGCAGCGGCCGTGAGCGCGAGCCGACGCGCTGGTGGACATAGACCTGCACCACCTCCTTGCCGGCCGGGCCCGCGGCGTTGGCGACGCGCACGCTGCCGGAGACGGTGCCGTTGCGGGCGAAGCGCGGCGCGTCCAGCGCCAAATTCTCGAAGGCGAAGCGCGAGAAGGACAGGCCGAAGCCGAAGGGATAGAGTGGCTCGAGCTTCTCGTCAGTGTAGCCGGTCTCGTAGCGAGCGTCGGTCAGGCGCGGCCGGCCGGTGGGCAGGCGGTCGTAATAGATCGGCACCTGCCCGGTGGCGCGCGGGAAGGTCATGGGCAGCTTGCCCGACGGGTTGGTGCGGCCGGTGATGACCTCGGCCAGCGCCGTGCGGCCCTCGGTGCCCAGATGGAAGGCCTGCAGGATGGCGGCAACGCGGCCTTCGAACCGCGTCAGCACGAAGGGGCGCGTCGTGTGCAGGATCACCACGACCGGCTTGCCAGTGGCGATCAGCGCGTCGAGCAGGGCCTGCTGCACCGGCGGCAGGTCGAGATGGGCACGCGAGGTGCCCTCGCCGATCTGCTCGCAGTCCTCGCCCAGCATGACCACGACGATGTCGGCCGCCTCCGCGGTGCGCACGGCGCCCGCCGTGTCGCCGGCGGCGAGGTTGCAGTGGGTGGCGAAGCCCGGCGCGAAGGTGACGGCGACCTCGGAGCCGAGCAGGCGGGAGAGTTCGTCCGGGAGCTTCGGGGGACGCACGCGCGGCAGGCCGGCATTGTCGGAATATTGCCAGTCCTCCTGGTGCGTGGCCGCCCCGCCGACGACGGCAATGGAGCGCACCGATGATCGGAGCGGCAGGATGGATTCGTGATTGCGCAGCATGACGATGGATTCGCGGGCGACCTCGAGCGAGGCCGCGCGCGAGGCGGGGGTGGCGAGGTCGCGGGCCGCCGTGGCCGGGTCGTAGGGCGGCTCCTCGAAGAGGCCCATGTGGAACTTGACCCGCAGCACGCGACGGACCGCATCGTCCAGCGCCGCGGCGGGAACGCGGCCGGCGCGAATCTCGTCGGCGAGATGGGCGTCATAGGCGCCCGACATCATGTCCATGTCGACGCCGGCGAGAAAGGCCTTGCGAGCCGCCTCCGCCCGGTCGGCCGCCATGCCGTGATTGATCAGCTCGCGCACCGAATCGAAATCGGAGACGACGAAGCCGCGGAAGCCGAAGCGCTGCTTGAGGATGCCGGTGACGAGCGCCCGGTCGCCCGTGGCGGCGATGCCGTTCATGGCGCTCAGCGAGGTCATGACGGAGAAGGTGCCCGCGGCGATGGCGGCACGGAACGGCGGCAGCTGATAGTCCCAGAGCTGGGAGACGGGGATCCAGACGCTGTTGTAGTCGCGCCCGCCCTCGGCAGCGCCATAGCCGACGAAATGCTTGGAGGAGGTGGCGAGGCCACCGCGATGATAGCCGGCGACGCGGGCGGCGGCGACGACGGAGGCGAGGTGCACGTCCTCGCCGGCACCCTCCATGTTCCGCCCCCAGCGGGCATCGCGTGTCATGTCGATCATCGGCGCGAAGGTCCAGTTGATCCCGACGGCGCGGGCCTCGCGTGCGGACCAGTAGGAGGCGAGCTCGACCAGGCGCGGGTTGAAGGTCGAGGCCTGGCCAATCGGCTGCGGGAAATAGGTCGCGAAGCCGTTGATGGCGTCGAGGCCGAGGATGAGCGGGATCTTCAGGCGCGATTCGGCGACGCGGGCGCGCACGGCGGCGATCTCCGCCGGCGCGGTGAAGTTCATCACCACGCCGGTGCGGCCCTGGGCCACCCATTCGGGCCGGAAGTCGTCGCCACGTCCGCGCAGGTTCAACTGTCCGATCTTCTCCGCCATGGTCATGCGGGCGAGAAGGGCGTCGATCCGCCGCTCGATCGCACGGGCCTCGGCGCCGGTCTTCCAGGTCAGGGCCGACGGGCCGGGGGGCTGCTGGGCGAGCACCTGGACGGGCGCGAGGGCGAGGAGCAGCGGCAAGAGGCGGCGGATCAAGGCTGTCATCGAAGGGCGCACGGCTCCTGGGGGGCGGACGGCCGGCGGTAACCACCGGACACGAAGGCGTCAGCTTCCTAGCCGTCTTCTCCCGCTTTCCGCAACGGCCGGCCGCGCCCGTTGCGCGGCCGGGATGGGCCGAGCGACGGGTTCCGCGCCGCGCCGCGCCCGGTTACAAGGGCCGCCATGACAGCCTCCTCAACGCGCCTGCCCAAGAACACCTTCTCCTCCGACGGGGTGGAGATCGCCTATTTCGACACCGGCGAGGGCGATCCCGTCCTTTGCATCCACGGCTTCGCCTCGACCGCCCACATCAACTGGACCTATCCGGGCTGGGTGGACACGCTGACGAAGGCCGGCCGCCGGGTCATCGCCCTCGACAATCGCGGCCACGGCGATTCGGAAAAGCTCTACGATCCCGCCGCCTATCACACGACCCTGATGGCCGAGGACGCCCGGGCGTTGCTGGATCACCTGGGCATCGAGATGGCCACGGTGCTGGGCTATTCCATGGGATCGCGCATCACCGCCTTCCTCGCCCGGCGCCATCCCGGCCGGGTGAAGGCCGCCATCATGGGCGGGCTCGGCATCAAGCTCGTCGACGGCGTCGGCCTGCCGGAGACCATCGCCGAAGCGCTGGAGGCGCCGACGCTGGAGGAGGTCACCGATCCGCAGGGCCGCATGTTCCGCGCCTTCGCCATGCAGACCAAGTCCGACCGGCGGGCGCTTGCCGCCTGCATCCGGGGCTCGCGCAACCTGATGAGCCGCGAGGAGGCCGCCTCCATCTCCTGCCCGGTGCTGATCGCGGTGGGCACGAAGGACGAGATCGCCGGGCCGCCTGAGCCGCTGGCAGCCATCATCCCCAGGGGTGAGGTGCTGGCGATCCCCGGCCGCGACCACATGCCCGCCGTGGGCGACAAGGTCTTCAAGGCCGGGGCGCTCGACTTCCTTGCTCGCCACGCCGCCTGACCCGTCCTTCGACCGGAACGCGCCTCCATGTCCCAGCACCCGCGCCACGCGCGCTTCACCGGCCACGACGGCAACCGCCTGGAGGCGGACGTCTACGGGCATGGGGAGAAGGTGGCTTTGCTGCTGCACGGGGGCGGGCAGACGCGCCACGCCTGGCGCGCCACGGCCCGCCGGCTCGCCGAGCGCGGCTTCACCGCCATTGCCGTCGACCAGCGGGGCCACGGCGACAGCGAGTGGGTGGAGAGCGGGGCCTATGGCTTTGCCGATTACGGGCGCGACGCCGTAGCCCTCGGCCGAGAGATCGGCGAGCGGTTCGGCTCGCGGCCGGCAGCGATCGGCGCCTCTCTCGGCGGCATCGCCTCGCTCCATGCCCTCGGCCTCGAGCCCTGCTTCTCCGCCCTCGTGCTGGTCGACATCGTCCCACGCATGGAGGAGACCGGCGTCAGGCACGTCCAGAGCTTCATGCGGGCCCATGCGCGGGAAGGTTTCGGGTCCATCGAGGAGGCGGCGGAGTCGGTCGCCGCCTATCTCCCGCACCGGACCCGGCCGCCTTCCGTCGAGGGGCTCAAGAAGAACCTCCGGCTGCGCGAGGACGGCCGCTGGTACTGGCACTGGGACCCCGCCTTCCTGGAAGGGGGGCGCACCGTCAACACCGACCGGGGAACCATCGTCGCGACGCTCGAGGAGGCGGCTCGTCGGCTGACCGTCCCGACGCTGCTGGTGCGCGGCAACGCCTCCGACATCGTCTCGCAGGAAAGCGCCGACGCCTTCCTCGCCCTCGTGCCCCATGCCCGCTTCATCGACGTCCGCGGTGCCGGCCACATGGTGGCGGGGGACAAGAACGACGTCTTCGCCGACGCCATCCTCTCCTTCATCGGCTGAGGGGCAGCGGCAGCTTTCCCCGATTCGAATCAGCGGCTTACGCCGGCCGGCTGATGCTGAGATTCCGATTCAGCGCGCTGTTCAAGTCGCGATTCCGATTCAATGTCCTGCCGCAACGGCCCGGTGCGGCAACATGGGTGAAGCAATGGAAACGGCAGGGGCGGGCAGCCGCCACCGCGGGGCAGTACGGGCGCTCTAGACAAGGGGCCATTCACAAGGGGACCCCGCCATGAACCGCAACAGCTGCCGCCTGCCACTCGCCGCCGTCGCCCTCGCCGTCCTCCTGCCCGTCGGAACGGCCGCAGCGCAGTCGGTCCCGGGTGCCCCACCCTCGATCGGGCAGGAGATCGACCGGGCGCTGTCGCAGGTCCCGGACGCCCATCGCCGCTCGACCCCCGGCGGCCCGACGATCGGGCAGGAGATCGACCAGCTCATCAACCGGCCGGCCGGCCAGGCTGCTCCGGCACGCAGCCGCCAGGTGTCGCTCGCCTTCGAGAACAAGACCGACGTCAAGGCGCTGGTGATCCAGTTCACGCCAACGGGCGCCAGCACCTGGGGCCCGAACCGGCTCAGCCGCGAGACGCTGAACCCGCGCGCCTGGATGAGATGGCGCGTCAACGGCACCGAGTGCCGCTACGATGTGCGCATCACCTTCGCGCTCGGCCAGGAATTCGTCCGCCTCGACCACGACTTCTGCGCCCAGGAGAAGATCGAGGCGACGGCGGTGGACGCCGCGGCGGAGCGCCCGGCCCTGCCGGCGCGGGAGGGCGTCGCGCTGTTCCGGGTCGTCAACCGTACGGACACCCGTATCGTCGTCCTCCGGGTCAGTCCGGCGGGGGCGCGGCGGCCGCAGGGCGACCTGCTCGGCATCTGGATGATGGAGCCGGGCGACGTCTATACGGGGCGCGTGCCGCGCGGCGGCTCCTGTCTCTTCGACGTGCGCGCCGGCTTCGACCCGGAGGACACCGACACGGTGACGCTCGCCCGGCAGAACCTCTGCGAGACCCCGGAGATCGTCATTCCGGCGCGCCGCTCCGCCGGCGGCTGAGAGGGGGACCGGCCCGTCCACAGGGGCGAAGGGGAAGGGGGCCGCTTTGACTTCGGCCCCTCCGCCATGGCACACGGCGCATCCAGCGACACACAGGAGGTCGGCCGTGGACCGCACCGAGATCACCAAGATTCAGGACTACCTGCGCCGCAAGTTCGGCAACCAGGCCATCAAGCTGCAGCCGAACATGCGGCGCAAGGAGATGGTCGAGGTGATGATCGGCGACGAGCAGATCGGCACTCTCTACAAGGACGTGGACGAGGGCGAGACCTCCTACACCGTCACCATCTCGATCCTCGACATCGACCTCGAGGAGGGGTGAGCGGCCGGCGTCGGTTAACCCTTCCTTAAGGAAGTTCGCCCGACCCCTTAACAGAACCCTAACGGCGCGGTACCGATTGGCACGGGGGCAGCTGGCCCTCGTGTCCGGTTCGGGTTCCGCGTCATGTCCCTGCTCAGCCTCCAGCTCTTCCATTCGCTCGCGCTCGGCTTCGCCATGTCGGGCCTCCTGGTGGCTCTCTACAGGGCGCTGGCGGCCAAGCCCGCCTCGTTCCGCCTCCTGCAGGGCGGCGGCGCCGCAGCGGTCCTCGCCGTCCCCTTCCTCGCCTTCGCGGCTCCGGCCATCATCGTGCGCAACACGATCCGCGGCCGCCGCATCGAGAACCGCCGCTTCGAATTCGTCTTCCTCGCGACCCTCATCGCGCTGATCTGGAGCCTCATGTCGGGCCGCGTGCTCACCATGATGCTGCTGTCATTCGGCCTGTGAGGCCGCGACACACCTGACACGTCCTGACACCGGCCGGGTGCAGCCTCGCTCCGTCACAGGAGCGGGAGCGAGCCATGACCGAGATCGGGATGAGCATGGAGAGCGGGGCGGAGCCGGGCGACGGCCGCCGCGACTTCGACTTCCTCATGGGGACCTGGACGGTGCATCACCGGCGCCTGCGTCGGCGGCTGTCGGCCGACAGGGTCTGGGAGGAGTTCGGCGGCACCTGCGCCGCGCTGCCGGTGCTCGGCGGCGCCGGCAATGTCGACGACAACGTGCTGCACCTGCCGGGCGGCAGCTACCGGGCGCTCAGCATCCGTGCCTTCGACGCGTGCCGGCGGCAATGGTCGATCTGGTGGCTCGATGCCCGCGAGGCAGCCATCGGCCAGCCGGTGCACGGTCGGTTCGAGGATGGCGTGGGCACCTTTCTCGGCGACGACGTCTGGCAGGACCGGCCCGTCAGGGTGCGATTCCTCTGGTCCGGCATCACTGACCAGTCGGCGCGCTGGGAACAGGCCTTCTCCGCCGATGGCGGCGCCACCTACGAGACCAACTGGGTGATGGATTTCCGGCGGGCGCCGTGAGCGGCACGCCCGTTCCGCCGACTTCTCAAGCCCGGCGGGGGGTGCGATAGGTTGCGGCCCAGACGCGGAGGATGCCATGCCCATCTATGCCATCGACGGAATCCAGCCGGTCCTGCCCGAGGGCGACCGCTTCTTCGTGGCGCCCGACGCCCATGTCATCGGCAAGGTGAAGATCGGCACCGATGTCGGCATCTGGTTCGGCGCCGTCATCCGCGGCGACAACGAGCTCATCGCCATCGGGGACGGCACCAACATCCAGGAAATGTGCATGCTGCACACCGATCCCGGCGCGCCGATGACGATCGGGACCGGCTGCACCATCGGCCACAAGGTGATCCTCCACGGCTGCACGATCGGCGACAACACGCTGATCGGCATGGGCTCGACCATCCTGAACAACGCCAAGATCGGGAACAATTGCCTGGTGGGCGCCAATTCGCTGGTCACCGAGGGCAAGGAATTTCCGGACAATTCCCTGATCGTCGGCTCGCCGGCGCGCGCCGTCCGGACCCTGGACGAGGCCGCCATCGCCCGGCTGAAGCTCTCGGCGGCGAGCTATGCGAACAATGCCCGGCGGTTCAAGGCCGGCCTCACGCCGGTGGGCTGAGCCATGGCGGCCGTCGATTTCTTCTACGAATTCGCCTCGACCTATTCCTATCCTGCCGCGATGCGGGTGGAGGAGGTCGCGGCCAAGGCCGGAGTCACCGTGCGCTGGCGCCCCTTCCTGCTCGGCCCGATCTTCGCCGAGGCCGGCTGGACCACTTCGCCCTTCAACCTCATCCCGGCCAAGGGGCGGAACATGTGGCGGGATCTGGAGCGGATCACCGCCGATCTCGGCCTGCCGTTCCGCAAGCCTGATCCCTTTCCGCAGAACAGCCTGACCGCCGCACGCATCGCGACGTCCCTGCCGGATGACGGCAAGCGCGCGGCCTTCTCGCGGGAGGTCTACCGGCTGGAATTCGGCGAAGGCCTGTCCATCGCCGATGCGGAGGTGCTCGGACGTGCGCTGAAGGCGGCGGGTGTCGAGCCGGCGACGGCGCTGATCGCAGCCGGCTCGGATGCGGTGAAACAGGCGCTGCGCGCCACCACCGAGGAGGCGAAGGCGAAGGGCCTGTTCGGCGCGCCGAGCATCGTCACCGCCGACGGCGAACTGTTCTGGGGCAATGACCGCACCGAGCAGGCGGTGACTTGGGCGGCCAGGGGCGGCCCGGCCTGAATCGGGTGCCTGAAAAGGTGACGGCCGGCCCTCGTTCTGAGGTACCGGCCGTCTGTTCGCGAACCCGGTCTGGGGACGGGGAGGGGTGGGACGTGACCGAGGACGCGAAACCTCGTGCTAGCGGGTGGCGACCGCGGCGGGCGCGCGGCCCGGCCCGATCGTCAGCCACTGATTGGGGTCATGGGCCGCCTGCCGCTTGATGAAGCGGTAGCCGGTCTGGTTCCAGAGGCGGATGTCGCTCGTCTCGTTGTCGAGGACGTAGTCGCCCCGGTCGGTGCGGACCGTGAGAATGGCGTGGCCGTCGCCCTGGCGGTCGCGCACCACGGTGATCAGCAGGGCGCTGGCCGGGAAGCCGGCCTCGATCAGCAGCTTCTTCTTGAGGAGCACATAGTCCTCGCAGTCGCCGCGGCCCGACGTCGGATAGGTCCAGCGCTCTTCCGTCCCGTACTGGTCCATGTCGGTGACCGGCTCGATGGCGGTGTTCACATGGGCGTTGATGCGGATCAGCGTCGCCCAGGCATGGCGGTCGGCCTTGACGAGATCGATGGTCTGGGGGCGCGCCCGGCATTCGGCAGCGAAGTCCCGGCAGAACTGGCGCCAGCCGATGGGCGCGGTCGTCGCGCCCTGTTCGGCTAGGAAAGCGTGGCGATCGCCCGGCTCCGCGCTCGCCGCCGGCATCGCCGCGACGAGGCCGAGCACCAGCGCGGCGAGTGCCGCGCCCTTCATGTTCACCCCTGGCCAGCAGGTCCTGCGACCGATCATGACGTGTCCCTCCGTCGATGGCGGGACACTGGCAGGCCGGCTTTGCAGCGCGCTGAAACCGATCGGTGAAAGGCTAGGGTTTCGGGAGAGGGTTCGTTCAGTTTAACGGCGGGTGGATTTACCCTGTGCGCCGAGGATCGGATTCAGCGCAGGACGGCAAGTGCCTGTCGCGGCGCGACAAAACCCGCTCGCGTCGGGGCACGAGATTGCCGTTGCCTTGCCGGGAGAGCGCGAAGGATGCGCCAAGTGTGAACGGATCGGAGCGGCCCGGCCCCGTGCCGTTAACGCGCGTTTCAGCACGTCGGCAGCGGGTGTCTCTGGGGCAGGTTGAAACGGCGGCTCTGACGTACGGTAATGGGGTGCGCGCGGCGCCCGCCCGGATCAGCGGGCGATCATCACCGGCTCGGCGTCGGCCTTCAGGTCGGCGCCGAGCTCCTGGCCGAGGGCAAGGATGGTCTCGATCGGCTGCTGGCCCGAGAACTCGATGGCGACGCCGCGCTCCAGCACGCGCACGACGCGCGCCATGGTGCGGGAGATCTGCACGATGTCGCCGGGCTTCAGGCCCTCCGCGCCGCCGACGGCCGCGCCCGAGAGCGAGATGTCGAGGACGCGCACCGGCACCTTCTCGCCGAGCGGCGTGGTGATGGTGGTGAAGGGATTGCGCGGGATGACACGCTCGTGGCGGCGGTCCTCGGGCAGGCCGAGGATCTGGCGGTTGGCGAGCCAGGTGAGCTGGTCGGCGAGCTTGTCGCGCTTGCGCAGCGAGGCCTCGATGGTCATCGAGAAGCCCGTCTCGGTGACGCGGACGATCATTCCCTCGATACGGCCGATATGATCGAGATAGGCGATGACCCGCTCGCCGAGCTTGCCGACCACGGGCGCCACGATGGCGGCGCCGCCGGGCGACATGTCCACCACCTGGCAGGGAAATTCGCGCCGGTCGGAGAGCATGAAGCGGCCGAGGACGTCCACCCGCACGCGCTGGAAGCGACGGTTCTCTTCCGACGAAGGTGCGGACAGGACTTTCGCGAGCGCTGACATGTTCGGCGGGGCTGGAGGACGATCCGCCAAAGATTAACGGTCGAGCGTTAACGCAGTGTTGCAGAAGGCCTGCTCATGCCACATTCCCGCCCTGAATGAGACGCAGCGCCGGGCGGGCGGTGAAGGCCGCCGGGGCGGGCTGAACCGGCGTGGCGGCGGCCATGGCGAGCGCGCCCTGCCAGCTCGGCCAGAGCAGGCGGACCGCATCGACGCCGACGGCGGCGATCGGGTCGCGCCCGATCCAGTAGGGCGGGTCGCCCGCGCTGATCCCACCAAGCAGGCGCCCGCCAAGCCGGCCCCGATGGACCAGCGGCAGGATGACGGCCTCGAGGGCGACGGTGCGCCCGGTCGCGCTCGTGGCGGTGAGGGTCGCCATCAGCCCGGCGGGGGCGGCAAGGGCGTCTGCGAGGGTGCGGACCAGCGTCGCGCGCGCCTCAGGAGAGAAAGTGTCGAGGAAGCCCGAGCCCTTCAGCTCGCGGGCGAAGAGTGCGCAGGCCCGGGATCCCGCCAGCCGGTAGGCGAGTGAGCCGTCGCGACCGGCCTCGAGAATGAAGGTGTCGCCGAGGACGGGGGCGATGGCGCGCGGATCGACCTCGGCGCGATCGGGAGCCGGGCGGCCGGCGCGCAGCTGGTCCCAATAGGCGAAAAGGGTGCTGCTGGCGGCATTGTTCATGGGGGGCCTCGTCTGTGCCGATCCGGGACGGAATGCGAATGGTCCTGGGGAAGGGAGCAGCGGCCGTGCCACGCCGCGGCGGGCGGCGCAGGGTTAACAAAGGGTTTCCGCGTTAGGGTTAAACGAGGGTTTCGATTGCCGGCAGCCGGGCGGCCGTGTTTCGCTCGGGCCGTTCCACGAATTCGGGACGCCGGCCGACTCCCGGCGGACCGCACCACTTCGAGGCATTCTCCTGGGGACATGAGGAGATGGAGACGTGACCTATCGGGAATGGTTCGCCATTCCCCACGTTTCGGCCGGGGGAGATCGCAAGATCTCCCCCCTTTTTTTGTCCCGCGAGGGGGAAGGGACCGGAAGGCGGCGATCCGGCGCTCTCGACAGCGGGGCGGGCTTGGCTCTAGTGAGACCGTCCCTCAGGCGATGCCGGCAGTCCTCCTTGTCCGAACGCGAACCGATCCTCAACATTCCCGGCGTCGTCACCGCGCTCTGCCTGGCCATGATCGTCATCCACGCCGTCAGGGTGTTCCTGCTGGGGGACGACGCCGACCGCGAGGTGCTGCTCGCCTTCGCCTTCATTCCCGCCCGGTTCGAGACCTCGCTGGCGGGGGCCTGGTTCCCGGGCGGAGCGGCCGGTGACGCCTGGACCTTCGTGACCTACGGCTTCCTGCACGCGGACTGGACCCATCTCGCCGTCAACGTGCTCTGGCTCGCCGTCTTCGGCTCCGCCGTGGCGCGGCGCTTCGGGACCGTCAGGAGCCTCGTGTTCTTCGCCGTGACGGCGGCAGCCGGCGCCCTCGGGCACCTGGCGGCCGTCGGCACCGCCTTCGTGCCGGTGATCGGCGCCTCGGCGGCGGTCTCCGGCTTCACGGCGGCGGCGCTGCGCTTCGTCTTTCAGGCGGGCGGTCCGCTCGGCGCCATGCGGGCGGGAGGCGAGGGAGCCTACCAGGTGCCGGCTCTCGGCCTCGCCGACATGATCCGCAACGGACCGGTCATGGGAATGATAGCCGTTTGGATCGCGGTCAACGTCGCCTTCGGCGCCATCAACCTGCCGATGCCGGGTTTCGAGGGGCAGATCGCCTGGCAGGCCCATCTCGCCGGCTTTGCCGCAGGACTGTTCCTCTTCCGCTTCTTCGATCCGGTGCCAGCCACCTGAGGCTGTTGCACTGCACAGCTGCCGTCTTGTCTTCGCCACGCTCGGGGCGAATACTTCCCGTCCGGGCGACCGGGGCATGACAAGGCGGGGCGGCCCGCAACGGGCCTCCCTCCGCGACCGGAGGCAGATCATGAACGTGAAGAGCATTCTGGACGCCAAGGGCAGGGCGGTCGCCACCATCGCCCCCGACGCGACGCTCGCGACCGCGGCGCATATGCTGGCGGAGAAGCGGATCGGCGCGGTCGTCGTCACCGGCGCCGGCCATTCGGTCGCCGGCATCCTCTCCGAACGCGACATCGTCCGCTCGCTGGCCGAGCACGGGGCAAGCGCCCTCGACCGCTCGGTGGCCGAGACCATGACGCGCAAGGTCGTCACCTGCTCGGAGCAGGATTCCATCGGCCAGCTCATGGAGAGCATGACCGACGGCAAGTTCCGCCATCTGCCGGTGGTGGAAGGGGGCCGGCTCGTCGGCATCATCTCCATCGGCGACGTGGTGAAGCGTCGCCTCGCCGAGATCGAGAGCGAGGCCAACGCGCTCAAGGACTATGTGATGAACGCCTGAGGCGGCGTTCAGCTCACCGCCTTCAGCGCCTCGGCGAGATCGGGCAGCAGCCGCTCGGCGGCCTCCTCGCCGAGCGCGATGGCCTCGGCGGCGCGATGGAACTCGAACAGGCCGATCTTCGAGAGGCGCGGGCCGATGAGGATGTTCGGCGGGTCGCCGGCGAGGCGCTGGCGGGCAATGCGCTCCTGCGTGGCGTTGAAGGCCTTGGCCATGATGGTGGGGATGCCGGGGGCGCGCGCGACGGCGAGGCGCGGATCGAGCCGGCCCGGCGCGCTGTCGAGCGACATGGCGGCGCGGAGCGGCCGTGCCAGGGCCCGCCGATGCCGCGGCCGAGGCCGCGCCCGATGCCCTTGCCGAGATCGACAACCGCCCTCACGCGTGGCCGCCGCTCGACCAGCGGCAGCGCATCATCCTCCGGGCTGGTCCCATGGTCCTGGATGACGGTGGAGCGGCCGAGAGCGTCGGCATTGAGGCTCACCGCGATGACCAGCCGGGCGCCGAGCGCCCGGGTCACCGAGACCGGAACCGGATTGGAGAGGGCGCCGTCCATCAGCCAGCGGCCGCCGACCCTGACCGGTGGCAGGATGCCGGGCAGGGCATAGGAGGCGCGGAGCGCCGTCATCAGACGGCCGCGGGTGAGCCAGATCTCGTGGCCGGTGCCGATCTCGGTCGCCACCGCGGCGAAGCTGATGGGCAGCGTCTCGATCCGCGTCTCGCCGACCTCCCGCTCCAGGAGCTGGGCGAGGCGCGATCCCCCCATCAGGCCGCCGCCGGAAATGGCGATGTCGACCAGCGAGATGACGTCGCGCCGCTTCAGCGACAGGGCCCAGTCGGTGAAGGCGTCGAGCTTGCCGGCGGCATAGAGCCCGCCGACCGCCGCGCCGATGGAGGTGCCGGCGATGACGTCCGGCTCGTAGCCGGCGCGCACCAGCGTACGGATGATGCCGATATGGGCGAGGCCGCGGGCCGCTCCCCCGCCGAGCGCCAGGCCGATCACCGGTCGCGGCGGCGGCGTGGCGGCGCTCTCGGCGAAATCGGCGGGCTCGGCCTCGGGCCGCCGGCGACGGCGCAGCGTCAGCATGGCTCAGCCGAAGGCCGGGCGCAGGCGGTCGGCGTCGCGCGGCACCAGCCGCACGTCCTCCAGCGGGCCACCGGTGGGAACGCCGCGGTAGAAGCAGGTGCGGCGCCCGGTATGGCAGGAGCCACCGTCGCCGCCGACCGTCACCTTCAGCCAGACCGCGTCCTGGTCGCAGTCGACGCGCATCTCGACCACGGTCTGGATCTGTCCGGACGTGTCGCCCTTGTGCCAGATGACCTGGCGCGAGCGTGACCAGTAATGGGCCTCGCCGGTCTCGACCGTCAGGCGCAGCGCCTCGGCGTTCATGTGGGCCACCATGAGGAGATCCCCCGTCCGCGCATCGCTGGTCACCGCGGTGATCAGACCGTCGCTGCCGAAGCGGGGCATGAGGCGATCGCCCTCCTCGATATCGCTCTTGGAGGGTGACGCAGCGGCCTGCGGGGGGTGATCGGTGCACATCGGCGCGGTCCGGGGCTGAAGAGGGCTCTGGTCCTGTCAAGTGTCCTATCCGGGGCTTGTGGACAAGCCCGCAGGCGCAGATCGGCGGAAGTGCCCGGCCACCACCACGTCAAGGTTAACGAATGGTTCGGCTCGTCCGGCCCCGTCGGGGCGGGCTAACTTGGTGGCGCCCCTTCACCGGAGACCCCCATGAGCGAGCAGCGCGACCTCTTCTCGACGTCCGGCGTCACGGACCAGACCGAGCTGAAGGCCAATGCCGCTCTGTACGCGGCCCGAGAGAGGGCGGGTGCTCCAGATGAGGAGGCCGCGCCCTTCGTCACCGCGCCGCCGCGGGTGATCCGCCAGGGAGGCGCGGAGGCGGCGCGGGCGCTGCGCGAAAGGCTCGTCGCCGAGCACCGGGCCGTTGTAGTGGAGGCAGCGGCCCGCTTCGCCCGTCGCGAATCCGGCGGCATCCCCGCCCGCTCGATCCTGAGGTTCAGGCTCAGCGACCTGCCGCGGCTCGTCCGCCCCGACCGCGACCCGCCGAAGGAGGGCGGCCGCTAGAGCCCATCCGCCTTCTTCGGCCCGCGGGCCTTGCGGGCCGCCTTGGCCGGCAGGCCCGCGACATGGCCGACGGTCATGGCGGCCCATTGCGCCAAGGCGGCTTCGTCGAGGTCGGCCGGATCGACATAGAGATAACCCTCCATGGGCCGCCCGCGCATCTCCATGGGGCGCGTGCCGGGGCGGGCGAGGGCTTCGGCGTGCCGCTCCTTGCCGACGCGCAGCAGCAGCCCGCGCGAGGACAGCGCCGCCACCATTTTGCCGCCGAGCAGCACGGCCGTGCCGCCGAACATGGCCATGCGGCTCGTCTCGCCGTGACGAGCTGCGGCCCTCTCGATCGCCGCGAGAATCGTCTGGTCGTCCATCGCGCCCGTCTCCCTGATGTGGCGCATGCTAGCGCCCCTGCCAGCCCGCCATGGCAGCAGCCTGCCGCCTCGTTACCATTGCGGCGCGAAACGGGCTGATGCTAAGAGGCGCGATCCCCATGTCTCGTTCCAACGGGTGAATTCCGCATGTCCGTCGACCAGGCGACCGTCCGGCGCATCGCGCATCTCGCGCGCATTGCCGTGACCGACGAGGAGGTGCCGCACCTCCAGGATGAACTCAACGCCATCCTCGCCTTCGTCGAGCAGCTCAACGAGGTCGACGTCACCGATGTCGAGCCGATGACCTCGGTGACGCCGATGGCGATGAAGAAGCGCCAGGACGTGGTGAGCGACGGCGGCATCGCCGACCTCGTCGTCGCCAACGCGCCGGAGCGCGAGGGCCATTTCTTCGCCGTCCCCAAGGTCGTGGAGTAAGTCGTGGCCGACCTGACCCAGCTGACCATCGCCGAGGCCCGCGAGGGCCTGACGCAGAAGACGTTTTCGGCCACCGACCTGACGCAGGCCTATCTCGCCGCCATGGAGAAGGGCCGCAAGCTCAACGCCTATGTGCTGGAGACGCCCGAGAAGGCGCTGGAAATGGCCGCCGCCTCCGATGCGCGCATCGCGAAGGGCGAGGCCGGGCCGCTCGAGGGCATTCCGATCGGCGTGAAGGACCTGTTCTGCACCAAGGGCGTTCGCACCACGGCCTGCTCGAACATCCTCGGCAATTTCGTGCCGCCCTACGAATCGACCGTCACCAGCAACCTTTGGCGGGACGGCGCGGTGATGCTCGGCAAGCTCAACAACGACGAGTTCGCCATGGGCTCGTCCAACGAGACGAGCTGCTTCCCGGGCCCGATCAATCCGTGGCGGCGCCAGGGCTCCAATGTCGGCGCCGGCTCCGGCGGGGTCGAGGGCAGCTATCTCGTCCCCGGCGGCTCCTCGGGCGGCTCGTCGGCGGCGGTCGCCGCCATGCTCTGTGCCGGTGCCACGGCCACCGATACCGGCGGCTCCATTCGCCAGCCGGCGGCGCTGACCGGCACGGTCGGCATCAAGCCGACCTATGGCCGCGTCTCGCGCTGGGGAATCGTCGCCTTCGCCTCCTCGCTCGACCAGGCGGGGCCGATCGCCCGCGACGTCACCGACGCCGCCATGCTGCTGCGCTCCTTCGCCGGCCCCGACGCGAAGGACACCACCTGCGTCGACCGCGACGTGCCGGACTACGTGGCGGCGGTGGGCAAGTCGATCAAGGACATGACGATCGGCATCCCCAGGGAATACCGCATCGACGGCATGCCGGCGGAAATCCAGAAGCTGTGGGACGAGGGCGCGCAGATCCTCAAGGAAGCCGGCGCCAACATCGTCGAGATCTCGCTGCCGCACACCAAATATGCCCTGCCGGCCTACTACATCGTGGCGCCGGCGGAGGCCTCCTCCAACCTCGCCCGCTATGACGGCGTGCGCTACGGCCTGCGCGAGCCCGGCAAGGACATCGTGGAGCTCTACGAGAAGACCCGCGCCAAGGGCTTCGGCAAGGAGGTCCGCCGCCGCATCATGATCGGTACCTATGTGCTCTCCGCCGGCTATTACGACGCCTATTACGTGCGCGCGCAGAAGCTCCGGACGCTGATCAAGCAGGATTTCGAACAGGCCTATGCCTCCGGCGTCGACGCCATCCTGACGCCGGCGACGCCGTCGGCCGCCTTCGGCATCGGCGAGAAGGGCTCGGCCGACCCGGTGGAGATGTATCTGCAGGACATCTTCACGGTGACGGTGAACATGGCGGGCCTGCCGGGCATCGCCGTTCCCGCCGGCCTCGACAACCAGGGCCTGCCGCTCGGCCTGCAGCTCATCGGCCGCGCCTTCGACGAGGAGACGCTGTTCTCGGTGGCGAGCGTCATCGAGAAGGCCAAGGGCCGCTTCCCGGTCTCGGACCGCTGGTGGGGATGAGCCGGTGATCACCGCCCGGGCCGTCGCCATCGCCGCCCTGACGGTGTTCGGCTGGCTT
This sequence comes from Pseudomonadota bacterium, assembly GCA_023416965.1. Lineage (GTDB taxonomy): Bacteria > Pseudomonadota > Alphaproteobacteria > Rhizobiales > Phreatobacteraceae > Phreatobacter. Next base: position 2,272 of record JAEZGJ010000111.1, on the reverse strand, counting down.
TTCTGGGCCCTTGCCCTGCTGATGGCGGTCTATGTCGCCCTGGCCTGGTGGGCGGGCGATCCCGCCTTCAAGGTCGCCTACCTTGGCGCGGCGGCTGCCGCGGCGTTTGCGGCCGGGATATTCTGCCGGCGCTTCGCCGGGCGGATCGGTGGAGGCCGGTAGGCCGGGCGCCATCTTTCCCCTCTGTCACACGTTCTTTTAAGGGGCGAACGTCATTCTGCGCGCGGTTCATTGCCGCCGCGGGGCCCCATGTCATCCATCGAGACGTCACATGACATGAGCGCGAGCCGCGGCCACCTCGCCAGGATCGCGGCGCTTCCGCTCTTCACCCTCGCCATCTTCGTCTCGGCGTTCCTGCTGTTCTCCGTGCAACCGCTGTTCACCAAGATGGTGCTGCCGGTGCTCGGCGGCACGCCGGCGGTCTGGTCGGTGGCGATGGTCTTCTTCCAGGGCGTGCTGCTGGCCGGTTATGGCTATGCGCACGTGCTGAACCGCTTCCTGGATCCGCGGCGGGCCGTCATGGTGCACCTTGCCATGATGGCGGCCGTCTTCATGCTGGCCCTGCCGATCGCCCTGGCGCCGGGCTGGGGCCGCCCGCCGGCCGACGGCGAGGCCCTCTGGCTCATCGGTCTCTTCGCCGCCTCGGTCGGCCTGCCCTTCTTCGCCATCGCCGGCAACGGCCCGCTGCTGCAGGCCTGGTTCGCCCGCACCGGTCACCGCGACGCGGCGGACCCCTATTTCCTCTATGGCGCCTCCAATCTCGGCTCGTTCCTGGCGCTGCTCTCCTATCCGTTCGTGGTCGAGCCTTTGCTGCCGCTGAAGACCCAGTCCGCCGCATGGGCAGGCGGCTTTGTGGTGCTCGGCGGGCTGATCACGTTCGGCGCCCTCATCCTCGCCCGCACTGTCCGGGCGGAGGCGGCGCCCATTCGTGCCGCCGGTCGGGACGCGCCGGTGGCCGGCGCCGACCGCCTCGCCTGGATCGGCCTCGCGGCTGTGCCCTCCGGCCTCCTCGTCGCGCTGACGGCGCATCTGTCGACGGACGTCGCGGCAGTGCCGCTCCTCTGGGTGCTGCCGCTGGCGCTCTTCCTTCTCACCTTCGTCCTCGCCTTCCGCGAGGGAGGGGCGCGGCTCCACCGCACCATGGTGGCCATCCAGCCGCTGATGCTGGTGGGCGTCATCTTCGCCCTGGTGCTGGGCGCGCGGGTGCCCTGGCCGCTGGCGGCGGCGCTGCATGTCGGCTTCTTCTTCGTCGCCACCATGGTGTGCCATGGCGAGCTCTACCGCCGCCGGCCGGTCGCCGTGCATCTGACCGAATTCTACGTGATGCTGTCGGTGGGGGGCGTCATCGGCGGTATCTTCGCCAGCCTTCTCGCGCCGGTGATGTTCAGCTCCATCCTGGAATATCCCATCCTCGTCTTCGCCGCCGTCCTCTGCCGGCCGGGAACGGGCGAGGCGCTGGCGCGGCTCGGCTGGCCCCGCACCGTGCCGGCCGTCGGCGCGCTGGCTGCCCTGGTGGCGCTGCAGGCGCTGTTCGGCCTCACAGCCAAGGCGCTGCCGGCCATTGCCTATCTCCTCGTCGTCTGCGCCATCGCCGCTGCGGTACTGCTCGGGCGGCGCCGTCCCGCCCTGCTGCTGGCGGGAGCGGTGGTCTTCCTGGCGGTCAGCCAGGCGCCGGTCATGCCCGCCGGTACGCTCGCGCGCGAGCGCTCCTTCTTCGCCGTTCACGAGGTCCAGGAGGCGGCGAACGGACAGGGGAGGCTGCTCGTGCACGGGGTGACCGTCCACGGCGCCGAGCGCATCCGACACCCCGACGGGTCGGTCATAGCCGGGCGCCCGGAACCGGCGAGCTACTACCATCGCGGCGGCCCCTTCGCAGAGGCCATCGAGGCGGTGCGAAAGGTGCACGGAGGCCGGCCGCTGCGGGTTGCCGCCATCGGCCTCGGCGTCGGCTCGCTGGCCTGCTACAGCGCGGCCGGCGACGCCTGGACTTTCCTGGAGATCGATCCGGTGGTGGTGCGCATTGCCCGCGACACCCGGCTCTTCACCTCGCTGACCCGCTGCGCCCCGGAGGCGCCGGTGATCGTCGGCGACGGACGGCTGACGCTCGCCGACCAGCCGGGTCGTTTCGACCTCATCATCGTCGACGCCTTCTCCTCCGACGCAATTCCCGTGCACCTGCTGACGCGCGAGGCCTTCGCCGGCTATCTCGACAGGCTCACGTCCGCCGGTTCGCTGCTCGTCCACATCTCCAACCGCAACATGGATCTGAGGC
>JAEZGJ010000093.1 GCA_023416965.1 Pseudomonadota bacterium | reverse complement strand
GGATCGGGCCGGACGGGGGCCGGCTCGGCGCGCGGTGGCATGTCGAGGTTCATCGGGCGGGCCGGTGCCGGCTCGCCGGCGGCCTGGCGCGCGGCATCGCGCAGGGAGGGACGGGTCTGCGGCAGCGGCGGATCCGGCTCCACATAGGTCGGGGCGGGCGTCGCCTCGCGCAGGGCCTGGACGGGCATGCCGCGGACGATGGAGGTCTCGACCACCACGTCGGTCGGGCCGCCGAGGAGCAGCAGATGCTCCACGTTGTCGCGGCGGATGAGGACCAGCTTGCGGCGCTGGTCGACGTCGGCATAGTCGAGGACGGCGAGACGCGGCTGGCGGCCGCGACCGCCCGAGCCGATGCCGAGGCCACGGCCGCGGATGAGGCGGAAGATCCAGGCGGTGAGGCCGATCAGGACCAGGACGGCCGCGAAGGCGACGATGAAAGTGGCTGCCAGGGGGGCGTTGGGACCGAGCAGATTGGTGAGAAAGTTCATCGAGACCGATCCCATGGCATTGCGCACGCCCGCCCGGAAGAGCGCGCGTTAAATCTATGTTGAGGTTAACAGACCCGGCAAGCCTTGCCGACTTCGACCTCGCCGGATGGTTAACCCGGCGGGGCAGAGGTTGAAAGACCCTTAACGGTTAACCGGTCGTTAACCATGTCCCCGGCATCCTTTGCCTATCGACGGGGGCGGAGGAATCGACATGGCGACCAGCGACGTGCCGATCTTCTCCATGCTCCGCAACCGCATGCGCTGGCATCAGGACCGGCAGAAGCTACTGGCCGAAAATGTCGCCAATGCGGACACGCCCGGCTACCGGGCGCGTGACCTGAGGCCGCCGAGCTTCGAATCTCTGGCGCGCGGCACTGCGGTCGCCACCGCCGGCGCCAGCATCGGTGCAGGACCGATGCGCACCGACCCGCGCCACATCCAGACCTCGGGCACCCAGGCGACCCGCTTCGACGTGCGGCGCGATACCGGCCTGGTGACGACGCCTGCCGGCAACCGCGTCAACCTCGAGGACGAGATGCTCAAGGTCTCGCAGAACCAGATGGACTACCAGGCCGTCGCCGGGCTGTACCAGCGCTCGCTCGGCCTGATCCGCACCGCCATCGGCAAGAAGGGCTGAGACAGGCCATGTCCACGGACTTCCTCAAATCGATCCGCATCGCCGCCGGCGGCATGCGGGCCCAGGCCGGGCGCATGCGCATCACGGCCGAGAACATCGCCAATTCCAGTTCCACCGCGGAGACGCCCGGCGGCGATCCCTACCGCCGCAAGATCCCGACCTTCCGCACCACATTCGACCGCGAACTGCAGGCGACCACCGTGCAACTCGGGCCGGTTCGCCAGCAGCAGGGCGAGTTCCGCACGCGGTTCGACCCCCAGCACCCGGCGGCGGATGCGCGCGGCTACGTCAAGGTGCCGAACGTCAACTCGCTGGTGGAGAGCCTCGACATGAGGGAGGCGCAGCGCAGCTACGAGGCCAACCTCAACGTCGTCACCTCCACCCGCCGCATGATCCAGCGCACGATCGAACTCCTGAGAGCCTGATCCGATGTCGTCATCGTCCATCGCCGCAAACGCCTATGCGACGGCCGCCCGCCTGTTCTCGCCCGCGGCCGGGGCCACCCGCGCCGCCGGCCAGGGCGGCGGCTTCGGCGAGATGCTGCGCAGCGCCGTGCAGAACCTCGACCAGACCGCCCGCACCACCGACCAGCGCAGCCAGGCCATGGCCGCCGGCCGGGCCGACCTCATCGATGTGGTGACGGCCGTGGCCGAGACCGAGGTCGCCATCGAATCCCTCGTGGCCGTGCGCGACAAGGTCGTGCAGTCCTACGAGGAAATCATGCGCATGCAGATCTAGGACCCGGCCATGAGCCCCGCAGATGTTCTCGACGTCGCCCGCGACGGCATCCTCACCGTCATCCTCGTCTCGGCGCCGCTGATGGTGGTGGGGCTGGTGGTCGGCGTCGCCGTGTCGCTGGTCCAGGCGCTGACCCAGATCCAGGAGCAGACGCTGGTCTTCGTGCCGAAGATCCTGGCCATCTTCGCCACCCTCATCATCGCCTTGCCCTTCATGGGCGACCTGATGAACGGCGTCACCGCCCGGATCATGGCGAAAGTGGTCATGGGCGGGTGAATCAGCTTTGATCGCCGGCCACAGGCCCGCCGGCGAGGCCCGGCTCCAGGAGGGGCGCTTCCCGTGACCGTCCCGATCACCCCGGAGATCATGGTTGTCTTCCTGCTCGTCTTCGCGCGGGTCGGTACCATGATGGCGCTGATGCCGGGGCTCGGCGAACGCTCGCTGCCGATGCGGGTCCGGCTGGGCATCGCCCTGCTGCTGACCCTCGTCCTCTTTCCGCTGCACCGGCCGCTCTACGACATCGACCTCGCCCGTCCCGGCGGTGTGCTGATGGTGCTGTTCATGGAGATGGCGATCGGCTTCACCCTCGGCATGGCGGCGCGCATCGCGGTCTCTGCCCTGCTGACCGCGGGCGTCGTCATCGCCCAGGCCATGGGCATCGGCTTTGCCATGCAGGTGGACCCGACACAGGGCCAGCAGGGCGCGGTCATCGGCACCTTCCTGTCGCTGGTCGGCGTGGCGCTGGTCTTCGCCACCGACCTGCACCACCTGATCATCGCGGCGATCTCCGACAGTTTCACCATCATCCGCCCGGGCATCCTGCCGGCCTCGGGCGATGCGGCGCAGTTCCTGACCATGGTCATGGCGCGCTCCTTCGTCATCGCCATCCAGCTCTCCGCGCCGTTCCTGGTCTTCGCGCTGGTGTTCAACATCGGCCTTGGCGTGCTGTCCAAGCTGATGCCGCAGATGCAGGTCTTCTTCATCGCCATGCCGGTGACCATCGGCGTCGGCTTCTTCATCCTCCTCCTCGTCCTGTCGGTGATGATGTCCCACTACATGGGCAGCCTCGAAGCGATCCTGGGCGAGATCGCGGTCAACCGGAGGTAGACCGTGGCCGAGGGCGAGGACAAGGACCAGAAGACACACGATCCGACGCAGAAGAAGCTCGACGACGCGCTGAAGAAGGGCGACGTCGCCAAGAGCCAGGACCTCGTCACCTGGTTCCTGCTGTTCATCTCCACCCTGATCGTCGCAACCATGGCGGCGGGGTCGGCGGGCGGGCTGGCCGTGCCGCTGAAGAACCTTCTCGCCAATGCCGACCTCCTCACCGTCGACCGCGCGGGCGGCATGCGGCTCCTGGTGTCGCTGATCCTGGCGGTCGTCGTGGCGGTAGGGCTGCCCTTTCTCGGCCTCTTCGTTGCCGGCATCGCCGCGAACCTCGTCCAGCACCGGCTGGTCTTCTCGGCCGAGAGCCTCAAGCCGAAATTCTCCAAGATCTCGCCGATGGCCGGGGCCAAGCGCATCTTCGGGCCCGACGCGCTGGTGAACTTCCTGAAAGGGCTCGCCAAGATCACCCTGGTCGGCGTCGTCATCTTCACCGTGCTCTGGCCGCAGCGCGGCAGCATCGACAGCATCGTCCGCATGGACGTGGAGATGCTGCTGCCGCACACGTTCTCGATCGTCATGAGCGTGCTGATGGCGGTGGTGGCGATCATGGCGATCATCGCCATCGCCGACTTCGTCTATCAGTACCAGCGCTGGTACAACCGGCAGAAGATGTCGATCCAGGACCTCAAGGAGGAGTTCAAGCAGTCGGACGGCAATCCCGAGGTGAAGGGGAAGATCAAGCAGCTGCGCCGCGAGCGCTCGCGCAAGCGCATGATGGCCAACGTGCCGACGGCGACCGTGGTCGTCACCAACCCGACCCACTTCGCCGTGGCGCTGAAATACGAGCCGGGCATGGTGGCCCCGGTCTGCGTCGCCAAGGGCATGGACCTGATCGCCCTGAAGATCCGCGAGATCGCCACCGCCAGCGACGTGCCGATCGTCGAGAACGTGCCGCTCGCCCGCGCCCTGCACGCCAGCGTCGAGGTGGACCAGCCGATCCAGGAAGAGCATTTCCGTGCTGTGGCCGAGGTGATCGGCTACGTCATGCGGCTCAAGGGCACGATGCGCTAGGCCGCGGTACGCGATTTGCGCGCCCTATGGCGCCGCCGCCCTTGCCTCGCGGGCGGCGAAGCGGCACGACTAGATTGCGAGAATCGGCGATGGATTCTCGCTGACCCTGACCAACGGCTCTTCCCTGCCATGGCCTTCGCCGAAAAGAACCTCCGCGCCGACCGTGCGTCTCCGGCCGTTCCGCTGACGCGCCGTTCGGTCGACCGCTCCGAGCAGTCGGGATCGACCGCCATGGTGCTGGTCGTGGCCGTGGTGCTGGTGGGGGCGGCACTGTTCTTCCTGATGATCGGCCGCGACAACGCCTATCCCTATGTGATCGGGCTGCTGGCGGCGCTGGCGGTCTGCGGCGTCTTCTCGCTCTTCGCCTATGCCTCCGGAATCCTGCGCTTCGCCAGCGAGGACAACCGCAACGACTTCACCAAGGCCATGGTGGACAGCGCCAGCGAGGCGGTGGTGGTGAGCGACCCGTCGGGCCGCGTCCTCTATGCCAACCCGGCCTATCTCGGCCTTACCGGCGCCTCGGGCGAGGAGGACGTCCGGGCGGTGGAGCGGGCCTTCACCGGCGCCCCGGAGGTGTCGGAAGCCATCTACCGGCTGTCGCAGGCCGCCCGCGAGGGGCGCCGGCACCAGGAGGAGGTGCGCCGCGCCGAGGCGGACGATGCCCGCTGGCTGCGCCTGAAGGTGCGTCCCATGACCGGGGAGGGGGCCGCCCGCATCCGCGGCGGCGGCCGGGCCAGCGTCTGGACGGTGGAGGACATCACCCGCGACCGGCAGAGCGCGGAGAGCGCCTTCGAGACGCTGCAGAAGGCCATCGACTTCCTCGACCACGCCCCCGCCGGCTTCTTCTCCATGGAGCCGACCGGCGAGATCGCCTACATGAACGCCACCCTGGCCGGCTGGCTCGACCACGACCTCACCGAGGTCGGCCCCGGCGGCCTCGCCCTCGCCGACATCCTCGCCGCCGACGCCGCGGCGCTGCTGCGCACCGTGCCGGCCAAGCCCTCGGAAGTGACGACGGCAACCTTCGACCTCGACCTGAAGCGCCGCTCCGGCGAGGCGCTGCCGGTGCGCCTGCTGCACAAGGTGGCCTTCTCCGCCGACGGCACGCCCGGCGCCTCGCGCACCCTCGTCATCAATCGCGCCCGCACCGGCGACAGCGGCGACAGCCTCAGGGCGGCGGAGGTCCGCTTCGCCCGCTTCTTCAACTCCTCGCCCCTCGGCATCGCCACCGTCGACCGCGAGGGCGTTGTCGGCCGCGCCAACCCCATCTTCGCCCGGATGCTGGCCGACACGGCCACGGGGACAGGCGCCCGCTCGGTCCTGTCGCTGGTCAAGGAGAATTCGCGGCCGGCCCTCGCCCATGCCATTGCAGAGGCGGCCGCCGGCAAGGGCGACCTCCCTCCCGTGGACGGCGCGCTTCATGGGGACGCCAACCGCTTCGCGCACTTCTTCGTGGCGCCGGTGGACGACCCGGAACAGGCCGGAGAGGCGGCCTTCGTCTATGCCGTCGAGACGACCGAGCTGCGCCAGCTGCAGGAGCAGTTCGCCCAGTCGCAGAAGATGAACGCGGTGGGCCAGCTCGCCGGCGGCGTCGCCCACGACTTCAACAACGTGCTGCAGGCCATCATCGGCCATGCCGACCTGCTGCTGATGGACCACAAGCCGGCGGACCCGTCGTTCAACGACGTCATGCAGATCAAGCAGAACGCCAACCGGGCGGCGAGCCTGGTGCGCCAGCTCCTCGCCTTCTCGCGCAAGCAGACGCTTCGGCCCCAGGTGGTCCAGCTCGGCGACGTGCTGTCGGACCTCTCCATGCTGCTGCGCCGCTCGCTCGGCGAGCGCGTCGGCCTCGACATGATCCACGGCCGCGACCTCTGGCCGGTGCGTGCCGACGTCACCCAGCTCGAGCAGGTGATCCTCAATCTCGCCGTCAACGCCCGGGACGCGATGCCGGACGGCGGCAAGCTGACCATCCGCACCGCCAACGTGGCTGCGGCCGACATCGCCCGCCACCGCTCCAAGGACGATCCGGTGGACATGCCGGAAAGCGACGCGGTGATGATCGAGGTGACCGATACCGGCACCGGCATTCCCGACGAGATCAAGCAGAAGATCTTCGACCCGTTCTTCTCCACCAAGGAGGTGGGCAAGGGCACGGGCCTCGGCCTGTCGACGGTCTACGGCATCGTCAAGCAGTCCGGCGGCTATGTCTTCGTCGACAGCCAGGTCGGCCGCGGCACCGTCTTCCGCGTCTTCCTGCCGCGCCACGTGGAGAGCGCGGAGCCCGTCGCGCCTCCGGCGGCGGCTCCCTCCGCCGAGCCGCCCGCCGCCTCGACGCCTTCGGCCCCCGCGGCCATGCTGGTGGCCGGCACGCCGGAG
>JAEZGJ010000308.1 GCA_023416965.1 Pseudomonadota bacterium | reverse complement strand
GGCCGGGCCCGCCCGCGGGAGGATCGAGGAGGCGACGGATCACAGCTCGTAGCTCGGCAGCTGCTCGAAGGGGGTGAGCTTGCACTTGCCGGGGGCGGCGTCGTCCAGCGCGTTCTGCGGCGCCGTCTGGCTGAGGATCTCGTAGAGATCGGTGGGATCCGCCGGCTTCGGGTTGCGCTTGGCGAGATAGATGGTCTGCTGAACCTGGTGGGTGACCGGATCGATATAGGCGTCGAAGTGCTGCATCCGGTCGGCGGCGCTCATCTTGTGGCCTTCGAGCGCCCGGATCACCTTGGCGTTGTTGGTCGACCCCGCCCGCTCGACGGCCCGCAGCAACTCACGCGTCGCCATGTAGCCGTTGTAGGAAACGTTGCCCGGCACCGGGATGGGCGAGCGCGGGAAGGCCGCCTTCCACCGCTTCACGAAGTCCTCGACGCCCGGCAGGGCGAGCTTGTGGTACCAGGTGGTGCCGAACACGCCGAAGAGGCTCTCCGGCGCGCCCCAGATATCCGGCCAGTCCTGCTGGTTGTTGATCCAGGCCGTCCGCTCCTCGAGCTTGAGGTCGGTGATCTGCTGGCGCAGCGCCTTGATGTCGTCGCCGCCGATGGCGGTGGCCACCACGTCGGGCCGGATCTGCTGTACCTTGAGAAGGTAGGAGGTGAAATCGCGGGTATTCTGCGGCACCAGGAGGTTGTCGACGATCTGCCCGCCGGCGGCCTCCACCAGCGCCTTGGTCGAGGCCGAGGTCGTGTGGCCCCACACATAGTCGTTGGTCAGCAACAGCCATTTCTTGCCGATGCGCTCGACGGCGTTCTTCACGGCCGCCTTGGAGAAATTGGTGCCGTTGCCGTCCCAGACGAACTTGACGCGCGAGCAGTTCTCGCCCGCCTCGCTCGGGGCCGAGGAATTGGTGTTCATGTAGATCGTGCCGGTCTTGGCGGCGACCTGGGTGATGGCGTTGGCGACGCCCGAATGGACGGCACCCAGAAGGAAGGCGCACTGCTCCTGCGCGATGAAGCGCTCCGCCACGCGCGTCGCGGTGGCCGGATTGGTCTCGGTGTCGGCGGTGATCCACTCGACCTTGCGGCCGAGAACCCCTCCCCTGGCGTTGAACTCGTCGATCGCCATCCGCATGCCGAGCAGGTCGTCCTGCCCGCTATTGCCGTATTGGCCGGACGCGTCGCAGGTGAGGCCGAGCTTGATGGGCTTGGGTCCCTGCGCGAAGGCCCTGTTGTGCGTCCATGGTCCGGACCAGGTCGCCGTCCCGCCGAGGGCCGCCGCCATGAGACTGCCCTTCATGACGCCACGCCGCGAAATGCGCTTCCCGCTCATCGTCTCCTCCCTGAGACCCGGGCGATTTTCGCCCTTGTTGCAATCAGAATGAACATTCCATTTGACATTGTAAAGCGGAATAGTTGATCCATTTGCCGGAACGTGAGACGTCCTGCCCCGTGGCTGCACCCCGCAGCGAGGAGCCCTCTCGAATGACCTCTGCCTCCACGGCACCCGCGACCTACGACGAGTTGCGCAGCCTGATCGCCCAGCGCCACCGGGCGCTGCCGGGGCGCCTGCGGCAGATCGCCGAATTCGTGCTGGACCATCCGACGGATGTGGCGCTCGGCACGGTGGCGGAGGTCGCCGAGCGCACGGGCGTGCAGCCTTCGGCCATCGTGCGCTTCGCCCACGCCATCGGCTTCAACGGCTTCAGCGACATGCAGCAGGTGTTCCGCTCGCGCCTGATCGCCGGCGTGGCGCCGAGCTACAAGTCCCGCCTCGCCCGCATGAAGGCGGAGGAGAAATCCGCCCTCGGCCGGCGCCCGGGTGCCGTACTGACCCGCTTCGTCAACGAGGCCCACACCGCCCTCGACACGCTGCGAGAGGCGATTTCGGAGCGCGACATCGAAGCCGCCATAGCCCTTCTGGCCAAGGCGCGGGACATCTATCTGCTCGGTCTCGGCGGCTCCTATCCAGTGGTGGCGCACCTCGCCTACGTGCTGCGCAAGCTCGGGCGGCGGGTGGTCGTGCTGGACGGCATCGGCGGCAGCATCGGCGAACAGTCGCACGCGGCCACGGGCGAGGATGCGCTGATCGCGGTCTCATTCCGCAACTACTACCCGGACACGGCGCGGCTCTTTCCCGAGCTCGTCGCCCGGGGCGTTCCGGCCATCGCCATCACCGACAGCCTGCTCGGACCCATCACCGAGGGCGCCTCCATCGTCTTCGAGATCCACGACATGCCGGAACCGGCACTGCGGACCCTGGTGGCGCCCATGTGCCTGGTCCAGGCCATCGCGGTCGGCCTCAGCCTCATTGACGAGTGATTCAACCCACCCAAGGGCCCGCCATGACGACAAAGACCGACCGGCCCCTCGCCGGAAAGACCGCTCTGGTGACCGGTGCCGGACGAGGCCTGGGACGCGCCTTCGCCGAACGCCTCGCGTCACTCGGGGCCAGCATCGCCCTTCACGGCATGCGGGAGAACGGCCCGGCGGAATATGGCGAGGGCACGACGCTCACCGCCGTCGCCGAGGAGATCGCCGCCGCCCACCGGGTGCGCACCCTCCGGCTCCTTGGAGACCTGACCCGTCCAGATGACATCGGCAGGGTCGTCGGTGAGGCGGAAGACCGGCTCGGTCCCATCGACATTCTCGTCCACAATGCCGGGGGCGACATCGCCGCCCGCGGCGGCAAGCCCGACCCGAACGACGCGGTGGGGATCAGCCCAGACGACGTCAGGGCGGTGATCGACCGCAACCTGATCTCGACAATCCTCGTCTGCCAGGCCGTCGCCACGCGGATGATGACCCGCCGCAGCGGCCGCATCGTCACCCTCGGATCGGTCGCCGCCTTCAAGGGGCGCACCAACGGCGCGATCTACGCCACCGCCAAGGCGGGCGTGACCCACTACACGCGCTGCCTCGCCGACCAGCTTCGGCCCTACGACATCACCGTCAACTGCATCGCCCCCGGGGACACGCGCACCGGCCGTTTCCTCGGCACCCGCGCCGTCGATCCGGCGCGCATGACCGAGAGCGGCACACTCGACCGGATCGCCACCGTCGACGAGGTGGCGCGGCTGGTGGAGGTCTTCGCCGGGCCCCTCGGCGCCTTCGTGTCGGGCCAGGTTCTCAGGGTCGATGGAGGAGCCCAGGCCTGGCCGGCCTGACCAGCGCTAACGCTCGCCGGATGCCAACAAAGTCAGGCATCAGGCGACTCCACTCCTGGGCGTGGGGTGGATGCCACTGTGCAGGCGCGAAGCTGACCTGTCCTAACGCTCCTGGCTCGAAGCAGCAGCGTCCTGGGTTCCGATCTGTGGGCTTGGCACTCTGCAGCCCTATTCCGGCGCAGCGACGCTTTAGCCAGATCATCCAGAGAGCGCACTTGGCTTCACCTGGCAGATGGTTGTGTTGATCGTCTTCGATCATGCATTCCAACGTCGGCCGCCACGATCGCCCTCATTCGCCTGCCCCCCCATCGCTCCTGGCGAACAGGACGTGCGCTATGGACGCTTATGCACAACGTCGACATGGGCCCTGCGCATGGGATCGATGCGTTTCCTCGCGCTGACCGGGGCTAGACAGCGGACACGTGACCTCCACAACGACATACTCGTCGCTGGAGGAAGCGGGGATCGCCCTTCCCATGCAGTACGCTGCGCCTTCGCCGGGTCGGCCCAATCCGTGAAACCCCGGGGGTACGCGTCAACGCTGCCCGGGATTGACGCCCGCCCACCAGGCCTTCGCCACCCTGGCTTTCGGTCTGACGTCGGGCGCCCGAAGCCGTCGCTCCTGCCGCATCGGCCGAGTTGTTCAGGCTATCCTACCGGGACCGTCGCCTTCATCGAGGCGCGCTCGGCAAAGCCCGCGTACCACCTGGCAAGACGTTCGTTGCCCTCCCGCCATCCGAGGTCAGGGAAGCGGAAATCGAGATATCCGAGGGATACGGCCGCAGCGATCGTGCCGATGTCCAGGCGCTGCTCCAGATGGTCGATCCACGCCCCGGAATAGGCCCTCACCGTGGTATGGATCTTCGTGATCTGACCCTGATGCCAATCTGCCCAGCGCAGCGCCTCGGGCCGCGCGACAGTCTCGTAACGTGCCAGAAGAGCGGCATCGAGCATCTCGTCGGCGGCCGACTGCAGCACCAGCGCCTGCCAGCGATCGACCCCCGCAGCCGGGAAGAGGGCGGGCGCCGTGCCGACTGAATCGATGAACTCGCAGATGACCCGGCTGTCGTAGATCGCGCTGCCGTCGTCGGCGATGAGGGTGGGCACCTTGCCCGTGGGATTGTGCGCCTTGATGGTCGGATCCTGGTTGATCGGGTGGGCAGCCGAGCCGAGTTTTTCGATATGGCCGTCGATGCCGCGCTCCAGGGCGCAGACCATGACCTTCCGCACGAAGGGCGATGCAGGAGAGAAGAACAGTTTCACGGCTGGGTATCCTTGGGTGGCAATGAAAATCCGATGGTCCGACTTTGGGACAAAGGCTCGTCGCGCCGCGCGGCGAGGTGGCCCATGAGCACTTCGCCCGCGAAGATGACGTGTTCCTGCATCAGGCGTCCCGCCCGCTCACCATCGCCCTGGCTCAGCGCATGAAGGATGCGGTGGTGATCGTCGTGCGAGCGCAGGATGATGTCGTAATCCTCCCACAGAATGATGCGGTCCGACGCCATCGGCACGTCATGGGTGCGGGAGACGAAGTCCCTGAGCCACGGATTGCCTGCGGCCTCGATGATGGTGCCGTGAATCGTCACGTTCATGCGCCTGTAGGCTGCGAGCCGATCGGGCTCGAGCGTGCCCGAGGACAGGATGGCATCGCCCTCGGCCACGGCGGCACGGAGAACGTCGAGCGCAGCCGTCGACAAGCCGATGCGGCCGGTGATCCTGCATGCCAGTGCCTCCAGCGTCGAACGAACCTCGAAGGCGGCGCGGATGTCCTCGATGGCGAAGCTGCGAACGCGATAGCCTCGATTGGCGGAATATTCGACAAGTCCGTCGCGAGACAGGGTCGCGAGCGCGGTCCTCAACGGGGTTCGCGAGACGCCGAGCTGGCGCGCCAGGTCGTCCTGGCGCAATGGCGCACCCGGAGCGAGGCTTCCTTCCAGGATCAGTTCCCGGATGGAGGTGGCGACCTGATCAGCGCTGGTCTGAAAGACCAGGCCGTCGGCATCCTTCTCGTCATCGCTGAACGTCATCGACATGGCGCGGCATGCTGGCCGAGCGGGAGGAGGTTTGCAAGGGCAACACCCGTTCTGGATACAATGCAGCCATCAATGCCGCTGCGCAGTTGCCTGTTGCGCCGATGACTGCGTATTCTGGATCCAAAGAAGCGAGTGGGAGGACTGACGTGCGTACGGCCATCGTGACCGGAGGCGCGCGCGGCATCGGCGCCGCGATCGCAAGACGGCTCGCCGGTGAGGGTCTGCGGGTCGTCGTCGCCGACCTCTCGGCTGAGGCGGCTCACGCTACCGCGGCCGATCTGCCGGGCCAGGGACATCTGGGGCTGAGCGTCGATGTGCGGGACGAAGCCTCGGTCGACCGGCTGTTCGACCATGCGGAGGCCGCTGCTGGTCCGGTCGGCGTGCTCATCTGCAACGCCGGGGTGCTGCTCCTGCGCGAAGGAGGCCAGCGTCCGGCCATCGTCGATACGACACTGGAGGAGTGGGAGCAGTCGCACGCGGTCAACACGCGCGGCACCTTCCTGTCGGTCCGGGCCATGCTGCGCCGGCGGTCCGTTCAGCCGGCTGCGGAGGGGCGCATCGTCACGCTGTCGTCAGTGGCCGCACAACTCGGCGGCTACCGGTCCTCCAGCGCCTACATCTCGTCGAAGGCCGCGGTCCTCGGCTTCACCAAGGCGGCGGCCCGCGAGGCGGCGCCACTCGGCATCACCGTGAACTGCGTCGCGCCGGGGCTCATCGATGCACCGATGCTGCGGCTCTCGCTGCCGGCCGAACGGGATGCGGAGATGTCGTCCAGTATTCCGATCGGGCGGATCGGGACCGCAGAGGACGTGGCGGAGGCCTGCGCCTATCTCGTCTCGCCAGCGGCCGCCTATCTCACGGGCGTGACCATCGACGTCAACGGCGGCTACAGGATGCAATGACCATGCGGATCTGGCTGGAACGGCTCTCCGAATGGTTCGTCATCGCCGCCGGAGCAGCGATGGTCCTGATGATGCTTCATGTCACCGCCGACGTCGTCGGCAAATACGTCTTCGTGGCGCCCATTCCCGGCACCGCCGAGGTCGTTGCCAGCTACTACATGATCGCGACGGTCTTCCTGCCGCTGGCCTATATCGAAGTGCAGCGGCGCCCCATCGTCGTCGAACTGTTCTATGACCGGCTGCCGCCCCTGCTGAGGCCGCCGCTCGATCTCCTCGGCACCGCCGCTTCAGTCGCGTTCTACGGTTTTCTCGCCTGGCAGAGCATCTTCATCGCCCTCAACGCCTACGAGATCGGAGAGATCGTCGAGGGCGCCTGGCAGGTGATCGTCTGGCCCAGCCGCTTCCTGCTGCCGCTCGGGCTCATCCTCGCATGCCTGGTCCTGATCGTCCGCTTCGTCACCGATCTCCTGGACCCTCCCCACCGGAGGCCATCTCCGGCCGCCGCCGGCAAGACCGTCTGAGGGCGTCATGGACCGCATCCAGATCGGCCTCCTCGGAATAGGGCTCGTCATGAGCCTGATCTTCATGCGCGTGCCGATCGGCGTCGCGATGGGTCTAGTCGGCTTCGGCGGCATCGCGAGCCTGATCTCGCTCTCCGCTGCCATCGGAATTGCCAAGGCCATTCCCTACCGCCTGATCGGCGACTGGAATCTGTCGGCGGTGCCGATGTTCCTGCTGATGGGCTACATCGCCTCGGCGACAGGGCTGACGAACGGCCTCTTCGCCGCCGCCAGGATCTTTCTCGCCAGGGTTCCCGGCGCCTTGGCCTCGGCGACGGTCGTCGCCTCGGCTCTCTTCGCCTCCGCGTCGGGATCCAGCGTCGCGACCTCCGCGGCCTTCTCCCGCATCTCGATCCCGGAGATGCTGAAGGCGCGCTACGATCCTGCTCTCGCGACCGGCTGCGTCGCTTCGGCGGGAACTCTCGGCTCGCTGATCCCACCGTCGATCCTGATGATCGTCTTCGGGATCATGGCGGACACGTCGATCTCCCGCATCTTCATGGCCGGAGTGCTGCCGGGTCTTCTGTCCGCGGCCATGTTCATCGGCCTTATCACCCTGCGTGTCTGGTTCAATCCCGAACTCGCGCCCAGGGATGAGACTGTTTTCACCACAGCCGAGAAGAAGGCTGCGTTGCTCGACGTATGGCCGCTGCCGGTGCTGATCGCCGGCGTCCTCGGCGGCATCTTCCTCGGCATCTTCACGGCCACCGAAGCGGGTGCCATCGGCGCCGCGCTGGCATGCGTGATCGCCTGGACGCGCGGCTCCCTGACCAGAGCCACCTTCCGGCAGGCCGTCATCGAGACAGCCGAGGGCACCGCGGCCATCTTCATCATCGTCGTCGGCGCCGCCATCTTCGCCCGCTTCATGGCCTATTCGCAGCTGCCGAACGTCATGGCGGAGACCCTGATCGCCTATACCGACGGCAACACCCTGGCCGTGATCATCGCGATCGCGATCGTGTTCCTGATCCTCGGATCTCTCCTGGAGAGCATCTCGATCATGCTGCTGACGCTGCCGCTGCTGCTGCCGCTGCTGAAGTCGCTGGACGTCGACATGATCTGGTTCGGGATCATCGTCATCAAGCTTCTGGAAATCGGCCTGGTCACGCCACCCGTCGGAATGAACGTCTATGTCATCAAGTCCTCCATGGGGGACAGGGTATCGCTCGGGACCATCTTCCGGGGTGCTGCCTGGTTCGTCGTGGCGGACCTCATCACTCTCGCCATTCTGATCGCATTCCCGATCATCACCCTCTGGCTTCCGAACCAGTTCGCAGTCCGCTGAACGACCCCGCAAGAGGGTCCCACCCCAGGAGGAAATAACCATGAAGCTTCGGTACGCAGTCCTTGGGCTCGCAGCCCTCGCCGGCCTCTCGTCCGCCGCCCTGTCGCAGCAGACGTGGCAGGCCACGAACTGGCTGGCCCCGGCCCATATCCTGAATGAGTTCGTGTACCAGAAGTGGGCGGAGGACGTCGCCAAGGCGACCAGCGGGGCGCTGCGCCTTCAGGTGCACTCGTCCGGCTCGCTGGTTCCCGCCCCCTCGACCATGCAGGGCATTCGCGACGGCGTAGCACAGGTCGGCATCGTCTATCCCGGCTATACGCCGTCCGAGCAGCCCCTGAACAACGTCGTCAACGATCTCGTCTTCACCTCGGACGACGACTTCGCCGCCGCCTTCGCCTTCACCGAACTGGGATTGACCCATCCCAAGCTCCAGGCCGAGTGGCGTCGCAATGGCGGCATTTTCGGCGGCGGCTACGCGACGCCGGTCTACAACTTCATCTGCATGAAGCCGATCCGTTCCGTGGCGGACGTACGCGGCCTGAAGATCCGTACCGCCGGCGGCGCCCAGTCCAACTGGGTGCGGGCCCTCGGCGGCGTTCCGGTGTCAGTCCCGATCGGCGACGTCTATTCGGGCCTGGAGCGTGGCTCGATCGACTGCACGCTCTCGGACCCGACCAATCTCGACAAGGGCAACAAGTTCTGGGAGGTGGCAAAGGCCGTGACGCGGCTGCCCATGGGTGTCGTTCTGGGCGCCAACTGGATCTACAACCGCGACGCCTGGAAGGCGCTCACCACGCCGCAGCGGCGCGCCCTCCTCGACACGATGGCGGTGGCTTCCGCTCGCGCGCAGGTCGCCTATCATGTCGGAGGCAATGCGGCGATCGAGGGCTCCCGGCAACGCGGCCTCGCCATTCTGGCCCCCGCCGACGACCTGGCGGCCAAGCTCGCGGAGTTCAACCGCGACTTCATTGCCCAGTTGCCGAAGACCTCCATGGAGGCGCGACGTGTTCAGGATCCGAGCGACCTGATCCAGGCGTTCCGTGAACTGGAGACGAAGTGGAAGAAGCTCCTCGAGGGCGTCGACCGCACCAGTCCCGACGCCGTAGCCGCGGTCCTGCGGGAGCATCTCTACGGCAAGGTCGACGCGGCGACCTATGGCCTGAACTGACATGCCG
>JAEZGJ010000244.1 GCA_023416965.1 Pseudomonadota bacterium | reverse complement strand
CCAGCCCGTGCTCCACCTCGCCGACGTCACCCGCGTGCACGGCGAGGGCGCCGTCCAGGTCAACGCGCTGCGCGGCGTCACCTTCTCGGTGGCCCCGGGCGAGCTCGTCGCCGTCATGGGCCCCTCGGGTTCCGGCAAGTCGACCTTCATGAACCTCGTGGGATGCCTCGACCGGCCGACGGCCGGGCGCTACGTGCTCGACGGCGAGGAGGTCTCGGGCCTCTCGGCCGATGCGCTGGCCGACGTGCGCAACCGCAAGATCGGCTTCGTCTTCCAGCAGTTCAACCTGCTCGACCGCCAGGACGCACTCGCCAATGTGGCGCTGCCCATGGTCTATGCCGGCGTGCCGCGCCGCGAGCGCCGCCGGCGCGCCGAGGAGGCGCTCGCCAAGGTCGGGCTCGCGGAGCGGGTGCATCACCTGCCGACCCAGCTCTCGGGCGGCCAGCAGCAGCGCGTCGCCATCGCCCGGGCGCTGGTCAACAATCCCAAGGTCCTGCTCGCCGACGAACCCACCGGCGCCCTCGACAGCCGCACCTCGCTGGAGATCATGGCGCTGTTCCAGGACCTCAACCGGCAGGGCATGACGGTGCTCATCGTCACCCACGAGACGGATGTGGCAACCTTCGCCGGCCGTGTGGTGCGGTTCCGCGACGGCAAGGTGCTCTCCGACACGCGGCAGACGCCGCTGGATGCGGAGACGGCGCTGGGGGAGCTGGTGGAAGAGGTGGGGTGAAGGCGCCGCCGCACCTCTCCCCGGCGCGGAGAGGTCGACGAGCGTGAGAGAGGCGGGTGAGGGGTAGCCTTCGCGGAACAGTCCAAAGCCCTCTCACCCTCCGTTCACCACCCGGCCCCCGGACATAAAGAAATCTTTATGTCTTTATTGCCTCCGTCCACGGCCCATGCTACAGCCCCGCCCGACAAGCCGGTCATTCCGCCGGCCCGCATCCGCGCGCACTTTCTGAGGACACCATGGCTCTCGACCAAGGCAAGGACTTCATCGTCAAGGACATCTCGCTCGCTCCCTTCGGCCGCAAGGAGATCGAGCTCGCCGAGACCGAAATGCCGGGCCTCATGTCCATCCGCTCCGAATACGGCCCGTCGCAGCCGCTGAAGGGCGCGCGCATCGCCGGCTCGCTGCACATGACCATCCAGACGGCGGTGCTGATCGAGACGCTGAAGGCTCTCGGCGCCGACATCCGCTGGGTGTCCTGCAACATCTTCTCGACTCAGGACCACGCCGCCGCCGCCATCGCCGCCGCCGGCATCCCGGTCTTCGCCTACAAGGGCGAGAGCCTCGAGGAATACTGGGAGTACACCGCCAAGCTGTTCGACTGGCAGGGCGGCGGCGTGCCGAACATGATCCTCGACGACGGCGGCGACGCCACCATGCTCGTCCATTACGGCCTGAAGGCCGAGCAGGGCGACACGGCCTTCCTGGACAAGCCGGGCTCGGATGAAGAGGTCATCTTCTTCGCCCTCATCAAGCGCCTGCTGGGCGAGAAGCCGAAGGGCTGGTTCGCCGAGGTCGCCAAGGCGATCCGCGGCGTCTCCGAGGAGACCACCACGGGCGTGCATCGCCTCTACAAGCTGGCCGAGGAAGGCAAGCTCCTGTTCCCGGCGATCAACGTCAACGACTCGGTCACCAAGTCGAAGTTCGACAACCTCTACGGCTGCCGCGAGTCGCTGGTCGACGCGCTGCGCCGCGGCACCGACGTGATGATGGCCGGCAAGGTCGCCTTCGTCGCCGGCTTCGGTGACGTGGGCAAGGGCTCGGCCGCCTCGCTGCGCCAGGCCGGCTGCCGCGTCGTCGTCTCGGAAGTGGACCCGATCTGCGCCCTGCAGGCGGCCATGGAAGGCTACGAGGTCGCCACCATCGAGGACGCCCTGCCGCGCGCCGACATCTATGTCACCGCCACCGGCAACAAGGACATCATCACCGTCGAGCACATGCGGCAGATGAAGGACCGGGCCATCGTCTGCAACATCGGCCACTTCGACAACGAGATCCAGGTTTCGGGCCTCAAGAACTTCAAGTGGACGAACATCAAGCCGCAGGTCGACGAGATCGAGTTCCCGGCCGGCAACCGCATCATCCTCCTGTCGGAGGGTCGCCTGGTGAATCTCGGCAACGCCATGGGCCATCCGAGCTTCGTCATGTCGTCGTCGTTCTCGAACCAGACGCTCGCCCAGATCGAGCTCTGGCAGAACCGAGACAACGGCAAGTACGACAAGAAGGTCTATACCCTGCCGAAGTTCCTCGACGAGAAGGTCGCCGCGCTCCACCTCGAGAAGCTCGGCGTGAAGCTGACCAAGATGAGCAAGGAGCAGGCGGACTATATCGGCGTGCCGCCCCAGGGCCCGTTCAAGCCGGATCACTACCGCTATTGATCGCAGGCCCCCGGCCTCCTACAGGAAGGGCCCGGCGCTGCCGGGCCCTTTTTCTTGTCCGGCGACCTGCACGGGGCAAGTGCGTCCTTCGGGGCGCGGCCCGATGCAGGGCGCCCTCATCCCCAGACCATCATGCCCCTGACCCTCTCCACCCTCGCCGCCGGCATCGTCGCCCCCCTCGTCGGCTTCGCGGGCACGGTGGCGCTGGTCATCGCCGCGGCGCAGGCGGTGGGCGCGACGCCGGCCGAGACCATTTCCTGGCTCGCCGCCATCTCGCTCGCCAAGGCGCTCGGCGGCATCGCGCTCACCTGGCGCTACCGCATCCCCATCGTGCTGGCCTGGTCGACGCCGGGTGCGGCGCTGATCGGCGCCTCCTCGGGCATCGCCTTCCCGCAGGCGGTCGGCGCCTTCGTGCTGGCGGCGGGGCTCATCATCCTCACCGGCCTCGTGAGGCCGCTCGGCGACTGGGTGGCGAAGCTCCCCGCCGCCATCGCCTCGGCCATGCTCGCCGGCATCCTCGTCAAGTTCGTCATGGACGTCGCCCTGGCCGCGCCGGGGGCGCCCTGGCTCGTCCTGCCGCTGGTGGCGATCTTCCTCGTGATGCGCCTCGCCCATCCGGCGAGCGCCATGCTCGTCGTGGTGGCGGCGGGCGTCGCCCTGACCTACGGCCTCGGCCTCGCCGGCCCGCTGCCGACCGATCTCGGCCTCGCCCATGTCACCTGGACGAACCCGGTCTTCGATCCCGCCGTGCTGATCGGCCTCGGCGTGCCGCTCTATCTCGTCACGATGGCGGGCCAGAACCTGCCGGGAATCGCCGTGCTGCGCGCCAACGGCTACGACCCCAACGTCGGGCCGATCATCGCCACGACCGGATTCGTCTCGCTCCTCTCGGCGCCGTTCGGAGCCCATCCCTCCAACCTCGCCGCCATCACCGCCGCCATCGCGGCGGGCCCCGATTCCCACCCCGATCCGGCGAAGCGCTGGCCGGCCGGCATCGTCTACGGCGCCGCCTTCATCCTCTTCGCCGCCTTTGCCGGGGCCTTCGTGGCGCTCTTCGCCGCCATGCCCAGGGCGCTGATCGCGACCATTGCCGGCCTTGCGCTCAGCGGCGCGCTGATGGGCTCCCTGGCGGTGGCCATGGGCGATGTGAAGACGCGCTTTCCGGCCCTGCTGACCTTCGCGGTGGCGGCGTCGGGGGTGACGGTCGGCGGCATCGGCGCCGCCTTCTGGGGGCTTGCCGCCGGCCTGGTCGCCTTCGCCGTGGAGCGGGCCTGGGAGACGCTCCGGCGGCACTGACCTGCGTCACGAGGCGGTGAACATCCTCGCCCCTCGCCTTGAACCGGCCGCGCCCGGCGCCTACCTTGATCGCAACCTTCCGATTCCTCCCGCCGCCAGGAGAACCACCATGGGCGCCGTCGCCGCCACCACCGACGCATCCTTCGACACCGACGTCATCAAGTCCGACACGCCGGTCGTGGTCGATTTCTGGGCCCCCTGGTGCGGCCCCTGCCGCATGATCGCGCCGGCCCTCGACGCCATCTCCGCCGAGATGGGCGACAAGGTGAAGATCGTGAAGGTCAATGTCGACGAGAACCCGAAGATCGCGTCGAACTATGGCATCATGTCGATCCCCACCCTGATGATCTTCAAGGGCGGCCAGATGGTCGACCGCAAGACCGGTGCGGCTCCGCAGGCCGCGCTGAAGCAGTGGATCTCCGGCCACGCCTGACCGGCACTCGCCGTCCCTGCTGGGAAAGCCGCCGGTTTCCGGCGGCTTTTTCGTGTGTGCCCCCGGATTCGTCCGACTGCCGGGGGCCGCCGCGCCCTGGCAGCATGAGGGCGTGACCGTCGAGAGCGACACCGAGACCGAGACCCTGCCTCCCGTTCCCCTCCGCCGGCGCCTGGCGAACGGCGGCGCGCGGGTGTTCGACTGGCTGCTGCCGCCGCTCTGTCTCGCCTGCCGCAATCCCGTCGGCAGCCACCACGCGCTCTGCCCCGCCTGCTGGAAGGACGTCGCCTTCATCACCGCGCCGGTCTGCGAGAGGCTCGGCACGCCGCTGGCCTTCGACCTCGGCCCCGGTGCCCTGTCGCCGGCCGCCATCGCCGATCCGCCGGCCTTCGACCGGGCGCGCGCCGCCTTCCGCTTCGACGCGGTGGGGCGGGCGCTGGTTCATGCGCTGAAATATGGCGACCGGCTGGAGGTGGCGGTGGCGCTCTCCGCCTGGATGGCGCGGTCCGGGCGCGAGCTGCTGGCCGATGCGGACGCGCTGGTGCCGGTGCCGCTGCACTGGACGCGGCTCGTCTCCCGCCGCTTCAACCAGGCGGCCGAGCTGACGCGCCACCTCTCCGCCCGAACCGGCATCGCCCACGAGCCGCTGCTCCTGAAGCGCGTGCGCCGCACCCGCCACCAGGTGGGGCTGACGCGGGCGCAGCGGCTGGAGAACGTCACCGGCGCCTTCCGCATCGCCGAGGACCGCAGGGGCTGGGTGCGCGGCAAGAGGCTGGTGCTGGTCGACGACGTGCTGACCACCGGCGCCACCATCGAGGCCTGCTGCCGGGTGCTGCGGCGGGCGGGCGCCCTGCGCATCGACGTGCTCACCGCGGCGAGGGTTGTGGAGGGGCACGGCGCGGTCCATATCTGAAGGCCTGTCACAGCGCCACGGATGCCGCGATGCCGGAAATCACCGTCTACACCAAGGATTACTGCCCCTATTGCCACGCCGCGAAGGAGCTCCTGCGCAAGAAGGGCGCGGCCTTCACGGAGATCGACATCCAGAAGCATCCCGAGCGCCGCGCCGAGATGATCCAGAAGGCCGGCGGCCGCAGCACCGTGCCGCAGATCTTCATCGGCGGCCAGCACGTGGGCGGCTGCGACGACATCCACGCCCTCGACAGCGCCGGCAAGCTCGATCCCCTGCTGAAGGCCTGATCCATGGCGGAGGGGGTGAGCGGAACCTTCACGGCGGCCTGCGTGCAGATGCGCGCGGATGTCGAGGTCAGGGCGAGCGTCGATCAGGCCATCGCCCTGATCCGCGAGGCGGCCCGGTCCGGCGCGCACTATGTGCAGACGCCGGAAATGACCAACATCCTGCAGCCGGAGCGGCCGAAATTCTTCGAGGCCATCCGCTCGGAAGCGGAGGACCCCTCGATCCCGCTGTTCCAGGCCGAGGCCATGCAGCTCGGCATCTGGCTGCATGTCGGTTCGCTCGCCATCAAGGTGGGCGAGAGGCAGGCGGCGAACCGCGGCTATGTCATCTCGCCCGACGGCGAGGTGGTGGCCGCCTATGACAAGATCCACATGTTCGACGTGGACCTGCCGAATGGCCAGACCTACCGGGAATCGGCGGCCTATGCGCCGGGCGACGTCGCGGTGATGGCCGACCTGCCCTGGGCGCGCCTCGGCGTCACCATCTGCTACGACCTGCGCTTTCCCCATCTCTACCGCCGCCTCGCCGAGCAGGGAGCGGGGATCATGGCCATCCCCTCCTCCTTCACCGTGCCGACGGGGGAGGCGCACTGGCACGTGCTGATGCGGGCGCGCGCCATCGAGAACGGCGCCTTCGTGGTGGCGGCGGCGCAGGGCGGCCAGCATGCCTGCGGCCGGGCGACCTATGGCCACAGCCTCATCGTCGATCCCTGGGGGCGGATCCTCGCCGAGGCGGACCATGACGAGCCCGGTGTGATCCTCGCCGAGATCGACCCGGCCAAGGTCGGCGAGACGCGCGGCCGCATTCCCTCGCTCGCCAACGGGCGGGTGTTCCGGGTGGCGGAGACGCCATGATCCGCTACGCCCTCCATTGCGACAAGGCGCATGAATTCGAGAGCTGGTTCCCCTCCTCCGACAGCTACGAGGCGCAGCGGAAACAGGGCTTCGTCGCCTGCCCCGTCTGCGGCTCGACCAAGGTGGACAAGGCGCTGATGGCGCCGCAGGTGGCGCGCAAGGACCGGGCCCCCGCCGCCGAGCCGGCCCCCGCGCCGCCCGCGCCCGTGGCGGTGGTCTCGCCGGTGGAGCAGGAGCTGCGCGCCAAGCTCAGGGAACTGCGCGAGCACATCGTCAAGACCGCCGATCCGGTCGGCGAGCGCTTCGCCGAGGAGGCGCGCAAGATCCATTACGGCGAGAGCGAGCACCGGTCGATCTACGGCCAGGCGACGCCGGAGGAGGCGCGCGAGCTCGCCGAGGAAGGCATCGAGTTCCACGCCCTGCCGGTGCTGCCCGACGACCGCAACTGATGCGGCACCGGGCGGGCTTTGCGGGCGCGGCGCGGCCTGCTAGGCGGTAGGCCCAAGGAGCCTGTCCATGCATCGCCCGCTCGCCGCCGCCCTCCTCCTCGCCCTCCTCGCCGGACCGTCCCTCGCCGCGCCGGCGACGGTGCGCATCGCCAACGAGAGCGTGCCGACGCTCTGCGCCGAGGAGGACAATGTCGACCTGCGCCTGCACGGCGCGTCGGTCAGGCGGTTCCGGCTCGAGGCCGTGCATCCTGCCGTCATCGGCACCATCGTGCAGGACATCACGGCGCCGGACTTCACCGACTGCACCATCACCGACAAGGCCGATTTCCGCTTCACGCCGCGCACCGTGGTGATGCACGAGGACGACAAGCTGAAGGTGGTCGGCATCACCTTCGACAAGTTCTGGCGGCCCGAGCAGGTGCCGGTGACGGTAGGCGGCCGCACCGAGAGCGGCTTCCACCTGTTCCAGCTCTTCGTGAAGGACGGCGACGCCAAGCCTTACGAGTTCCTCGTCATGTATCCGGTGGACGGCTACTGGCGGCTGAAGCCGCGCCCGCCGGCCCATCTCTCCGACATCGTCTACGGCACCTCGGCGCTGATCGGACCGATCGAGGTGATGCAGCGGCCGGTGGTGAACCTCTCCGCCATCCGCTTCGACCCCGCGACGATGACCTTCGAGCTGACCTTCCGGGCTGGCGGCACGGCGACCGTCAGGGTGGCGGAGATCGACCGCAGCCGCGTCGCCCTCGACGTCAGGATGGAGCGGCCGGTCGCGGGCGGGCCCTTCGCGGGGCTCCGCTCCATGTATGTCACCGAGACCAATGCGGACGGCGCCCGCGTCGAGTGGCGGGCAGCCGGCGCCAATCGCTGGCAGGAGGCCCCGGTGATGGATTTCCGCGGCGGCGAGGGCATCGAGATGAAGCTGACGCGGGCGGTGCCGAGCCGGCACAATACCTCGGCGCCCGACTACCGCTTCATCGGCTTTTCCGACTGAGACAACGAAGACGCGGCCCCGGCCGCAGGGGAGGACCGCCATGCAGGCCATCGTCATCGAGGGGTTCGGCGATCCCGCCGCCACCATCCGCCTGCGCGACATGCCGGAGCCGCCGCCGCCCGCCCCCGGCGAGGTGACGGTGGAGATGCTGGTGCTCAACATCAACCCCTCCGACCTCCTGCAGATCCAGGGGCTCTACGGCACGTCGCGGCCGCCGCTGCCCTTCATTCCCGGCGGCGAGGCGGTGGGCCGGATCGCCGCCGTCGGCGAGGGCGTGAGCGGGCTTGCCATGGGCGACATCGTCTCGCCGATGATCCTCAATTGCTGGGTGGAGCGGGTGAACCTCAAGGCGGGGCTCGCCATGAAGCTGCCCGCCGACATCGACCTGAAACAGGCGGCCATGCTGAAGGGCAATCCCGCCACGGCCGAGGCGCTGCTGTCGGACCAGGTGGCGCTCCAGCCCGGCGACTGGCTGATGCAGAACGCGGCGAATTCCGCGGTGGGTACCTTTCTCGTCAGGCTGGCGGCGCAGCGCGGCATCCACACGCTCAACGTCGTGCGCCGCGACAGCGCCGTGGCGGGGGTGCGCGAAGCGGGCGGCACGGCGGTGCTGGCCGATGCGCTGGATGATCCCCGCGCCTTCCGGAAAAAGGTGCAGGAGGCGACCGGCGGGGTGCCGGTGAAGCTCGCCATCGACGCCATCGGCGGGGCGGCGACCGGCGTCATGGCGGGAGCGCTCGCCGACGGCGGCACCGTCGTCAATTACGGACTGCTCTCCGGCGAGCAGTGCCGGATCGACGCGCAGCACCTCATCTTCCGCAAGATCAGCCTCAAGGGCTTCTGGCTGATCCACTGGTTCCAGGACGCGGGGCGCGCCCGCATCGCCGAGACCTACGGGCGGATCGCCCGCGGCATGGCCGACGGCACGCTGACGACACCGGTGGCGGAGGTGGTGCCGATGGCGGAGGCTGCGCGCGCCATGGCGCTGGCGGGCGAAGGCGGCCGGTCCGGCAAGGTGCTCATGGTGACGAAGGCGGGGGTTGCGGCGGGCGTGTGAGGGCGGTGCCGCCGGGTCGCCCCATCCGGAGCCCTCGGTTCCCTC